>WHSO01000011.1 GCA_009380075.1 Alphaproteobacteria bacterium | reverse complement strand
GTTGAGGCCGCGGGTGCGCTTGCCGTCGAGTTTCGACGCATCAAACGGCGCCTTGTCGTCCACCGCGGCATTGAAGCGCGTGACCGTATCCTCCACCACGTCCGGGTTCATGCCGATCTTCGCCGCGAGCTCGCGGATCGTCTGCGCCTCCTCCATCGTCGCCTTGAAGTCGGCGCCGTGGCGGAACATGGCGATGCCCTTGCGGTCGTAGATCTGGTAGGCGATGTTGCCCGGCTGGGTCCGTACCGCGCGCCCGGTCTTGGCGTAGGTGTAGGAATGGAACGCCTCGCCCTCGTCGAAGAAGCGCTGGCCCAGCGAATTGACCGTTATGCCGTGGCAATAGTCGTAGCGGTTCATGGAATTGCCGCGGCCGTCGTCGCGCACCGGGGTCTCGAACCGCGGCGCGCCGGCATCGATGGGCGTCTGGTGCGCCCCCTGCCAGTGCCCGGCGGCCCTGGCGCCCATGGCCAGCAGCATGTTGAGCACCTCGCCGGTGTCGTGCTTCGAGCCGCGGACCTTGAGCAGGTCGGCGTTGTCGCCGAGGTAGCGCGCCCGCATTTCGGGATTGGCCTGGAAGCCCCCGGCGCAGGTCACCACGGCGCCGGCGGCGAGGCCGTAGTCGCGGTCAGTGGTCGAGACACGGACGCCGTCGATGCGCCGGGGCGTCCCAAAGACGGCGACGACGGCAGAATCGAAGCGGATATCGATGCCGAGCCCGGTGGCGATCTCGCGCCATTGCTTCAACTGGCCGATGCCGCCGCCCAGCGTCTGCACGTTGCGGCCGGGCTCGAAATGGAAGCGGCCCTTCACCGTCGCGTATTTCTCCGGAATCCACTTGATGCCGGTGTCGAGCGCCCAGTGCGCCGCGGCGTTCGATTCATCGACCAGTGCATCGGCGAGGTCGGCGTCGATCAGGCCCTGGGTCACGCGATTGAGGTCGGCGAGGAACTCCTCCTTCGTGTAGGGATTGATCGTCATCTTCTCGAACTCGTCCGCGTCGACGTCGGGGATGAATTCGCGCACTTCCTCCTTGCCGGAATGGCAGAAGCGGAAGCCGGTGTGGGAGAACCTTGCGTTGCCGCCGTATTCCGGCTCCGGCGCCTTCTCCAGCATAACGACCCGTTCGGCGCCCGACTGGCGCGCCGATACTGCGGCTTCGAACGCCGACGAGCCGCCGCCGATGACGATAACATCGCAGGTTTCCGCCTTACTCATGAACGCCTCCCTGTACATCGCCGCCCCTGCGGGCGGTCTTCGTCTCACGCCTTGAATGGCCGCCGGGGCGCGACCGGAACCCTGACGGACGGTCCGGCCCCGGCGAGCCGAGCTACTGTTTCTTCTTCTTTTTCTTCTTCTTCGGCTTGGGGCCGAGAAGGGCCTCGGTCTTGTCGACGATCGCGGCGGGCGTTTTGCCGAGGTCGAGGATGCGCTCGGTCAGTTCCTCGCCGGTGAGCGCGTTGATCTGGAGCTTCTGTTTGCTGGCCTCGGCCATGAAGGCGGGGTCCTTCATGGTCGCATCGAACGCCCGGCGCAGCGCGGTCAGGCGGTCCTTCGGCACGCCCGGCGGCGCGGTAATGGGACGGCCGAGCTCGGTGTTCGAGGTGTAGAAGGCCAGGACCTGGCGCTGCTCCTCCGTCTTGGCGAAGCTGAACACGCTCGGCGCCCTGAGTTCGGGAAGCGGCTTGCGCTCGAGGTTGAACAGGACGACGAGCTTGCCCTCCTTGAGCCAGCCGGGATTGGAAGTGCTGATGCCGGCGACGGTCTGGCAGATGCCATGCACCTCGCCGCGCTCGATGGCGAGGATGACGTCCGGCGCCCCCTTGTAGCCCTCGACCACGCGGAACTTCATGCCGAGCGCGCCGCGCAGCACCGCGGGCGTGGTGCTCACCGCCGTGCCGGGCCCGGCGCCGCCGACGATCAGTTCCTTGGTGAACAGGTCCTCGCCCTTCTGCACCGGCGAGCCCTTCTTGGCGACGCAGACGCGGTTGGTCAGCTCCGGCGACCCGAGCCAGTTGAACTCCTCGGGCTTGAACTTGACGGCGGGGTGCTTGAGGAGCGCCCGGGTCGGTATGTTGCGCGAGAACATGCCGATGGTGCTGCCGTCCTTGGGCGCGACGTTGAACAGGTAGTTGGTCGCCTTGATGTGGCCGGCGCCGGGCATGTTCTTCGGCAGGAAGCCGGGATTGCCCGGAATGTGGCGGCCCATGTGGCGGCCGATGAGACGGGCCCATTGGTCGTAGGTGCCGCCGGGCGAGGTCCCGATGATGAACTCGATCGTCTTGCCCTTGTAGAACTCGGCGACCGACTGCGCCGCACCGGTACCGGGAACGGCCGCCGCCAGAACAAGTCCGCACAGGCCCGCGAGGGCGCTCGATGTCCGCATTCCGTCCTCCACTGTTGAATACCTGCGATCCCGGTTCCGCGAGATGCCATCACGGGCCCGGATCGCGGTTTCGATTCCGATTATCGGAACCGCTTTCTTTTTTGCCCGGCGATGGTCCCACCGGGTGGGGATGGAGTCAACACGGCGCGGGCAAGGACGGCAGCGACCCGTCGATCAAGCAGCGACCCGTCGATCAAAAAGGCGAGGGCCCGCCGCGTCACCCGTGCCCGGGCCGGGGGACCGCCGCCCCCGCCGAGGGTGACGACGTTGACCGAACGGGACAGTTCGGGCGAGCCGGAGTAATGCGCGGACACCGCGCCGCCGGCCACGGCCGTCGCCCGGTTCCAGTGCCCGAGAGCGACGTAATCGGCCCCGGTGGCCGCGATCTCCGCCGCGCCGATCAGCCAGGCCGGGCGCAGGCGGCGGCGGCGGTCGGGGACCGGTTCATAGTGGCCGTGGGCGAGGACCACCTGGAATGCCGTGTGCCGCCGCCGCGGCGCGCGCAGCGGCGCCATGTCATCGTAACTCCGGTGCGGATTGCCCCAGACCTCGAGGCCAAGGCGAGGCAGCACCACGGCGCGAGGCCGGGTGACGCCGAGGACGAACAGGTTGTCGGGAGCGGCGCGCGCGATGTAGCGCCATACTGCATCCGCGACCAGAGGATCGTGATTGCCGGGAAGCACGACCACCGGCCGCCCCGCCCCGGCGAGGAGCCCCGCCACCCGGTCCGCAAGGGTCCGCGGCACCCGGTTGTTTTCGAACACGTCGCCGGCCAGCAGCACCGCATCGGCGCGGACGGTCCGGGCCGCATCGAGGACACGCGCGAGCACCAGCGTTTCGTCGCCGCCGCAGGCGCGCGTCGTTTCCTCGTCACCGATATGGAGATCCGAGGAATGGACGAGGGTTACGCCGTTAAACGTCACCGGTGACCGCCCCGGTCACCACCGCACTGGCCGCTGCCGTCGGCCGGCCGGCCCGGCCCCGACGACCCGCGGGCGTCAGGCGGTGACGTCGGTGATCTCGACGCCGTTGCCATCGGGATCGTGAAAGTAGATGTGACGTCCGGGAAAGCTGCGGTGGTTCTGGGTGCCGGGCTGGAGCTCCTCAATGCCATGCGACCGGATCCAGTCACGCGCCCGGTCGAATTCCTCGGGCGTGACGATGAAGGCGTGATGGAACCGCGTGCCCTTGGGCCCGTTGGGCGGCACGTGCTCGGGGTTCCTGTAGAGCACGAAGAAATCCTGCCCGGCCTTCATGAAGGCGAAATGGCTGCTCACCCGCTCCACCTCGCAACCGAGGAGATCGGCATAGAATTCGGATGCCTTGACGTGGTCGCGCACGGAAATCGTGAAGTGCAGGATTCCCTTTGCGTGCAGTTCGCCGTTACCCTCCATGCGCCGCCCTCCCGCCGTTTCCATGTCCGTCCGTCGTCGTCGCCTGCCGACCGGGCCCGCACCGGATGCTGGCCCGATAGTACGACCCCCTCCCCGAACCGGCAAGCAACCGGGCGGCCCGCTCTTGCCTGCCCGATGACGCCGTGGCACCATCGGGACGCCCTGATTTGGGGCCTTAGCGGGCGCCGGACCGCCCGCCGATTCCGCGCAAGACACAACAGACCGCCGCCCCAAGGCAGGGGCCGACGGCAAGGGAGGACCAGCCATGCCCCATGATGAAGTCGAAAGCCACTGGCACGAGATCACCTCGACCGACAAGAAGGCCGGACTCGGCACCTTCGCCACGCCGAAGATGCCCTACGACCGCTTCATGGAGGAGCAGGAAATCCCGATCTTCCGCGACATCGGCGTGAGCAAGGTCCAGGACCTGCCGCGCAAGCCGTGGAAGCGCATGGGCGGCAGCGGCACCTTCATCCAGCTCTACGGCACGGAAGGTTTGTGGGGATGCTACGTCGTCGAGGTCCCCGGCAGCGGCGCGCTCAACGAGGAAAAGCATCTCTACGAGGAAATGTACCTGGTGGTCGAAGGACGCGGAACGACCGAGATCTGGCAGGAGGGTGGCAGGAAGCAGGTGTTCGAATGGCAGCGCGGCTCGCTGTTCGCGATTCCGATGAATGCGCGCCATCGCATTATCAACGCGGCGTCGTCGCCGGCGCTGCTGCTGGCGGGCACGTCGGCGCCCAACGCCATGAACCTCTACGACAGCACGGATTTCATCTTCAGCAATCCATACGTCTTCAAGGACCGCTACGACGGCGAGGACGATTACTTCAAGCCCAGCGACGATCTTTCGCCCGATCCGGTGCGCGGCCTGGCCATGCGCAAGACCAACATCATTCCCGACATCATCACCTGCGAGCTGCCCCTCGACAACCGGCGCTCGCCGGGATACCGGCGCATCGAACCACACATGTCCGGCAACCGCTTCTACCTGTGGCTTGGGCAACATGAAACCGGGCGCTATTCCAAGGCCCATTATCACGGCTCGGCGGCGGTGCTGGTCTGCGTCAAGGGCAAGGGCTATTCCTACACCTGGCCCAAGGACATCGGGCCGACGCCGTGGAAGGACGGCAAGGCGGAATACGTGAAGCGCGTCGATTACGAGCCGGTCGGCATGATCTCCGCCGCGCCGATGAGCGGCGACTGGTTCCACCAGCACTTCGGCGTCAGCAAGGAACCGCTCCGCCTCAGCGCCTGGATGGGACCCAACAATGCGCGCGGGCGCAAGCCGGGCCTGCCCGGCGCCAAGCAGATCGACGCCGGCGCCATCGACATGCGCGCCGGCGGCAACGCCATCCCCTACGACATGGAAGACCCCTTCATCCGCCAGGAGTACGAGGCGACGCTGGAGCGCAACGACGCCAGGACGCGGATGGAGCCGGAGCTCTACGACCCCAACAACGAGAAGACCAAGGCCTGGGGCGGCGCCACGTTCTGACGGTAGCGGAAAGCACTTTGACGGTCGGCCCTTCGCGGCGCGATGATTACATGACAAGAACAACGGGGGATGGAGGCTGTCATGGCACGAAACGTCACACGGGGAATACTGGGCACCATCGTCATCGCCGGCGCCGGTATCGTCGCAGGCATGAGCGCTGCGCCGGACGCGGCGCAGGCCGATGCGGTCGCCGATTTCTACAAGGGCAAGCAGATGAAGATGATCATCCGCTCCGCCCCGGGGGGCGGCTACGACACCTACGCCCGCCTTCTCGCGGTCCATATCGTCAGGCACATTCCGGGACCGCCCGGGAAGATGATCCCGGTCAACATGCCGGGCGGCGGCGGGCTGCAGGCGGCGAACTACGTCGCCAATGTCGCGCCCAAGGACGGCACGGTGCTCACCATCGTCAGCCGCGGCCTGCCCATGTACCAGGTCACCGGCGGCGACAAGTTCAAGGGCGACGTGCGCAAGTTCCACTGGATCTGCGACCTCAGCGATTCGAACCCGCTGCTCGTCACCTTCCACACATCGCCGACCAGGACGATCGAGGACGCGAAGAAGCGCGTCACCCTCATCGGCGCCACGGGTGCGGGCTCCATATCGGTACAGATCCCCGTGGCCTACAACCGGCTGCTCGACGCCAGGCTCAAGGTGATCTTCGGCTACAAGGGCGGCGGCGACGTCAACCTGGCGATGGAGCGCGGCGAGGTCGAGGGCCGCGCCACCAACAACCTCGCGAGCTGGAAGTCGACCAATCCCGAGTGGATCAGGGACAAGAAGCTCAATTTCCTGATGCAGCTCGGCCTCAAGCGCGATCCCGAACTGCCCGATGTGCCGCTGCTGATCGATCTGGTGAAGGGCGACAAGGAGCGCGAACAGGTCGCCCGCTTCCTGACCCTGGCCAATGTCGTCGGCCGGCCGATCGCGGCGACGCCCGGGGTCCCGGCGGAGCGCGTCGCTGCGCTGCGCAAGGCCTGCGGCGACACGATGAAGGACCCCGCGTTCCGCAAGGCGGCCGGCGAGCAGCGCGCCGAAATCGGCTACCAGCCGGGCGAGGACGTCCAGGCCATCATCACCGAGATCGTGAACGCCCCCAAGACCCTGATCGACCGCGTCAATGTCTACATGACGCCCCAAGGCAAGGAAGCGGAACAGAAGGTGGTGAAGCTCACCACCATCACCTCCGCCGTGGTGTCGCGCAACAAGAAGGGCAACCGAATCGTCATCAAGGATGGCGGGAAGGACGCGACGGTGCGGGTCCATTCGCGGCGGACCAGGATAACCATCGACGGCAATCCGGCCAAACGCGACGACATCAAGACTGGCATGACCTGCGCCGTGACCTACGAAGGCGACGATTCGGAGGCCTCTACACTCGCCTGCCGCAAGTGACCGTGGCGCGGTCGGCCGCGCGGACCGGCTCCGCATGACCGAACGAAAGGAACAAACCACCACCTGCTGCATCGCGGGCGGCGGGCCGGCCGGGATGATGCTGGGCCTGCTGCTGGCCCGCGCCGGCATCGACGTGACCGTGCTGGAAAAGCACGGCGATTTCTTGCGCGACTTCCGCGGCGATACGATCCATACCTCGACCATCACGCTGATGGAGGAGCTCGGCCTCGGCGAACGGTTCCTCCAGTTGCCTCACCAGAAGGCCCGCGAGCTTTCGGCCCTGGTGGGGAAGACCCGTGTCCGCATCTGCGATTTCAGCGCGCTCGATGGACCCCATCCCTACATCCTGTTCATGCCGCAATGGGACTTCCTCAACTTCATCGCAACCGAAGCAAAGAAGTATCCCGGCTTTCACCTGCACATGAACACCGAAGCGGTCGGCGTGATCCGCGCTGGCGACCGCACCGACGGCGTGGTCTATCGCAAGAACGATGAAATGCACACCATCGGCGCCGACCTGACGGTCGCCTGCGACGGCCGGGATTCGACCCTGCGCCGCGCCTGGAGCCTCGAACCCCGCCGGTACGGCGCGCCGATGGACGTCATGTGGTTCCGTCTGCCGCGCTCAGGCGACGAAGGCGTGGACACGGGCGCGCACCTGGAGCGCGGGCGCATGCTCGTCATGATCGACCGCGGCGACTACTGGCAGATGGCTTACCTGATCCCCAAGGGAACGGACGCGAAGGTGCGCGCTCGCGGTATCGAGGCGTTTCGCCAATCGGTGCGCGACCTGTGCCCGTTCCGGGAGCCGGCGCGCGTCGAGGCGATCAAAAGCTGGGACGACGTCAAGACCCTGGTGGTCGAGATCAACCGCCTCGAGACGTGGCACCGGCCGGGGCTGCTGCTGATCGGCGACGCCTCCCACGCCATGTCGCCGGTCGGCGGCATCGGGATCAATCTCGCGATTCAGGACGCCGTCGCCGCTGCGAATATCCTGGCGGGACCCCTCCGGGCCGGCGCGGTGAGCCGGGACCATCTCGCCGCCGTGCAGACGCGGCGGGAAAAGCCCACCGCCCGGACCCAGCTCCTGCAGCGCATCGCCCAGCGCCGGGTCATCGGCACCGCGCTCGCCGGCAACCGGCCCATTCGGCCACCGTTCTGGCTGCCGTGGCTGTTGGCGCGGCCGCCGGTCAAGCGCAGGATCGCGCGGCTCATCGGCATCGGCCTCCAGGCCGAGCATATCGGCGGGGATGCCGCCGCGCGCGCAAGCTGAACGCGCTTCGATACCGCGGTGGTCCTGCCCCCGATCACGACTTTGTGAACGGCGGGGCGGACGGGGTGCCCGTTAGGATCGACCGCCAACAACCCGCCGGGACGAGGCCGCCCGCCGTCAACCCGGTTCCCTCGCGACAAACCGGGAGCATTCACGATGCACAAGATTCTTGCCGCGGCAGTCGGGATTTCGTTCCTGCCCGGTCTGGCCCTCGCACAGAGCCTCGAAGACATTGCCAAGGCGATGGGCGCCGACAGGATCACGACGATCGAATACGCCGGCACCGGCGATTTCCACGCGCTCGGGCAGAGCCTGCAGCCGGGCGACCGCTGGCCCCTGTTCAAGATGGTCGAGTACAAGGCGACCATCAATTACGGCGGCGACGGCGCGATGATCCAGCGCATCCTGGTCATCCAGGGCGAACACCCGCCGCGGGGCGGCGGCCGCCAACCCGTGAAGGGCAAGCAGAGCCGGTCGGGCGCCATCGCCGGCGAGATCGGCTGGTCGCCGTCCGCGCGGCCGACGCCCGCGCGCGAGACGGCACCGCTGATCCACGCACTGTGGACGTCGCCCCACGGAGTGATCAAGGCGGCGCTGGCCCAGAAGTCACCCATCGTCATAAAGACCGTCGACGGGAAGGAGTACAAGACCGTCGCCTTCGCCCGCAAGGGCGCGTTCAGCGCCATCGGATGGTTCGACAAGACCAATGTGCTGCGCGGCGTCGATGCGCGGGTCGCCAATCCGGTCTACGGGGACATGAAGGTCACCTCCCACTACTCCGACTACAAGACGGTGGACGGGATCGCGTTCCCGATGCGCATCCGGGTGATCGCCGAGGGCCAGCCACTGCTCGACCTTCGGGTTTCAAAAATCACGCCGAACGCTCCGGCCGAAATCAAGGCGCCTGAAGGCCTCCGCCGGCCCGGTCATCGGGTGACGATGGAAGAGGCGGCGAAGGGTGTGTGGTTCGTCGCGGGCGGCTCCCACAACTCCGTCGCCATCGACCACGGCGACCACGTCACCGTCGTGGAAGGTCCGCTCAACGACGGCCGCTCGATGGCGGTGATCGCGGCGGTGAAGAAGACCATTCCCGGCAAGCCGATCCGCTTCGTCGTCAACAGCCACCATCACTTCGACCATTCCGGCGGCCTGCGCGGTTTCGTCAACGAAGGGGCGACCGTGGTTACCCACAAGATCAACGTGTCGTTCTATCAGCAGGCCTATCGCGCACCACGCACGGTCGACCCCGACCTGCTGGCGACGTCGCGCAAGACGGCGAAGTTTGTCGGCATCGGGGACAAGCACGTGATGGGCGCCGGCGACAACGCGCTGGAGTTGCATCTGCTGAAGGGCAGCACGCACAATACCGGCCTGATCATCGGCTACATGCCGGCCCACAAGATCCTCATCGTCGCCGATGCCTACAGTGGCCGCGAGCACCTGTCCGCCCCGGTCGCCGAGCCGGAGCATGCCGCGACCAACCTGCTCGAGAATATCGCCCGGCTGAAGCTCGACGTCGCCAAGGTGCTGCCGCTGCACGGCGCCATGATGGACTTCGCGCAGGTCCGGATGGCGGGTGGCCAGGCGCCCTAAGCGCCGCACAATCCCAACCCAGCGGCACCCGCCCCATCGCGGTTCCGCGGGGTTTCCTGCGCCACCGTGACGAGCGCGGACGACCGGGTGTACACTCGATCCCGCACGACACGCCGGAGCAAGGGACCGGGTGCAGCGAGGGAACCTGGGGAGGTCAGCATGAGCGTTCAAACCGTCGATACATCGGTACGCGCGTCGGTGAGCGAAGCGGAATGGAAGACCCGCGTCGAACTCGCCGCGGCGCACAGGCTCCTGGCCCATTTCGGCGTGTGCGACCTGACCCACAATCACCTCACGGCGCGCGTACCGGGCGAGCCCGGCCACATGCTGATCAAGGGCGCCGACGCCATGTTCGAGGAAGTGACCGCTTCGGCGCTCGAGAAATACGACTTCGACGGCAACCCTGCCCAGCCCGGCCTCGAGAAAAGGCTGGCCGGCGGGGGACTGATCATCCACGCCGGCCTGTTCGCTGCGCGCGCCGACATCCAATGCATCTTCCATACCCACACGCCCGCGACCATCGGCGTGGCGTGCCAGAAGCACGGGCTGCTTCCCATCACCCAACACGGCATCCGCTTCCACGGGAAGATCGCCTATCACGATTTCGGCGGGTTTGAATTCGACATGAAGCAACGGGCGCCGCTGATTCGCGACCTCGGCGACCGCAACATCGCACTGTTGCGCAATCATGGCTCGCTGGTGTGCGGCGGCTCCGTCGGGGAAGTCTTCGTCGCCCACCACAACCTCAACATGGCGTGCGAGGCACAGGTCGCGGCGCTCGCAGGCGGCAGCGAGGTCATTCACATCGCGCCCGAAGTCGTCGCTTACATGGCGGACCAGTCCCGCCGCAATGCCGAGCGGGCCTCCGGCGGCGGCAAGGACTGGACGTCGTGCCTGCGCCTGGCCGCCCGCATCGCCCCCGATTTCAGCGACTAACGATTCCTTTACCCTGCGCGCGTATCCAAGAGGGGCCGATATCACAAGCGGAGGCAGGATATGAGTAGCGAAACCACCCAATCTTCCGAAGGAGCGAAGCCGACGGAACTGTCCGCCAAGCGCGCGGCCCAGCACGTGCAACCGGCCGCCGTGGCGCTTCAGCGCGCCTGGCTGAGCACCGCGGTCAGCCTTGCCGGCGCCATCAAGGCCGGACGCCCGGTCAAGCCCGAGACGTTCCAGGAGCTGCACCGGCTGCGCGAGCAGTTCGAGGAGATGGAACGCGCGCGACTGGCCCTGCAGAACCTGGACACCGCCGAACGGAAAAGGCGTTCCTCGGCCAAGTCCTGAGCCGGGGTTTCACGACGAGCGGCCGTCCCTAGCCCGGACCGGGCGAGCGGGTCCTGAAGGCGGGCGATCGCGCCGCCCAGACGCCGAGCCCCATCAGCGCCACCACGCCGATCGCGCCGATCAGGTAGAACGCCGCCTCGAGGCCGGCGAACTCGGCCACCGCCCCCATGAAGAACGGGACGAGCGAACTGCCGAACTTGTTGAAGGAAATGCGCAGCGCCGCCACCCGGCCCTGCAACCCGGGGCCCACCGCCTTGGACGCAATCGTCAGCATGAGCGGGAAATTGTAGCCTTGCCCGACCCCGCGCAGGCCAATGGCGATGGCGAGCGCGAAAAACGTGCCGAGAAGAGGCGTGACGGCGATGGCGACCACCGCCATCATGGTCATCGCGATCAGCAGCCAGTGACCCTTGACGCGCTTGCTGAACCAGCCGACCGACAGCGCCGCGACAGCGGAGATGCCGTTGGAAATGCCGAGCAGAAGCCCGATGGCGCCGGCATCGAACCCGACTTGCTTCAGCCACACCCCGTAGAACGAGTTCTGCACGCCCGATCCCGCCTGGCGCATGAAGGTGCAGGCAATGACCAGGGCGACCGCCGGAAGCGCGAGCAGGCGGAAAGTGGTGACGTAATCGGAAAAACTGGGCAGCATGCTGCGCCCCTGCGAAGCCACGCCGGATGCAGCCACGGGCGCGGGCGCCGCCTCGGACGGCGGCGGGGGGGCCGGTGCGGGCCGCGGTCGCGTATCGGGCAGCATCCAGGCGACGGCTGTCCCGACCAGCACCCAGCCTGCCGTGGCGACGAAGGCGAAGGCCGGGCCGAAGTACTGCCACGACAGTCCGGCGAGGATCGGCGCGCAGAACCCGCCGAGGCGGGTCGCAGCGGTCATGCGGCCGGCGTAGACCGGCTCGCCGCGCAGGAGGCCGCCGACCAGCGTTTGGGCGCCGATCCAGCCGGTGACCTCGAGAAATCCCGAGACCATTTGCAGCGCGACGGTGCCCCACACGGTCGGGGTCAGCGGATAGAGGACGTAGACGGCCGCCCCGGCGATCCCCATGACGATGATCACGGCGCGCGGGCCGAATCGGTCCTGCAGCGCGCCGCCGTGAATGGAAAAGGCCACCACCAGGACCTGGCGCGCCGAAATGATGAGGCCGATCACCACCGGCGAAGCATCGAGGCTGAGCGCCCACAACGGCAGGATGACGGAAACGATGAGGACCTGGCTGCCGGTGAAGAACGCCACCGCGTAGACCAGCAACTGGGTACGCGGCGCGATGGCGCCGCCCGTGTCGGTGCTCAAGCGGTTGTCCTCCCGTTGACCGCGCGATGGGACCGGGCGCGGCAGTCAGGCGTGATTTCGGGGCAGTTTACACCGGGCCGGGCGGCGCGACAGGGCTAAAGCTCGGCGCGCAGGGCCCGTGCCGCTCCCACCATCGCCCGCAGCTTCTCCCGGGCGAGCTCGCGGCTGATGGTCATGAGGCCGCAATCGGGACCGAGAAGAACCCGGGACGGATCGACATGATCGAGCAGCCCCCCGATCCGGCGCTTCACCTCGTCGACGGTGGGCGCCGGGGTATTTCCCGGATCGATGCAGCCGAACATGATCAGGCGGTCGCCATAGGCAGCCAGCAGCTTCGGGTCATAGTCGCTGCGCCCGAATTCGACGGTGAAGCCGGAAATCCGCGTCGTCATCAGCGAATCGAGCAGTTCCGGGTAGGTATGCTCGTGCTGGGGCTTGTCCCCGCCGGGATAGCCGTAACACAAATGCACCAGGGTCGGCACGGTAATGCCGTCGAGACAGCGGTCGAGCGCACGCGCGCCGTAGTCGAACACCTTCCGGTGATAGCGGGTCATCGCCGGCTCGTCGATCTGCAGCACGTCGCAGCCCGCCGCTTGCAGCTCGCGCAGCTCCGCGTTCACCGCGTCGGCGATGTCCATCGCCAGATGGCCTTCGTCGTCGTAGGCCTCGTTCAGGGTGCTGTCGATCATGGTCATTGGGCCCGCCACCGCCATCTTCAGCGGCAACCGGGTGTGCGCCCGGGCAAACCGCAGGTCGTCGACGACGGCTGGAGACCGCCGGCGCACCGGGCCGACGATGCGCGGCACCGTATGGGGATTGTGACGGCCACGGTAGGTTTCCTTGTGCCCCTTCCGGGCCATGTCGACGCCGTCCCAGGTGGAGGCGGCGTGATAGACGAAGCTCTCGCGACGCTGTTCGCCGTCGGTCAGGAGCTCGAGGCCGAGGTCCTCCTGCTCGTGCAGGCACAGCACCGTGGCATCGTCCTGGGCCTCGCGCAGGGCCTCACCCTCAAGACGAAATTTGGCACGCGACCGGTTGGTCTCGGCAAGCCAGCCCGGCCGCGGGAAGCTGCCGACGCTCGTCGGAGTCAAGGGCGCGAATGTCATGTGGGGGCCTCCCGTTCTTGTCCCGATGCGAACGTAGTGCGATGGTGTTCCTTTTCAACCTCGAGATTGTCGGCCAGCCGATGGCGCAGCCGCCAGGCCCATGCCCAGGCCCCGATGCAGAGCACGGCCCCCACCGCCACCGGTCCGTTGAGGCCGGTATGCTCGGCAATACCGCCGATCACCAGTGCCCCGATGGCCGGCACACCCTGGTTGACCAGGCCGTAGTTACTGATGACGCGCCCGCGCATGGACGGGTCCGCCGCCGCCTGCAGCAGCGTCTGGTTGGAGACGTTTTGCAGGATGAAGGCAAAGCCGATCACTGCGACCAGAACCAGTGCCATCCAGAACGCCGAAATCACGGCAAAAGCCAGCGCCGCCACCGACGCGAGCGCGATGCCGCAGAGGTTGACTCGGGTGAGACCCTGAATGCCGCGGCCGCGGCTGGCGAGGTACGCCGCCGCGGCCATGGCGCCAGCGCCATGCGCGCTCATCAGCGCGGCCAGGCCGTCGGGACCGCGCGCGAAAACCTCGCCGACGAATCCGGGCAACAGGTCGGTCAGGGGCTTGACCAGGAAAGCGACGACGACCAGCACCCCCATCATCACGCCGATGCCGGGATGGGTCACCATGTAGCGCAGTCCGGCTACCGCGTCCGCGGCGAGCGTCGACGCGGCACGGGCGGGCGGTTCGGCGAATTCCGTCTTGATCAGGGCGAGGACCAGCGTGAAAACGGCGAACATCGCGGCGGCGGCGGCATAGGCCCAGCCGATGCCAGCGGCGACGATGATCCAGCCCCCCACCGCCGGGCCGATGAACCGCGAGATATTGAAGACGATCGAATTTACGGTGACCGCGGTCGTCAGAAGGTCGCGCCCGACCAGGGCGAAGATCACCGTCATGCGCGATGGCCGGTTGAAGGCGCCGAGCGAACCCCGGATCAGGACCAGGAAAAGGAGCAGCCAGATGTTTATCCAGCCTGCCAGCACCAGAGCGGTCATCAACAGGGAATAGGCGAGTGAAAGCGCCTGGGTGGTACGGAGCAGCTTGAGGTAGTTGGCGCGGTCGACCACAGTACCGGCGATCAGGCCGAGCACGAAGGTCGGCAACGATTCCGCGACGGCGATGCCACCGAGCCAGGCGGTCGAATGGGTCAGTTCCCATGTCAGCCAGCCGAGTGCGACGCGCTGCGCCCACAGCCCGACGTTGGACGTCAGGTTGCCGATCGTGAACAGGCGGTAGTCGCGAATGGCGAAGGAGCGCCGCAGCGCCAGCCATCCTCCCGGGATTTTCATGGGTCCTTCTTGCTTGTCGGTGGTTTCCCCCGGTCGATCATCGCCGAAGCAGGCGGAAAAGAGAAGCGCGACGGGTGCTCACGAGGCCTTGTGTTTCATTCCGCCCCGAGGCGCATTACTGTGTTCCCGGAATTACGTGGAATGGACCATGAGCACGCTCATCGAACAGCACCTTCGCCCGCGCGAACGCGACCTGGGCGGATTCTCCGTCCGCCGAATCCTGCCTTACGCGGGCGGGCGCGGCGTCGGCCCCTTCGTGTTTTTCGATCACATTGGGCCGGCCCGGTTTCCGGCAGGCCACGGCGTGGACGTACGCCCGCACCCCCATATCGGTCTCGCTACCGTGACCTACCTGTTCGAGGGCGAGATCGTCCACCGCGACAGCCTCGGCTTCATCCAGCCGATCCGGCCCGGTGACGTCAACTGGATGGTGGCGGGACGCGGCATTGCCCATTCCGAGCGCACCGCGCCCGAGGAGAAAGCGCGAGGCCCGCGCCTGCACGGGATCCAGGCCTGGCTCGCGCTGCCGCTGGCAGAGGAGGAACGCACACCCGGTTTTTGGCACCATCCCGCTGCCTCGCTGCCCGAAATCGCGACGGATGGCGCGCGTCTCACCCTCATTGCCGGGGCCTTTGCCGGACAGCAGTCGCCGGTCCGCACCTTTTCGCCGACGTTCTACCTCGAGGCCCACTTCGACGCGGGCGGGCGCGTCGAATTGCCCGTGGCCCTCGGCCAGCGCGCGGTCCATGTGGTCGACGGGGCGCTGTCCCTCGGCGGCGTGGAGATCGTGGCCGGGGAGATGGCGGTCCTGGCCGAGGGCGCCGATGCCGCAGTCGTCGCGACCGCGGCCTGCCGGGCCATGCTGCTGGGCGGTGCCGCACTGGAGGGGCCGCGCTACATCTGGTGGAATTTCGTCTCGAGCAGCGAGGCGCGCATCGAACGGGCCAAGGACGACTGGAAACAGGGCCGCTTCGCCAGTGTCCCCGACGACAACGAGTTCATTCCCCTTCCGGAAAACTGACGTGGGCCTTGCCGGCTGCCGTGCCCCGGCGAGGCCGCCCGGCGACGGCACGTCCGGCGTGACGGTCCGGCGTCAGTCTTTCCCGACGTAAGTCGGACGCGGCTGCCGGATTTCGACTCCGTTCTTCTTCAGTTGGGCGGCATAGGTATCATAGATGCCGGGATCTTCCTGCTCGTACTCGATCTGGTCGGGCCCGCCGCCCTCCGCCGACATGCCGAGGCGGATCGGATGCTCCGGGCTGCCGCCACGGCGCAGGGCCAGATAGCGCGCCGGCTCCGGTCCGGTATTGAAGTGCTGGTGGAACCACCACTCCGGCGGCGCGAACAGCGAGTTTTCCTTCCAGTCGACGCGGGTCGGCGGATCGCCTTCCTTCCACAGCAGCGAATAGCCCTGCCCTGCCAGGATGATGACGTGGGCGCCGGGCCCGTGGCGATGGCACTTCTTGTAGGTACCGACCTCGAATTCCGACAGGTGGCACGCCATGGTGTGTCCCGACATCGACATGTGGAACGACTTGGCGCCGAAACCGCGATCCTTCCAGTTGATGAGGCGGAACTGAAGCGTATCAGGGATCAGGTTGATCCGGGTGACGCGTCCGCCGAGGTATTCGGTCTCACCGTTGAAAAAGCTGTTCTCACCCTTGTAGCGGTCGTCGAAGATGAACTTGTTTTCGAAAACGTACCGCTCGTTGTGGTAGAGGTTCATGGTCAACGGCGCGTTGGTCACCATGAGGATTCGGGCCGGCCGCTTCCTGTCGAGATTGACGTGCTGGTAGGTCGTGTTCAACGGAGGTCCGAACAGCGCACGCTTGCCCCAGGAAACCGTATTCGTCGGGCTGCCGTCCTGTTCGATGATCGTCTCGCCTTCGCCCTCGACGATGAAGCACCAGGTTTCGAACATGTGGCGTACCGGCTTGGTCTTCCCGCCCGGCGCGATCTCGATGATGACGGCCGACGTGAGGAACGGATCGGCGAGGTTGACGAAGGCCCCGTTGCAGCCGAAACGATCCCAGTGACCGAGTTCGACCTTCATCATGTCCTCGACATAGAAGAGATCGTAGACGGGAATGCCTTCGCCCTTCTGCCACAGTTCGAAAAACGGCTTGGGCCGGACGAATTTCTTTTCCACAGCTACAGTATTCAGTGTGTCATTCAAGGCATTCCTCCATCGGGTTACGGCCTGCCGGGGGCTGCGTGACGATTTCCGTACTCGGGCCGCGGCTGGCGCAGTTCCGCGCCGGTTTTCCTCAGTTCGGCCGCAAATTCGTCGTAAATCGCGGGATCCTCGTCCTCGTGCTCGATCTGGTGCTTCTGGGCGAAATCGGGATCGGAGTTGGGTCCCGGCGCGCCGATGCGGCAGAGGTGTTCCGGCGCGCCCTTGCTCTTGAGCGCGAGGTAGCGTGCCGGTCCCTTTCCCGTGTTGAAATGCTGGTGGTACCACATGTCCGGCGGCGAAAACATGGAGTTCTCGTGCCAGTCCACCCGCGTCGGCTTGTCGCCTTCCTTCCAGTTCAGCGAATAGCCTTCGCCTTCCAGAATGATCACATGCGCGCCCGGCCCGTGCCGATGCGCCTTCTTGTAGGTACCCGGCTCGAACTCCGAGACATGGGCACCGACGGTGTGGTGACTCATGCCGGTGAGGAACACCGTGCGCGCGCCGATGCCGCGCTCCTTCCATTCGTGCAGGTAATAATCGCGCACATCCGTGATCATATTGGTGCGCACGTAACGCTGGGCGATGATTTCGTAGGTCGGGTTGAAGTAGCCCTGCTGGCCCGAATAGCGGTCCTCGAACACGAACGGGTTGTCGAACACGTAGCGTTCGTTGTGATAGAGGTTCATCGTCAACGGCGCATTGGTCACCATCAGGATGCGGGCGGTTTCGGTGCTGTCGGTATTGCGGTGCTGGTAGGTGGTGTTCAACGGCGGCCCGAACAGCGAGCGCGACTGCCACGGAATGACCGAATCCTTGACGCCGTCCTGCCGGATCAGGGTTTCGCCCTTGCCCTTGATGACGAAGATCCAGGTCTCGAACATGTGCTTCAGCGGCTTGGTCTTCTGGCCGGGCTTGAGCTCGATGATCATGGAGGAAATGAGGAAGGGGTCCTCGAGGTTCATGAAGCAGCCGTCGACGCCGAGCAGGTCCCAGTGCGCGAGCTCGACCGCGGCGAGGTCCTGCACGTGGAAGGTGGTGTAGGACGGAATGCCCTGCTTGGCCTGCCACAGTTCGTAGAACGGCTTCGGCCGCTTGAATTTCTGCGTCTCCGGCCCGCCCTGGGACGCGTTGAAATTATCGACAATTGCCATGATGATGTTCCCTCCCCGGATGCCGCGTGGCCCCCGGCATACCTGTCCTGCGCTTCCCTTCCCGGGGCGCCTTGTCTTGCTCGTTGTCCGCCGCAGGCTAACAGGCGGAACCGGCGGTGATTACCGCCATTTTAGGCAACATTTCCTTTCCGGAAAGGCGAATCCCCCCGCGTCAGGCCGAGCGGTAGACGGGCCTCGCCTGGCGCAGTTCGACCCCCTTGGCGGTGAGTTCGGCCGCGTATTCGGCAAAGATGGCGGGATCCTCCTCACTGAAGTCGATCTGGGCCTTGCCGAACTGGGTCATGCCCTCGCCGCTGTCGCGGATGCGCGGCATGCCCAAGCGGAGCGGATGCTCCGGATTGTTGTTGCGGATGGCGAGGTAACGCGCCGGCTCCTTGCCGGTGTTGAAATGCTGGTGGTACCACCATTCGGGCGGCGCGAACATCGTGCCGGCGCGCCAGTTGACGCGGGTCGGGCGGTCGCCTTCCTTCCACAGCAGCGAATAGCCCTCGCCATCCAGCATCACCACATGGGCGCCGGCCCCGTGCCGGTGCGCCTTCTTGTAGGTCCCCACCTCGAACGACGAAATATGCGCGGCCAGCGTGCCCGACGACAGCGACATGAACGCGGTCTTGGCGCCCTTGCCGCGCATTTCCCAGTTGTAGAGCTCGTAGGTGCCGACGTCGCGGATGTAGTTGACCCGCGACAGGCGGCTGCCGAGGTATTCGGGGATGCCGTCGAAATAGTTGTCCTCGCCCTCGTAGCGACACCTGAACATGTAGTCGGAACCGAAGACAAAGTCGTCGTCGTGATAGAGGCTCAGCACCAGGGGCGCGTTGTTGACGACGAGGAGCCGCGCCGGCCGGTCGGAATCGGTGTTGCGGTGCTGGTAGGTGGTGTTGAGCGGGGGCGCGAACAGCGACCGTTCCGCCCAGGTGACCTTGCGCGTCGGGCTGCCCTTCTGCTCGATCACCGTTTCCCCCGCGCCGGCGACGACGTAGGTCGTGCCTTCGAACAGGTGGTGCATGGGATTGAGCGTCTTGCCCGGCGGGATTTCCAGCACGAAGGCACCGACCAGGAAACTGTCGGTCAGGTTGATGAAGCAGCCGTTGGCGCCGAACCGCTTCCACGGCCCGACCCCCACGTCCTGCAGGCTCTCGACGTGGAAGGTCTCGTGGACGGGAATGCCCTCGCCCCGCTGCCAGACATTGTAGTACTGGGGCGGGCGCTTGAAGACCTGTGCTTCCGGATCGTTCGGCGCCGCCGGACGAGACGCTTTACTCATGCACTGACGCTTCCGCCTTCACGCGCGACGCGCGCCTGGCCGGTGGAGACCGGGATGTCGATGTATTCGTTCAACTGCGGATCGCGGATGAGGCCGAGCGGGTCCTTGCCGTCTTGTACGCGCTTGATCTGGTCGCGCAGCAGGCGCCGGTAGAGCGCGATGCCGGCGTCCGTGGTGCCGAGGTTCTCGCGCGCGCGGTCGGTGATCGGGCCCTGGGTCTCCCACGCCATACCGTCGTGGGAGGCGAAGTTGTCCATGTGATAGGCACCGTCCGCGTCCTTGATCGGCGGCATATAGGCGACCGGCACCGGAACGGGTTGCTCCACACGGCTGCCATCAACCGTGGGCGTGAACTGGTAACGGAAGACCTTGGTGTGGGTGTCATCCACCGGCAGACGCATGTGCATGACGATGTGCTCGCGCTGGGGCGACAGCAGGTAATTCGGGAAGATCACCGGATGGCCCTCTTCTTCCTCGGCCTTGTCGCCACCGTAGATGCGCTGCTTGCGCACGCCGACCCAGTTCGGTTCCTCGACAATCTCGAAATGCATCTTCTCGATCGGGCGATAGTAGTAGGCGCCATAATTACCTTTGCCCTTAAGCATCAGCGTATGGGCATGCAGGTAATAGGTGTGGCAGGGGTCGACGGAGTTCTCCATGACCTGGAGCCAGTTGCACTCGAGCACCGGCTGCACGTAGATGCCGCGCACGCCATCCTCGCGCAGGAGCTGCCCCCAGCGCGGCAAAAGCGGCGCCGGCGCCGGTCCCATGTAGGCCCAGACCATGCCACCCAGCGTCTCGACCGGATAGGCGCGCTGCTTCACGCGATCCTTGAGGGTCGAGTCCTTCGGCTCGAACGGCTGCTCGATGCACGCACCCGTGCAATCGTATTTCCAGCCATGGTACGGGCAGCGGATTCCGTCGTCCTCGACGAAGCCGTAGAAGAGCGACGCCGAACGATGACAGCACTGTTCCTCGACCAGGCCGAGGCGGCCGGAGCCGTCGCGGAACAGGACCAGGTCCTCGCCCAGCGCGCGGATGCGCAGCTTGGGGTTGTCGTCGGCCAGTTCCGCCTCGGCCGCGACCGGCTGCCAGTAGCGGCGCAGGAGCTCGCCCGCCGGCGTGCCGCGCCCGACGCGCGTCATCGACTCGTTCACCTCATGGGACAGCATGTCTTCCTCCAATTACCCGTCGGCGGAATCCTTTTCACCCGCCAGCGTCGCGTAGTAGCGCCACGAGGAACGGATGTTCCCTGTCAGCGGCGCCATGGGACCGTCCGACGCCTTCTTGCCCTGACCGTCCAACTTGTACCCGGGCACGAAGGTCCGGATATCGTCGTCGGAGATCGGCCGGGGAGTGCCCAAATGATAGGCCTGATAGTTCATTTCCGCCAGTTCGTTGATCTTGATCGCCGCGAGCGTGGCTTCCTCCACCGTGGGTCCCACCGTGGTGATGCCGTGACCACGCATGAGACAGATCCGCGCCCGCCCCATGACTCCGGCGAATTCCTTGCCGAGCGCATCATCCTTAATGAGGATGGCGCGATCATAGAGCGCTGGTCCCTCGATGGCGAGACGCAGTCCGGTCGGGTCGTAGGCACCGATCACCGGTAAAATCTGTTTTTCCGTGATGGTGAATAACACCACCGTGGCGGGGTGGACGTGCACGACGCTGTTCACGTCGGGCCGCGACTTGTACAGCCAGGAATGGATGAACACCTCCTGCGGCGCCTTGAGCCCTTCGGGCCCGTCGAGCTTCCTGCCGTCGGCGTCCACCTTGATGACTTCGTCCGCCGTCGTGTAGCGCACGCCGACCTCGTCCGGCCCGCGGGCGCGCACCAGGAAGCCGCCGTCCACCCGCCGGCTGATATGCCCGGTCGCGGCCTTGGTCACGCCGAGGTTGCCGATCATGCGGCACGCCCTGGCGACGAGTTCGCGTTCGCCCGACAGATCGCTCATCGCTATTGGCCCTTGGGCAGCGGCGCCCAGCCGTAGAGCTCGATCGTGGACTTGCCCGATTTGAGCGCCGCGATCGTCCCGGCTTCCTTGTCCTCACGCGCTTCCGAGGCGTCGAGCGCCGCGGCGAGATTGGCCTTGGCCACCACCACCACACCGTCGCGGTCGCCGTTGATGACGTCGCCGGGCACGACGGTGACGTTGCCGATGGTGAGAGCTTCGGCGATCGCGCCGCCTTCGTCCTTGGTCGTGCCCTGTATGGCGAGGCCGCGGGCAAAAACGGGAAACCCGATCTCTTCCAGCAGGTCCGCGTCGCGCACGCAGCCGTCGATGACGAGGCCGCCGAGCCCGCGCACCTTGCACGCATGGGCCATGATCTCGCCGAAGTAGCCCGCCTCGTAGCCGCCGCCGACGTCGACGACGAGGACGTCACCGGGTTTCGCCAGGTAGATGGCGCGATGGATGTTGATGTTGTTGAAGGGCTTCGCCTTCACGGTCAGCGCCGGGCCGCAGATCTTCCAGCGCGACGAAACCGGCTTGATGGCGGCGGGAAGCGCGCCCTTACGGCCCATGGCCTCGTGGATGGTGGCGGACGGGAGCTTGGCCGCGCGCGCCAGCAGGGCGGCGTCGGGCCGGGGAAAATTGAGATTCATGGGGTTCCTACCTCTTGGTCTGGAGACTGTGATAGCCGTGTTTCTTGCGGGCGGCGGCCAGCTTCACGCCCGCCTTCACGTCAGCGACGATGCGCGCCTCGGCTTCGGCGACGGCAGAGGCGATGTCGAGGACGTCCTTTTCCTTCTCCACCGGCACGACGAGAACGCCGTCATCGGTGCCGACCACGATATCGCCCGGCCGGACCTGCACGTCGCCGAGCGAGACGGTGACGTTGGTGCCGTCGACCTCGACCCGGTCCTTGCCGGTGCGCATGAAGCGCCCGCGCGAGAAGATCGGGTAGCCCACTTCCAGCGACCCCGCAACATCGCGGCAGACGCCGTGGATGACGGTGCCGGCGACGCCGCGTTGCTTCGCCGTGGTGGTCAGGATATCGCCCCACACGGTGCAGTCGAGGCGACCGGCGTTATCCAGCACCACCACGCCGCCCGGTGGCACGTCGTCGATGTAGTCGCCGACGGTCCCCTTGACGAGGCCGCAGGGGCGGTACTTGAGCGTGAAGGCGCGGCCGACCACGTGATGGCCGTTGGCGAGCGGGCCGATGCCCAGGGCCATGCCGTGGATGCCGAGACGGTCGAGCGCGTCGGAGATCGACGCACTGGCGAGTTTCTTGAAACCTTCGATGATCGCGTCCATGAACTGTCCTACTTCTTGTCCTTGTTGAGCATCTGTTCGTAGCCGCCCTGTTCCATCACCGTGACGATGGACGCGCCCTTGCGCACCGCCTCGGCCATGCGCGCCTCGCGGGCGCCGATTTCCTCGCCCTTTGCGATCGCCTCTTCGGCGCGCGCCTGGGGGATGATGATGGTACCGGAACCGTCGGCGACGACGTAGTCGCCGGGGTGGACCTGGACGCCGGCGAACTGGATCTCCGCGTTGACGCTGTCCTGGATGACGCGCCCGCGGGCGGTGATCGGCACCACGGCGCGGGCGTAGACCGGGAACCCGGCGGCGGCCGAATCGTCGATGTCGCGGCAGGCCCCGTCGATGACGATACCGGCGATCCCCTTGGTCGCCGCCGCGAGCGACAGGAGCCCGCCCCAGCCCGGGACGTCGGTGCGCCCGGCCAGTTCCATGACCAGTACGTCGCCGGGATCGGCGGCCTCGATCGCCTCGGTGCCGAGGTGGCGGGTGGGCTTTTCCGTCCCCTGCGGCTTCAGCTTCAGGGTCACCGCACGGCCCGCGATACGCGGGCACAGCCACTGCGGCCGGATGCCCAGCGTCGCGCCCTTGATGCCCAATGCATCGAGCGCATCGGAAACCGTGCAGGCGTCGAGCTTCGAAAGGCGATCCACCAACGCGTCGCGTGCCATCCTGTCGTACCCTCCTTTTCTCAGACCTTGATCTTGAACAGCTTGATGGCGTTGCCGGAGAATATCTTGGCCTTCTCGGCCTCGCTCAGCCAGCCGAAGCCGTTGATATAGTCTTCCACGTTATCATAGGACCGGCCGTCGGGGCGACGCGCCATGCCCATGCCCGGGCATTCGGTGCCGAACAGGACCTGATCGACGCCGACGACCTTGATCAGGCATTCGATGCCTTCGGGCGAATACATGCAGGTGTCGAAGTGCATCTTGCGCAGGTTGTCGAGGAAGGTACCGTCGATCGGGATGCGGGGGCCGCGTTCGCCCTTGAGGTCGGGGCAGGTCGAGGCCTGGAAGCGCCCGACCTGATAGGGGATCGCGCCGCCGCCGTGCGAGCACAGGATCTTGAGATCGGGGAAGCGCTTGAACACGTCGCCGTAGATGAAGGTGGTCAGGAATTCGGTCTCGCCGAAGATGAAGCCGAGGTGCAGCGCCAGCGAATACTTCTGGTGGCGCGGCAGGCCGGACGAGCCCGGATGGACGAACAGCGGGACGTTCAGCTTGCAGGCTTCCTCGTAAATGGGGAACCAGTATTCCTCGTCGTTGGTCGGCGCCGTGCCGCGGCGGGAGATGTCGACGTTGAGCATGCAGCCGATCATGCCGAGTTCCTTGATCGCGCGGTTCATCTCCTTCACCGACGCGGGAATGTCCTGGAGCGGCAGCGACGCGACGGCGCGGAACTTGCCGGGATGCTCCTCGACGCATTTCGCCATCGAGGTGTTGAAGGCCCTGGCCTGGGCGATGCCGAGGTAGGCCTTCTGGTCGTGGACCTGGGTGAACGGCGGCTGGGAGATGATCTGCATGTCGTAGCCGCGTTCGTCCATCAGCTTGAGGTGCAGTTCCTCGTCGCCGTGGGCGGGACGGATGGGTGCGTAGTTATGCCCGTAGAGGTGGTTGAACACGGCATTGAGGATGCCGTGGGCGTGGTAGTGAGTATGGGCGTCGATGATCATGGTTTCTCCCCAGGTAGCTTTTTGGTGCGGTGTTTCTATCTCAGTCCCGAAAATCCGAAGCGCCGCCCGATCATCCGGGCGATGACGGCGATGCCGAGGGTCAGCAGCACGATGAGGACGCCCACGACCGCCCCCGCCTCGAACGTGCCGTCGACGATATGGTCGACCTGCAGCATGGCGAGGGGCCGGTTGTCGGACGCCACCAGCATGGCGATGGTCGATACGTTGCGCGCCGCGGAAACAAAGGTCAACAGGCCGACGGCGATCAGCACCGGGCCGAGCAGCGGCAGCACGATACGCCGAAACGTATAGGCCCACGATCCGCCGGTGATGAAGGACGCTTCCTCGAGGTCGCGGCCGAGCTGCACCATGTTGCTTTTGACGAGCTGCACGCCGGTCGAAATGCTGTTGAGGATGCACGCCACCACCAGCACGACGATGGTCCCGTAAAGCGGCTGGAACAGCTCGACATTGAGGAACACCCACAGCAGCGCGAGGCCGAGGATGATTCCCGGCAGGCTCGCCGGCAGCCACGACAGGAAGTCGAGGACGCCGCGCGCCGCGAAGCGGGTGCGCACCGAGATATAGGCCACCAGCGAATACCAGAACACGCCGAACAGCGCCGCCGCGCCGCCCATGATCAGGGTGTTGCCGGTCGCGCGCAGCATGGGCGGGTCGGCGAGCACCGTCTCCCAGTGATCGAGCGTCCATGCCTCGGCGAGGCCGAAGTGGCCGTAGAGGCTCATGAACGTGCCCATGACCAGGAACACCACTGGTACCACGGTGATCAGCGTGCCGAAGGCGGCGATGGTGGCGAAGGTCGGCCAGCGCCAGCCGCGCAGGCGCAGGATGTTGAGCGAAAAATGGCTGGTCACCGTGACGTAGCTTCTTTGATGTGACAGGTACTGCTGCCAGAAGATCAACGGCAGCATGCTGGCCAGGATGGCGAGCCCAAGCACCGTCGCGACGCCGAACATCGGCGGATCTTCCTGGATGAACTGGTAGATCTTTGTGGAGAAGACGTAGAAATTGGTGGGCGGGCCGAGCACCAGCTCGATCTCGAAGGATTCGAGCGAGTGGATCAGCGAAATGCACAGCGTGATGAGGAACGCCGGCATCAACACCGGAATGACGATGCGCAACAAGGTGCGCAGCGGGCTCGCCCCGGCGATGCGGGACGCTTCCTCCATCGCCCCGTCGAGGTTACGGAAGGCTGGCGACAGGAAGATGTATTTCGCCGCGACCGACCGCGCGGCGATATGGGCGAAAATGATGCCGGAGAAGGTGTAGATGTCGAACGGCCCCTTTTCCACGCCGAACAGATAGGCCCAGGCCTGGTTGGCGAGCCCGTACTGCGGGTCGAACAACAGTATCCATCCCATCAGCACCGGCAGAGCCGGCAGGAAGAAGGCGATCCAGAAAAAGGCGTCGATCAGCTTCTTGCCCGGAAGGTCGGTCCTCGCCACCGCCCAGGCGATCAGGATCGCGGCGGGAAAGGCGATGACCTCGGTCACCACCACGCGGTAGAAGGTGTTGACGATGGAGGGCACGAGTCCGGGGGCATCCCACGCCGTGCGCCACAGCTCGAACCCATAGGCCTTGGCGCCGCCGGCGCCCTCGACGAGGAAGCTCGCTTCCACCAGGAGCACCAGCGGATAGGCGACCAGCACCAGCATGACCAGCAGCACCACCGAGGCGCCGAGCGTCCCCGGCCGCAACCGGCGGAACGGCGACCGCGCGGCGGCGCCGGGCGAGGCTACTTCGGCCATAGCGAAAGCGCATCCTTCGGAACATGAAGCGTCACGGCGTCGCCTTCGCGCAGGCGATCGCTCCGCGGCACATAGACGAGGAAGCGGAGCCCACCCGCCCGTACGTGACATTCGAACCGGTCGCCGATGAAGAGGAGCGTTTCGACAGTGCCGGCAAGGCGGTTGGCGCCCACAGCACCGGAGCCGCGCACGATCTCGATGCTTTCGGGGCGTATGGCGGCGACAAGCTTCGCACCCGGAACCGGCGTCACCCCGCGAAAGGCGCCGGAGACGAAGGAGGTGTCGCCGCCGTCAAATCGCACTTCGGCCTCGTCCCCGCGCTGCGCGCTGACGGTCACGTCAAAGCACGTGGATAGCCCGATGAAATCGCGCACGAAGGGGCTCACAGGATTTTCGTAGAGCTCCACCGGATCGCCCACCTGCTCGATGCGGCCCGCGTTCATGACCGCGACGCGGTCGGCCAGCGACAGCGCCTCCGACTGGTCGTGGGTGACTAGGATCACGGTCACGCCGACCTGGCGCTGCAGCAGCTTGAGCTCGACGCGCATCTGTTCGCGCAACTTGACGTCGAGATTGCTGAAGGGTTCATCGAGCAGGAGAACGTCCGGTTTGTAGACCAGCGCCCGGGCCAGCGCGACACGTTGCTGCTGGCCGCCGGACAGCGTGGTCGAGGGCCGGTCGGCAAAACCGTCGAGGCCGACCTGGGCGAGGATGCCGTGCACGGCACGTTCGACCTCGGCACCGGCGACGCGCCGCAGCCGAAGCGGGTAGGCCACCGTCTCCCCCACCGTCAGGTGCGGCCAGATGGCGTAGGACTGGAACACCATTCCCATGTTGCGCTTCTGTGGCGGCACGAAGACGTCGTCGGCCGCGGAAAAAAGCACGTTGCCGCGGAGCGTGATGGTGCCGGTATCGGGGGAGTCGAGACCGGCGATCTGGCGCAACGTCGTCGACTTGCCGCAGCCCGAAGGCCCGAGCAGGGCATAGACCTCGCCCTCGACGATACCGAGGCTGAGGTCGTCGACGGCACGGAACGAGCCGAACAGCTTGGAGATATGCGCCAGCCCGAGAAAAGGCGACGCGTCGCCGGCGGTCACTATGACAGGCCTCCCCCCGGCCGGGTATGCCCCGGCCCTTCACTATTGCTCGCCGCCGGCCCGGCCGGAAAAACGGCGAAAACGCTTCGCATCTGCGTCCGGCGGACGCGGCACGACACCTGCGGCGGCGGGATCTGCAACCGCGCGGTTTCTTGACCCCGCATTTTATCTTCCGTACTTTAGTATTCGAAAGCGTTTTCCCAAATCAAAAATGACCTGCCGGACAAGGCTTGGCGGAACGGTGAGGAATTTTCCATGACCACGCGTGAAGAAACCGAATTGATGTGTCGCACCGGTCCCGGCACGCCCGGCGGCAACATGATGCGCCGCTACTGGCTGCCGGTCGGGCTGAGCGAGGAACTGCCCCAGGGCGGGGCACCGTTGCCGGTCACGATCCTGAGCGAGAGGCTGGTACTGTTCCGCGACGAAGCGGGCCGGGTCGGGCTGTTGCAGCGTGGCTGCCCGCATCGCTGCGCCGACCTAAGCTTCGGGCGCATCGAGGACGGCGGGCTGCGCTGCCTTTACCACGGGTGGCTTTACGACGTTGCCGGTAACTGCCTGGAGCAACCGGGCGAGCCGCCGGAAAGCACCTACAAGAACGAGGTCAAGGCGCTGTCCTATCCTCTGGTCGAGAAGGGCGGGATGATCTTCGCCTACCTCGGCAGGGACACACCGCCGGAATTTCCCGACTGGGAATTCCTCAACGCGCCGGAAGCGCACCGCTTCCACCTGCGGACCGTGATCGAGTGCAATTACCTCCAGGCACTGGAAGGCAACATCGACCCGGTGCACCTCAGCTACCTGCACCGGCCGCTCACGCGGGTGGATACCCGGCCGGTCCCCGGCAGCACCAAGTCCGCCGACGTGTTCTACGCCGAGGAACGCCGCCCGCGTCTCGATCTGGAACCGACCGACTACGGAATCCGGATCTTCTCCGTACGCGGCGCCGACGACGACAAGCAATACCTGCGCATCACCAACTTCATCATGCCGTGTTCCGCCGCCATCGTCGGCAACGAGGGGCGCGTGAACGAAGGCTATGCGGTGCACTGGCACGTGCCCATCGACGACTATCACAACATGCGGTTCGATTTCGTCTACAACCGCGTGCGGCCGCTGGACAAGGAAAAGTACCGCACCCGCATCGGCAATGTGACCGGCCCCGACGGCGTGACCCGCCGCAGCCTGGACAATCGCTACTTCCAGAGCCGGGAAGCGATGCGGACGGAAAACTTCACCGGCATGGGCGGGTCGTTCAACGTCCACGACGCCTTCGCCACCGAAAGCATGGGCCCCATCAGCGACCGCACCCAGGAGCATCTGGCCACCAGCGACCGCATCATCGTGCGGGCGCGGCACCAGATCCTCGAGGCGATCGCCGACGTTGCGGAAGGCAAGGAGCCCCGCGGCGTCATCCGCGATCCCGCCAGGCGCGACCGCTCCCATGTCGTCGTCGTGTCGGAGGTGATTCCAAAGGGCGTCGATCCCAAGGAATACTGGAAATCGCGGGTCCAGAAGCCGCAGGCGGCGGAGTAGCGGCGCCGGCTGGGGCCTGAAGCAGGTTTGAAAGGAACGGGAGACTTTACGATGAGACATCTTTGCCTGAGCCGACGCGGTTTCGCCCGCGCCCTTGTCGGAGCCGCCGCCACCGCGGCAGTGCTTGCCGCGCTGCCGGCCGCCGCCGCGAACGACTGGAAGGCGCGCTGGGACAAGACCGTCGCCGCCGCCAACAAGGAGGGCGGGCTCGATGTCGCCGGTCCGTCCGGACGCCAGTGGCAGCAGCTTCTGATGGAATTCGGCAAGGACTATCCGAAGATCAGGATCAAGGTTACGCCCTTCAACAGCCGCGACTTCCGGCCGCGTGTCCTCAAGGAGCGCGAGGTCGGCAAGCATCTGTGGGACCTTCGCGTCGGCGGCGCCGACACCCAGGTCTATCCGCTCGCCAAGGCGGGCGGGCTGGCCGACGTCCGTGCCATGTTCATCCTGCCGGAGGTGGCGGACGAATCGAACTGGCACGGCGGCTTCGACCACATGTTCCTGGACAATGCCAGGAAATACGTGCCGTCCTTCGGCGCCTACGAAAGCCCCCTCGCCCACACCAACCGGGCCTTCATCAAGGACGGCGAGATCAAGGACATCCGCGAGCTGCTCGACCCCAAGTGGAAGGGCAAGGTCGCCATGGCCAATCCGCGCGGCGGCTCGACCGCAGTCAGCATGGCGCTTCTCTACAAGACGTTCGGTGCCGACTTCATCCGCGACTTCTTCACCAAGCAGCAGCCGGTGATCGTCAGGAATTCGCGCCAGCTCATGGACTGGTTCGTCTCGGGCAAGTACCCGATCGGCATCGGCCTGCCCAACTCCCAGATCATCGCCTATCGCAAGCGCGGCGTGAAACTCGACATGGGCAAGATTTCCGGCCTCGACATCTGGTCGGTCGGCGTCAACGGGCTGCAGGTCCTCAACCCGCGGCCGCACCCGAACGCGACCATCGTCTTCGTCAACTGGATCCTGTCGAAGAAGGTTCAGGCGAACATCATGCCGAAGGTCAAGGTCAACAGCCGCCGCAAGGACGTTCCGGTCGCCGATCCGAACCGTCTTCTCGACTGGAAAAACTACAAGAAGGCGGTGTCCGGTCAGACCGAGGATTTCACCGGCGCGATGCTCGAGGCCAAGAACCTGATCCGCGAGCTGGTCAAGTAGCAGCGCACCGGCAACGCGACGAAGGGCGGCACCGGATTCCGGTGCCGCCCTTTTCTTGTCCGGCCGGCCCGGACGGATCAGGCCGCCGTCTTCTCCCAGAACGCGAAGCCCATGGCGCAGCCGACCCCGTCGGGATTGCGGTAGCAGGGGACGTAATCCACCATTCGCCCGCCCGACCCGGCCGCCGCCGCGGCAATCATCCAGTTGCGGATCTCCGACGTGCCCGCGACCAGGATATCGTTCGGCAGCGACGCCATGAAGTCGAGGTCGTTCGATTCCAGCGCGGCGATGAAATCGGCGTCGAGCTTTTCGTCGATCCTGGTGTGGCTGAGCCCGCCCGAGCCGATGAACACGACGCGCCCGGCATTGGCGGAACGGCGCGCGACGGCACCGATCACCTTGCCGAACGCGACACAACGCGCCGCCGTGGGGGCCGGCGGATAGTAGGTATTCACCATGATGGCGACGATGGGCACGTCGGCCTGGGGCAGCACGAATTCCAGCACCCGCCCGAAGGCGTGGCCGAGCCCGCCTTCCATGCGCGTCTTCCTCGACCAGGCCGGATCGAAGCCCGCATCCATCAGGCCCTCCAGCATCTCGCGCGCGAGGGCGCCATTCGACTTGTAGTGGATCGCCTGGCTTGCGATGTCGGTGCCGAAGTAGCGATATTTGCGGGTCGCGTCGACCTCGTCCCCGATGAACAGGGTGAAGGGCGGGATGTTGTCGTCGAGAAGGTTCTCGTGCTGGTCGTCGCCGACGATGACGATGGTGTCAGGCTTCCACGCCTGGAGCTGGTCGCGCAGCTTCGCGATCGCGTCGTTGCAGCGGTCCTGGTGGGCGCGCATGGCGTCGAGGGTGATTTAGCCGGCGATGCCGGGCTTCGGATTGAAGGGCCCCTTGGCACGGGCCGGGAGTTCCGGCCACTTGTCCGACGGTGTCAGTAGTTGCGGCCCGTGGGACATGGCCATGCAGCCGACGATCCTGGCCATCTCTTCCTCCATGGCGCAGGCCGCGCCGTGTTGTTTTTGTTTCCGGCGCGAAGGTTTTTCGAAGGTCGCGGACGGTTTATGAATTTTGGCGATTGACGGGATTGTGCATCCGCGATTACGTGGATTCAAGCGCCGCATGGCTCCGACGGAGCCCCATGATTGCACAACAATAAGCAATACAGTCTTGTCGGTGCGCCCTTGGGGAAGGCCCATGACCGAAATCCGCGCGGGCGACGACCTGCCGCTCAAGACCACGCTCGCGGTCTATGGCGCGGGCCTGTTCTCCAACAGCATCAGCAACATGATGAACATCGTGGTGCCGCTGTGGGCGCTGGCGCTGGACCCGACGCCGCTGACCCTGGGCCTCATCCTCGGCGCGCGCTCGTTCCTGCCGCTGCTGCTGGCCATTCACGGCGGCGCGCTGATGGACCGCATCGGTACCCGCCGGGTGCTGCTGTTCTTCGGCCTCGTGGCGATCATAACGACGCCGCTCTACCCGGCGATGCCGTTCATCCCGGCGCTGATCGCACTGCAGATGCTCAACGGCCTCGCCGCGACCATGGGCTGGGTCGGTGCCCAGACCCTGATCGGCCAGGTCATGCGCGGCTCGACCCGCCATTCGGGGAGGCTCAGCTTCGCCAGCCGCATCGGCTCTTTCGGCGGCCCGCCCGCGGTCGGCGTGATCTGGGACCTGTTCGGTCCGTGGCCATGCTTCGCGCTCCTGACCCTTCCCGGCATCGCCATGTGGTGGGCGGCGCAGATCCTGCCGCCGGACGCACCGATCCTGCAGGAAAGCGGCGCGACCGGCCTGCGCCTGCGCGACCTGCTGCCGCGACCGTCCGACTATGTCGAGGCGTTCCGCATGCTGGCGCTGCCGGCGGTCGCCTTCGTCGTGTTGATGGCGGCGGTCCGCATTTCGGGGAACGGGATCAAATCGTCCTTCTACATCGTCTACCTGAACGAGATCGGCATGACGGGGACGCTGATCGGCATTCTCGCCTCGGCCAATTCGCTGACCGGAAGCTTTTCCGCCCTCGCGACGCGGGCGGCGACGCGGATCATGCGTGCGCCGATCCTGCTGTTCGTCACCGTGGCGCTGTCGGTGGTCCTGATCGCGATCACGCCGATGTTCACGACCTTCGTCGTGCTGCTGCTCGTCACGGCGACGCGCGGCGTCACCATGGGCATGAGCCAGCCGCTGATGATCTCGATCATGTCGAAGTCGAGCGGCAGCCGTCAGGGCCACGCGGTGGGCCTGCGCACCACGACGAACCGCCTGATCGGTGTCGTCGTCCCCATCGGCATGGGCGCGCTGATGCAGGGCGTCGGGATCGAACTCGCGTTCTACATAACCGGCGCGGTGCTGATGCTGATGCTGGTACCGGCGCTCTCGACCATGCGCCGGGCCGGCCTCGTCCGGGGCGGCTGAGCGCACCCGACCCTCATCCGGAACGGGCATACGGGTAAGCGTCGGCAACGCAAAACAGATTTTCGCGGTCACAGGCAATCATGCCGAAGCGCTTGGAAATCGGCAGGCGATGACGGTCTACCAAGGTTTGGGAGTGGGCGGGGTTCGACATCGACGCTCGCGTCGGCTATAAATGCCGCTCAAAATGCGACAAGAAAAATCGCTGGCAGGGGAACCGAAAATGCATCTTTCCAAGCTCTCCATCGCCGCCCTCGCGGCGACGATTCTGGCGTGGCCGGTAAGCGAAGCGCGGGCGCTGGACGACTGGAACACGGTCCTCGCCAAGGCGCGCGAGGAAGGTACCGTCGTCGTCCACGGCGCGCCCGGCAAGCGTTACGCCGAGGCCCTGGTCGGCGCCTTCAACAAGGCCCACCCCGACATCAGGGTGCAGTTTTCCGGGGCCTCCGGCCGCGTCGATACTCCCAAACTTTTGCGCGAGCGAAAGGCCAACATCTATGCCTGGGACGTATGGATTTCGGGTCCGTCCACGGCGGTCGGCCGGCTCAAGCCGCTCGGCGTATTTCAGCCGCTCAGGCAGTATCTGACCAAGGACACGATGGACGACAAGCACTGGCAGGGCGGGTTCGACGCCGGCTGGATGGATGTCGAGAAAAAATACTACTACACGTTCGATGGCACGACCCAGAACCCGATCCAGGTGAACTGGGATTTCGTCAAGAAGTCCTCCATCACCTCGATCAAGGACCTGCTGAAGCCCGAGTTCGCCGGGAAAATCGTGTGGGACGATCCGCGTTTCAACGGCTCGGGCAACGGCTCGTCGCAGACGATCTACGAGAATTTCGGCGAGGATTTTCTCCGCGCCCTCTACAAGCAGAAAATCGTCTTCGTAACCAATCGCCGCCAGCTCGCGGAATGGGTCGTGCGTGGACGCTATCCCATCGGTATCGGCGTCGGTGAGAACGATCTCGCCGTCTTCCAGAAGCAGGGCCTCGGCAAAAACGTGGAACCCCTACCCGACAGCTTCTACAAGATTCAGCAGCAGAGCTCGGGTTTCGGGGCGCTGGGTGTCGTCGACAGGGCGCCGCACCCGAACGCAGCCGCGGTTTACGTCAACTGGCTGCTCAGCAAGGCGGGGCAGGAAGCCTGGGCCGGAGTCCCGCGCAATTCGCGCCGCGTCGACGTGAAGCCCGGCGACCCCACTTTGGCGCCGCGACCGGGCGTCACGTATTTCAACGGCCAGGAAGAATCCCGCTTCAAGACCCGCATGCGGCTGCAGGAAATCGCCAAGGAGACGATCACGGCCGAGATGCCGAAAAAGAAGAAGAAGCGGTCCAAGAAAAAAGAGTAGCCTCGCTTCACGAGTTCACAAGACCAGGACGGACCGCGGCGCCCCTTTGCCGCGGTCCGGCGCACCGATGCCCGAGCCGATAATCGAAATCCGCGGCCTCAGCAAGTCGTTCGGCTCCGTCAGGGCGCTGGAGGACATCGGCTTTTCCATCGGCAAGGGCGAGGTGTTCACCCTCCTCGGCCCATCCGGGTGCGGCAAGTCCACGACACTCCGCATCATCGCGGGTCTGGAGGACGCCGAAGCGGGCGAGATCCGCCTCGCCGGCAACACGATCTTCTCCTCCGAACGGCACATCAACCTGCCGCCGGAAAAACGCAACATGGGCATGGTGTTCCAGTCCTACGCCATCTGGCCGCACATGACGGTGGCCGCCAACGTCGCCTATCCGCTCAAGCTTCGCGGCGTCTCCGGCGCCGACATCCGCGACCGCGTCGCGCGCGCCCTCAAGCTGGTGGATCTCGAGGCCCAGGCCGACCGCGATGCACCCAAGCTGTCGGGCGGCCAGCAGCAGCGCGTGGCGCTGGCCCGCGCGCTGGTCTACGAACCCGAGGTCCTTCTGCTCGACGAGCCGCTGTCGAACCTCGACGTCAAGCTGCGCGAGCAGATGCGGTTCGAGCTCAAGCTCCTGCAGGAACGCCTCGGCCTCACGCTCATCTACGTCACCCACGACCAGTCCGAGGCGCTGAGCCTGTCCGACCGCATCGCGCTGATGAACTTCGGCCGCATCGAACAGTTGGGTCCGCCGCGCGACCTGTACGAGAACCCGGCGACCGAATTCGTCCGTGACTTCCTCGGCAAGACCATCACGCTGGCGGGCCGCGTCGCGGCGCTGGAGAACGGCGGCGCGCGCGTCGAGCTCGCCCGCGCGCCGGGATCCCTCGCCTGCGCGGCCGGTGCGCGTGCCTTTCCCGCCGCGGGAACCGACGTGATGGTGGCGATCCGTCCGGAGAAGGTGCGGATCGCCGTCGAGGGCGGCAACGGCGGTCTTCCCGGGCGCATCGAAACCGTCCTCTACCAGGGCGAGCGCACCGAATGCCTGGTGCGGGTAGGCGAGGAGCTGCTGACCATCTACGGCCCGCCCGAGGCAGCCGGCCTCCGGGGCCGCGACGTCACCCTGGTGCTGCCGGCGGAAGCGATCAGCCTATGGCCGAGATAGCCCTGCCACCGCTCGGCGGGCGCGTGCGCCGGATGTTCGAGTTCCGCACCGTGCTGTTCGCGGTGGTGCTGCTGGTGACGCTGTTCCTCGTCCTCTACCCGGTCCTGCTGATCGTCTTCTACAGCTTCTCGGTCGCCGAGACGGGGGCCGATTTCGTCTTCGGGCTCGACGCCTGGAAGCGGGCGCTGAGCGAGCCGGCGATGTTCGGCACCATCGTCAACACCATCAAGCTGCTGGTGGCGATCAACGTCATTTCCTTTCCCGTCGCGGTGATCGTGTCGTGGGTGCTGGCGCGGACCGACATCCCGTGGCGCAACGGGCTCGAGTTCATGTTCTGGATCTCGTTCTTCCTGCCGTCGCTGTCGGTGACGCTGGGCTGGATCATGTGCCTCGACCCCGAATACGGCCTGCTCAACAAGCTGGTGATGCTGCTGCCGTTCGTGGAGGAGGCACCGTTCAACATCTATTCCTTCTGGGGGATCGTCTGGGCTCATATCGGCGCCAATTCCATCGCCGTCAAAGTAATGCTGCTGACGCCGACGTTCCGCAACATCGATTCGTCGCTGGAGGAGGCGTCGCGCGTCGCCGGGGCCGGCCGCCTCGGCACGCTGGCACGCATCGTCGTGCCGGCGATGATGCCGGCGCTGATCGCGATCCTGCTGATGGCGATGATCCGCGCCATGCAATCCTTCGAGATCGAGATGGTGCTGGGCCCGCCGTTCCAGTTCTACGTCTATTCGACCAAGGTCTATGCCCTGATCGCGCAGGAGCCGCCGGAGTTCGGCCCCGCCTCGGCTCTCGCCACCCTCGGCCTCGCCGCCATCCTGCCGCTGATCTTCGCCCAGCGCTGGCTCGCCATGCGCCGCCAGTACACGACGCTGACCGGCAAGCTGCAGACCCAGCCGGTGCGCCTCGGCCCATGGCGGACTCCGGTCTTCCTCGGCGTGCTCACGGTCGTCCTGGTGCTGACCATCCTGCCCCTGGTGTTCGTCGGCCTCGCCTCGACCATGAATCTGTTCGGCTTCTTCAACATTCCCGACCCCTATACCCTCGATCACTGGGTCGCCCTGCTGAACGACGAGACCTTCCTGCAGGCCGTCGGCAACACGCTGGCGATGGCGGGGGGCGCCGGGATCTTCTCGGTGGTGCTGTTCTCGCTGGTCGCCTATTTCACCGTCCGCACCACCTTCCGGGCGCGTGCCCTGCTGGACTTCGTCTCCTGGCTGCCGTTCGCGGTGCCGGGCATCCTGTTCGGCGTCGGATTGCTGTTCGTGTTCCTCGAATCGCCGCTGTTCCGCCCGCTCTACGGGACCATGTGGCTGCTGATCCTGGCCACCGTCATCAGCTCGATGACGCTGGGCACCCAGATCATCAAGTCCAACATGATGCAGCTCGGCCACGAGCTGGAGGAAGCCTCGCGCGTGACCGGGGCGACCTGGTGGCGGACCTTCACCCGGGTGGTGCTGCCGATCCTGATGCCGGTGCTGCTCCTGGTCGGCGTCATGAATTTCATCTCGGCCGCCCGTGACATCGCTTCGGTCGCCCTGGTGGCGACGGCGGAGACCAAGACCCTGGCGCTGCTGCAGCTCGACTACATGGTGGAAGGCCGCTACGAGACGGCGGCCGTGACCTCCTTCATCGTCATTATTCTCTCGACGGGGATCGCGCTGCTCGCCCGTGCGCTCGGCCTGCGGGTCGGCATCCGCAACTGAAAACGGCATGGCCCGCGAAGACGCAATCGACCTCGGCTTTCCGGCGCTGCGCTACGACATCACCCTGCCGCTCGCCGACGGGCGTGTCGGCATCGACGGCGTGACGCTGAAACCCGCGAAAATCTCCTCCATGGTGTTCAAGGACGTGCCGGAGATGCGCGAGGGCCGCTTCGGCCTGGCCGAGCTCAACCTCGGCTATCTCTGCGCCGCCATAGCGGCCGGATGGAAGTTCGTCGCCCTGCCCGTCTTCGCCAAGCGCAAGGGACCGCTCGGCTTCATCTTCTGCCGGAAAAGCGCGGGCATAGCCACGCCCCGCGACCTCGAGGGCACGCGCGTCGGCACCCGCCAGTACCGCACCGCGCTGACGCTGTGGGCGCGGGGCTGGCTCGCCGAGCATTACGGCGTCGATGTCGCGAAGCTGCGCTGGACCGCCCAGGTGCCGGAGGTCTTCCCCTTCGCCGGGACACCGCCCGCCGTCGACTACGTGCCGCCGGAGCCCGGCATCGTCGAGCGTTTCCTCGCGGGGGAGACGGACGCCCTCATCACCGACATCTCCGACGCCGCGGCCTTCGCCAGGCTGGAATCGGACCCGGGCGTCCACCGCCTCTTCCCCAACTATGCCGGGGAGGAAGCGCGGATGGTGACCGAGGCTGGGTACTACGCGCCGGTCCATGTCATGATCCTGAGCCGCGAACGCGACGAGGCCGATCCCTCGCTGGCGCGGTGCATCTTCGATGCCTTTGTGCGCGCCAGGCAGATGGCACGCGACGACGTGCTGTCGGACCGCGCCGGCTTCGCCATCGCCTGGCTGCGCGACGCGGTCAAGGCCGAGGAGGCCCGTTTCGGCGACCTCTGGCCCTACGGGATCGGCGCAAACCGGAAAGCCATCGACGCCCTGATCCGCTACAATGTCGCCGACGGCGCCATTCGGACGGCTCTACCGCTCGAACGCATCTTCGCCAAAGGGACGCTGGACACCTAGGGAACGACTCATGCTTTCGCAGGAAAACAACGACCTCATCACATTGACCGGGCCCGGCACGCCCGGCGGCGAGATGTTCCGCCGCTTCTGGATTCCCGCCTGCCTGTCGGCGGAACTGCCCGAGCGCGACGGCGCGCCGGTCCGGGTCCGGCTGCTGGGCGAGGACCTGGTCGCCTTCCGCGACCGTGACGGCAACGTCGGCCTCCTGGGCGAGCACTGCCCGCACCGGGGCGCGTCGCTCTATTTCGGGCGCAACGAAGACGGCGGCCTGCGCTGCCTCTACCACGGCTGGCTGATGAACCGCGAAGGCCGGGTGCTCGACGCACCGGCGGAGCCCGACCCCGGCATCATCTGCCGCGACGCGCGCGCCATCGCCTATCCCACCCACGAGGTCGCGGGCATCGTCTTCGCCTACCTGGGCCCGGTGGAGAAGAAACCGCTGTTCCCCGCCTACCGCTTCACCCAGGTGCCGGCGAGCCACGCCTACGTCACCAAGTCGCTGCAGGACTGCAATTACCTGCAGGGGCTGGAGGGCGAGTGCGATTCGGCGCACCTGTCGTTCCTGCACCGGGCGCTGCGCGGCCCGCTGGCGAAGCGCACCATCTTCACCAGCCGTAAGCCCGCCTATTCCTATGAGCGCACGGATTTCGGCATCCGCCTGATCGCCACGCGGATCACCGAGGATGACCGGCTCTACGTCCGGGTGTCGTCCTTCGTTCTGCCCTACGGCTGCTGGGTCCCGGCCCGCAACCGCGAGGTCCACATGCATGTGCCGGCCGACGACACCCACAGCTGGCGCTTCGATCTCGGCGTGCTCGACCATCCGGTCAGCGAAACGCCCAGCATCGACGACCGCGGCCAGTTCCTCGACGCCGACTTCCGCAAGATCCCGAACAGGACGAACGACTACCTGCAGGACCGGGCCATGCAGAAGACCGACAACTTCACAGGGATGAAGGGGTTCCTCGCTCAGGATTCCTGCGTCACCGAGAGCATGGGCCCGCGCTTCGACCGTTCGCGCGAATACCTGGGGCAGAGCGACGCCGGCATCGTCGCCGTGCGCAACCTGATGATCAAGACCATCAAGGACCTGCAGAAGGGCATTGAGCCGCCCCAGGTGGTGACCGACGAAGCCGGCAACGTCTTCACCCATGTCGATACCTGTCAGGTGACCATCCCCCAGAACGCCGACTGGCACGACTGGCTGCCCCATGTGGCGGCGCCCAAGGCCGTGCCCGGCGTGACCCTACCGCCGTTCCACGACCCCGAAATCCACCTCAAGCGCGAAACAGGAACCGGTACATGAGCCACGACAGCAACAGCCTCGCCCGGATCGAGGAAGACCTCGGCATCGCCTGCAACATCCTCGAATGGGAATCGGGCGACATTTTCGGCCACGTCGGCATGCGCCTGCCGGACGGGTCGGGTGTCGCCTGCAAGGCGTTCCGGCCGGCGTCGATCACCGAACCCGACTGGCGCGTGCATTTCGACTGGGACGCGAAGAAGATCCGCGGCACCGGCGGCCCGCCGATGGAATGGCCCATGTACACCGAGATTTTCGCCGCGCGGCCCGACGTGCAGGCCATCGCCCACGCCCATATGCCCGCCTGCATCGCGCTCAGCCTCGTGGACGTGGATATCCAGCCCGTGCACATGCAGTCGGCCAAGTTCCCGAAGCCGATCCCCACCTACCCGCGGCCGATCCACATCAAGGACCGGGAGGAAGGCCAGGCGCTGGCCCAGGCGCTGGGTGGGGCCAAGGCGGTGATGATCAAGGGCCACGGGGTCGTCAGCGTCGGGCGCACCATCGACGAGGCCTGCATGAACAACATGTACATGGAACGCACGGCCAAGATCATGGGGCTCGCCCGGACCCTCGGCTTCCAGACCACGGAGCCCGGATTCGTCGAGGAAATGATCGGCAGCCGTGCCGCCCTGACCGGCGCGCACAATGACGAATACCGGCGGAGCCGCGGCGGCTACACCAACGAATGGCTCTACTACAAGAACCGCATCGCCAGGGGCGAGCGGTGGACCCGGGGCTGGAGCTGACGCCTTAGCCCCGGCCGCCGGCCCTGCGGCGCGAGGATGACGCGCCCACGTCGTCCGGGTCACGTCCGGTGGCGATGAATGCAGACTGTGCGGCGTTCTCCACGTGCCGCCGGGCGGCGGCGCGGGCCGCGTCGCTGTCGCGTCGCACGATGGCGCCGACCAGGTCATCGATCTCGTCGATGCTCTGGGTCTTGCGTTCGTCGCGCGACAGCGACGCGGCCCGAAGCTGGCTGGTGCGCAGGTGCAGCGTCATCAACAGGTCAAAGACGACCGGATTGCGCGCGCCGGCGCAGAAGGCGTCGTAATAGGCCTTCTTGGCGTCGAGGATATTCTCCAGCTTTTGCGACACGTAGGCCTGCTTGAGGCCGTCCGCGGCGGCGCTGAAGGCCTCCATGTCGTCGCTCTCGGCGCGCTCGATGAACTGTTCGGCGATCAGGGCCTCGAGTTCGGCGCGCACGCTGTAGATGTTGGCGGCGTCCTCGGTGGTGATCGGCGTCACCACCAGGCCGCGGACCGCCGAGTTGGCGATGACGCGCTGGGCCTCGAGCTCGCGCAGGGCCTCGCGCAGGCAGGTGCGGCTGACGTTGAGCTGGGCACAGAGGTCCTTTTCGATCAGCCGTTCCCCCGGCTTGAGCACGCCCATCTCGATCGCGCGCCGGAGCGCGGCGATGATCTTCTGGCGCAAGGGCGCGAACTCCGCCTTGAGGGCAGGCAGCTTGGCAACGACTCCCGATTCATTCATCGACAGGTCCTTCGTCTTTCAAATGTCATGCGCCTGCGAACGGCGCCATCGCGCTGGTCAGGTCCGCGCCCCCATTTCCCGCGCCGCCACCTGCACCGCGCGGACGATATTGTGATAGCCGGTGCAGCGGCACAGGTTTCCCGCGAGGTGGTGGCGGATCTCGGCTTCGGTCGGATCGGGGTTGCGGCGGAGGAGATCGAGCGCGCTCATCACCATGCCGGGGGTGCAGAACCCGCATTGCAGCCCGTGTTCGGTATGGAACGCCTGCTGCAACGGATGCAGGCGGCCGTCCCGAGCCACGGCTTCGATGGTGGTAACCGTCGCGCCGGAGGCCTGCACCGCAAGGTACGTGCAGGCCTTGACCGCCTCGCCATCGACATGGACCGTGCAGGCCCCGCACTGGCTGGTATCACAGCCGACATGGGTCCCGGTCAGGCGCAGGCGCTCGCGCAGGAATTCGACCAGCAGAAGACGCGGCTCCACCTCCTCGGACACCTCCTTCCCGTTGACGGTCATGGTAACGCGCATCATCGCCATGAAAACCTCATACGTTCCGGCCGCCGGCGTCGCGCGCCGTCCTCAGGAAAAAGACCGGGAACAGCGGTACCATTCATCGCCTTGAAACCTGACTGTACATCACTGGAGGGATGGACGCCCCCATCGCCGGGACGGGGGCGTCCTTGTCCCGGACTTCATTCGGCTACTCTTTCTTCTTCTTCTTTTTCTTCTTCGGGCTCGCGCAGTTCTTGGTGCAGTTCTTCTTGTAGCCCTTCATGGACTCACGCGCCTCGGCGACCAGGTTTTCCGGCGTCGCCAGCGCTTCCTTGGTGAGCGCGTCGAGCTTTGTCCCCGTCGTCGGGTCGATATTGGCCCGCTGTTTCTTCGCATCGGCGAGGAAGGCTGCGTCCCTGGTCATCGCCATGAAGCCGGACCGCAGAGCCGCGAGCTTGTCCTTGTCGATGCCCTTGGGCGCGTTGAAACCCCGGCCGATGGCGCCGCCGATGGAGAGGAACTTGAGGATCTTCTGCTTGTCCGCATCCTTTGTGAGCTCATGCATCAGCACGAGGTTCGGCAGTTCCTTCTCCCGCTCGATCCCCACCTGGACGATCGGGACCAGCTTGCCCTTCTTGATGTCGTCGAGATAGCGGATGCGCCAGCTCGCCCAGGCGCTCGACTGGGCATCGATTTCGCCACGCACCAGGGCGAGGGTCTGCGCCGCCGAGCCGCGATAGCCGCAGATCAACTGAAACTTGGCGCCAAGCTGCGACATCATTGCCCGCGGCATGATGTAGCTCTGGGATCCGGCGCCGGTGCAGCCGACGACGATCTGCTTGGACAGCACGTCCTTGAACTCCTTCACGCCTGCATCCGCCCGGACCATAAGTACCGGATTAATCGGGGTGAAGCTGCCGATATAGGGCATGTCGGTGGCATCGAACTTCACCTTGTCCGGGAACAGGAGCTGGCTGACGGCGAGCGTATCGGCGAACATGCCGATCATGGAGCCGTCCTTCGGCGCCACGTTGGTGAAGTAGTTGGCGGCGACGAGGCTTCCGGCACCGGCCATGTTCTGGACGATGACATTGGGCTTGCCCGGAATGAACTTGCCGTAATGGCGGGACGCCAACTGGGCATAGGCGGTGTAGGATCCGGCCGGCGGATAGCCGACCAGGATCTTCAGGGTCTTGCCCTTGTAGAAATCTTCCACCGCGTCCGCCTTGGCGGGCAGCGGGCCGGCCACGGCCATCGCGACCGCTACTACGGCCCCGCAAGCGAGGGATACGAGTTTCGGGAATTCGCGCATGAGTCTTCTCCCATCTTTCCTGTTGGTGTCCTCGATCGGCGTCCCTTGTCGGGACATTCTTGCCGGGACCGGGTTGAGAAGGCCGGACGTGCCGGCCAAGCGGGACATTCCTCCTTACTCCGTCATGGACGCGTGCTATTTCGGGTCGCCCTCCACCTCGCGGCAGGGGGTTTCGGGAATGATGCCGGAGGCGCGGCGCTGTGCCGTGCGCCGGCCGTTCTCGGCGTAATCGCCCCGGACCGCGCGTTCTGCCGCGCGGTCCCAGGCCTCGAACCAGTCGCCCATATCGTAGCCGTGCCAGGGCGATTGCTCCTTGAGTGGCGGCAGGCCCAGCTTGTTCCACAGGTCCCGCGCCCCTTCCATGTATTCCTTCTTCGGCAACGCCAGCGGCGGCATGTCGCCCTTCAGCGTCGCATCGATGAGCAGGCTGCCGTCCTCGTTCACGTTGCCGGACTTCGGGCCATGGCCGCGCGGGCGGTGGTGCAGCACTTCCACATCCGTCAGCACGTTGGCGCGATAGGCCAGCGCCCAGAACACGGCGTCGCCGTCGTCGGGCTCGATGTCGTCGTTGACCGCGATGACGTACTTGCCGCAATCGGCGCGCAGCACCGCGGCGCCGTATAGCGCCCGCCAGACTTCCGTGCGCGAGGTCGACCGGTCCATGACCAGGAAGATCACCTTGCGGATATTGGTGAGCGGCTCGTGCAGCGACACGCGCTTGACCCCGCGGATGCCGAGCTGGTCGCGCAAATGGGCGAGGAACATGGGTTCGTAGGCGACGCGCTTGATGACGCTCGATTCGCTCGGCGTCACCTGGGAGATGATCGACGCCAGCACCGGCTTCTTTTTCATGGTGATGGCGGTGACGTCGAAGATCATGTTGAAATCCTCGAGCGCGACGTGGCCATGGGATTCGCCGAAAGGCGCTTCGGGTTCCAGATAGGTCGCGTCGACCTGACCCTCGATCACCATTTCGGCTTCGGCCGGTACCAGCAGGTCCAGCGTCTTGCACTTGACCATGTTGATCGGGACGCCGGCGATGCCGCCCGCGACCTCAGCCTCGTCGCGATGGGCGCCGAGCTTCTGCGGCCCCAGGTAGGCGACGACCGGCGGCGCGCCGACGACGATGGCGCAGGGCATCGTCTTCGCCCCCTGCTTCTGGTACTTGAGCCAGTGCAGGTAGCCGCCCGCGCCCCCTTCGCGCGAGGCCATGCGTACCGCGAGCCGGTTGGTCGCCTTGAGCCCGGCGCGATAGGTGCCCATGTTCTGCACCCCGGTTTCGGGATCCTTGGTGACGACGTTGGTCGCGGTGAAATACGGCGCGGCGTCGAAGCCCGGCGTCGAGACCGGCACCGGCAGGGCGTCGAGCCCCTTGTTGTCGCCGATCAGGTCCTTGCCGGTCCACACCACCTCCTGGCACGGCGCGGTCTTCACAACCCTTGGCGGGATCGGCTTCGCCATGCCGCGTTCCCAGCGCGCGCCGATGTCCTTGAGCGGCGCGTTCATGCCGATGGCATAGATGTCCTGGTTGGCGGCGAGCGCGCCGACCACCACCGGCATGTCGAACCTGCGCCCGCGGGAATCGGTGACGTTGGTGAACAGGAAAGCCTTGCGTTCGCTTTCCTTGAGGCCGCCGCGGAACTGCCAGCGCACCAGGGGGTGTAGCTCCGTGTCCTTGTTGACCGGAGCGTCGATGACCTGCAGCAGGCCCGCCGCGTCGAGCGCGGCGAGGTGTTCCTGCAGGTCGCGATAGCCACGTGCCGGGACCGCCGGCGATGCCTTGCGCGCGGGGACTGTACGCTTGACCTTTGTTACGCTGCGCCTCTTGGCTTTGACGGCCATTACGCCCCCCGAAACGTCGGCATCGCCGGTGTCGTCATCATCGTCCGAGCCTTCACTCCTTGCAGGCGAGCAGGTTTGCCTCGCCGTTGACCTTGAGCCAGGAAATTTCGCAGGTCATGCCGACCTTGACCTTGTCGCGCTTGGCCTTCTTGCCGCCGAGCGTGATTTGCGTGCGGGACTTGGAAATGCGGACGGTCAGTTCCTTGCCGTCCTCCATCACCTTGAAGCTGCGCCCGCCGTCGACGACGGCCGAGACCTTGCCGGTGTTCTTGAGCATTTTCACCTTGATCGACGTGATCTTCTTGAGAAGCGCCGTCATCTCCGGCGGCGGCGAGATGATCTCGCGCACGAGCTGGGCCACGTCCTCACCGTAAAGCGGATCGATGGGCCGGCCCGCCTTCTTTGCCTCGTCCAGCAGCGCCTTGCTCTCGAACGCCGTCTTGTAGGCCGCGCGCAGCACCGCGAGGCGTTCGGGCACCATCTCGGGCGGCCCGGCGGCGAAGCGCGAGATCATGGACTGGTTGCGCATGAACCGGGCGATGGCCTTGCCCAGCGGCGTCTTGACCATCTTTTCCGCGTTGGGAATCTTGGGAAGCGAATCGCCGAATTGCAGCACGATGGCACCGGGATCGGCGCTGGTCGATTCCTGGGTCGAGCTCAAGCCGCCGACCTGGCCGTCGATCTCGCCGCGCAGCATGCCCATGACACGTTCCGCCCCCGAGTAGCCGGCAAGCACCTCGATGGGAACGCCGAAGGCGTGGGCGATCATGTGGGATTCGTTGAAGGCACCGGAGCCGACGCCGGACGTGCCGAGCTTGATCGTGCGCTTGGTCTTGAGCACGTCGTCGAAGGTCTTGTAGCCGGACTTCGCGCTCATGTAGAGGACGCGGATGTCGGTCGCCGCCTTGCCGACCCAGGACATGCTGGCGAGGTCGTACTTGACCCCCTTGCGGCCGACCATCTGCGCGTAGGTAAGCCCGGTGGTGAAGGAGCCGATGGTGAGCCCGTCGGGCTTCGAGGTGTAGATCAGGTTGGCGCCGATGATGTGGCCCGCCCCCGGCACGTTGCGGACGATGAAAGTCGCGCCGGGCATGGCCTTTTCCATGTGGCGCGTCGCTAGGCGGCCGTACCAGTCGGCCCCACCGCCGGCTCCGGTGGCGACGATGTAGGTCACGGTCTTGCCCTTGTAGAAGTCGGCGCCATCGGCGGCGGTCGCGCCGGTGGCGGCCATGGCAAAGGCGGCGCTGGCGGCGGTGACGGCAAGGATTTTCTTCATGGTGTGCTCCCTCACGTTCGTATCGACGTTATGATTGGACCGGTCAGCCCGGAAGATCGACGACGGGCTTGGTACCGTAGTCCTTGCTGCGTTCCTCGAGGTCCACGCGCTTGTTGGAACCGTCGCGGGCGTCGCCGCGGATCTGGAGGATCTGCGCCGCCTTTTCGCCGACCTGGGCGAACCAGTAGCGGCCGTTGCGCGGAATGTAGACGCCCTCGAGCGGTCCGAATTCGCCGATCACCGTTTCGTCCGGCCCGTAGAAGCGTACCCGGCCGCGCAGCACCATCCAAATGCCTTCGTAGAGCGGATGGTAGTGCAGGGTGTTGGCGAACCCCGGCGGCAGGGTCTGGGCGCGGGCCCGCACCACCTCACCGTCGCAGACACGGAAGCTGGTCCGCGCATCGCGCGCCAGCGCGTCCGCATCCGCGAGCGAAAATGTCTGGATGCTTTCCTCGGTCGCGCGGAAGAAAGCTTCCTTCTTCGCCGCACCGCGCGGGCGCGCGCGAGCCTTGTCTCCTGCCGTTGCCATAGGACCTCCCGAACGCGATTCGAACCGTCGTCGCGGCTTTGGCCAAGGGTAACATGGTGAAAACCAAGGAGTCCATGTCGGACGGTCGGACAATATCACCTTGTCGTGGGTCCTGGCCCACCGCCATAATCGCCGTCCCATCGCCGGCCCCGCCGCGGGCCGCCGGTCTTTCACCAAAAGGGGAACACCATGACGGTGAGGCGGGGACGCCATTTTCTGCAAATTCCCGGACCGTCCAACGTGCCCGACCGAATCCTGCGCGCCATGGACCGCCCGACCATCGACCATCGCGGCCCTGAATTCACGGTGCTGGCACGGCGCCTTTTCGACAAACTCAAGCCGGTTTTCGGCACTACCAAGGGGCAGGTATTGATCTACCCGGGGTCCGGCACCGGCGCGTGGGAGGCGGCGCTGGTCAATACCCTGTCGCCGGGCGACCACGTGCTCATGTGCGACACTGGCCAGTTCGCGACCCTGTGGCGTGAGGTCGCGAAGCGATTCGGCCTCGTGATCGAGCTGATTCCCGGCGACTGGCGCCGCGGCATCGACGCGAATGCGATCGAAACCCGCCTCAAGGCGGACACGGACAGAACAACCAAGGCCCCGTCTGTGTCGTCCACAACGAGACCTCCACCGGCGTCACCAGCCGCATCAACGACGTCCGCAAGGCGATGGATTCGGCCAGGATCCGGCGCTTTTGATGGTCGATACGGTATCGTCGCTCGGTTCCATACCGTACCAACACGACGCCTGGGGCGTCGATGTGACCGTCGCGGCGTCCCAGAAGGGCCTCATGCTGCCGCCGGGGCTGAGCTTCAACGCCGTCAGCGCGAAAGCCATCGCCGCCGGCAAGGAGGCGAAACTGCCGCGCTCGTACTGGGACTGGGGCGCCATGATCAAGGCCAACGGCGACGGATCGTTCCCGTACACGCCGGCAACAAACCTTCTTTATGCACTGGACGAGGCGCTTGCCATGCTGGAGGAGGAGGGCATGGACAACGTCTTCGCCCGCCATGACCGTCTTGCCGAGGCGACGCGGCGCGCCGCGGCGGGCTGGGGGCTCGAGCTGCAATGCCTCGAGCCGAAGGAATACTCGAGCGTGCTGACCGCCGTGCGCCTGCCCGACGGGCACGACGCCGACCGCTTGCGCAAGCTCATCCTCGACCGCTTCGACCTGTCCCTCGGCACCGGCCTCGGCAAGCTCGCGGGCACGGTGTTCCGCATCGGCCACCTCGGCGACCTCAACGACCTCACCCTGGCGACGACCCTGTGCGGGGTGGAAATGGGCCTCGGCCTCGCCGGCGTGCCGCACCAGACCGGCGGCGTCAACGCGGCGCTGCGCTACCTCGCGGAGACGGCATAGAAACGACGGCCGGGAAGCGCCGCTAGGCGCACTTCCGTGCCGTCTTGCGCGCGCCGGCGCGTTTCGTCTTCGGCGGCGGCGAGACCGGCGGCGGCATGCGCTTCACCTTCAGGGGCGTCACCCGGTCGGGCCGGATCATGTCGTAGCCGTTGGTGCTGAGATCGAAGTTGTTGCCGTCCGGGTCCATGCCCCGGTATTCGGTGTAGTGGCGGTCGCCCGGGCGCTTCTCCGGCGGGATGTAGCCGAACTTCCTGGCACGGCGGACGTACTTATCGCTGTCGTCCACTTCGAACCCGAAGTGGTTGAAGCCCGAGATCTTGCCGTCCATCTTGTTGGTATGGATCGCCAGGTTGAGGTACCCGTCGGTGAGAGAGATCCCGCCGTTGCGCTGGCGGTGGACGATCTTCAGTCCCATGACGTCAACGTAGAACCGGGCGAGCCGTTCCGGATCGGTCGTGTTGAACACCAGATGCTTGATTCGCGCCATGCGGTCTCCTCCCGTCCGATTCTAGACCCCCCGCCGTACCGTCGGGCGGGGCGCAATCACTTTACCAAGGTTGTCTCCCTGGTTACCGATTTTCATTTCGGTTGAATATGACGATCATAATGTAATACTAAAAAATGAGTCCACCTTCCGTGCCCGCCCATGCAAGTTTTGTTGCGGCACTCCTGTCCAGAGACGAGCCTGAAACCCGGCAAGCCAGATGCCCAAGGACGCCCATCACGCCAGCCTCGAAACCGAACTCGACGCCCCGGATGACGAGGGATTCCGTGCCATCGGCCAGCCGATCCGGCGCAAGGAAGACGCCCGGCTGCTGACCGGCCAAGGCCGGTTTACCGATGATTTCGCCTGCCCCGGGCAGACCTACGCCGTGATGGTGCGCTCCCCCCATCCCCATGCCCGCATCCGCGCCATCCCCAAGGACAGCGTTCTCGGCATGCCCGGTGTGCTCGGCGTCTTCACCGGCGCGGACGCCCGTGCCGACGGGCTCGGCGCCATCCCCCACGACCCGGTACCGTCCACCAAATACGACATGAAGCTGCGGGCGCCGGACGGCAGCGCCAACGTATTTATCGGCCCCCATTACCTGCTGCCTGCCGACCGTGCCCGCCACGTCGGCGAAGCCGTCGCCATGGTCGTCGCCGAGACCCGGGCCCAGGCCGAGGACGCGGCCGAGGCGCTGGAGATCGACTACGAGATCCTGCCCTTCGTCACCGGCACGGCGGAAGCGGTGGCGCCCGGCGCACCCGCGGTGTGGGACGAGGTACCCGACAATACCCTGATCGACACCTTGTTCGGCGACCGGGAAGCGACCGACGCTGCCTTCGCCGGGGCCGATCATGCCTTCTCCATGGACTTCCACGTCGACCGCGTCACCGGCGTGCCGCTGGAACCGCGGGCCGCGCTCGCCGATTTCGACGCCGAAACCGGCCATTACACCCTGTGGGCAGGGTCGGGCGGCGCCGTGCGCCAGAAGAGCGAGCTCGCGGGCGTGCTCGGCATCCCGGCGGACCGCCTGCGCGTTCTGTCCTTCGATGTCGGCGGCAATTTCGGCACCCGCAACCGCGTCTATGTCGAGTTCGGCCTGGTGCTGTGGGCGGCGGGCAAGCTCAAGCGCCCGGTCAAGTTCACGGCGACCCGCTCGGAAGCCTTCCTCAGCGACTACCAGGGCCGCGACCTGGTGACCCGCGTGTCGCTGGCGCTGGACAAGACCGGCCGCTTCCTCGCCATGCGCGCGGACAACATCTCCAACGTCGGCGCCCGCTGCGTGTCGCTGTCGCCGCTGGGCAAGGGCTCGGCCCTGATCACCGGCTCCTACGACATCCCGGCGGCGACGCTGCGGGCGCGGGCAGTGTTCACCAACACCATGTGCACCCAGGCCTACCGTTCGTCCGGGCGGCCCGAGGTGAATTTCGCCCTCGAGCGCCTGATCGACACGGCGGCGCGGGAACTCGGCTTCGACCGCATCGAACTGCGGCGGCGGAACTTCGTGCCGCCGGAGAAGATGCCCTACACCAATGCCGTTGGCGCGCGCTACGACAGCGGCACCTACGAAGCCAACCTCGACCTCGCCATGAAGACGGCGGGCTGGGATGGATTCGCCCGGCGGCGCCAGGAGAGCGAAGCACGGGGCCGGCTGCGCGGACTCGGCCTCGGCCATTACGTCGAAAGCTCCATCGGCTCGCCCAAGGAGCGGGCCGATATTTCGGTGAAGGAGGAGGGCGTCGTCAATGTCATCATCGGCACCCAGCCGTCAGGCCAGGGGCACGAGACGAGCTTCTCCCAGGTCGTCGCCGATCGCCTCGGCGTGCCGTTCTCCGCCGTGCGCATCATCATCGGCGACACCGACGTGGTGAAGGCCGGCGGCGGCAGCCATTCCGGCCGCTCCATGCGCCACGCCGGCACGGTGATGAGCATGGCCTCCGACGATCTCATCAAGAAGGGCAAGCGCCTCGCCGCCTTCATCTGGGGCGCCGAAGCCGACGCGGTGGTGTGGGAGGACGGGCGGTTCACGCTTCCCGGCACAAATCACTCGCTCGGGGTCTTCGACCTTGCGAAGGAGGCGGCGAAGGCCAGCCTGCCCGACGACCTTGCCGACGGGCTTTCGGTCAACCGCGAGAACGAGATGCACGAGCCCGTCTTCCCCAACGGCTGCGCCGCATGCGAGGTCGAGGTCGATCCCGAGACCGGGCGCGTCGATCTGGTGCGCTATACCTCCGTCGACGATGTCGGGCGCTGCATCAACCCCCTGATCGTCCACGGCCAGACCCACGGCGGCGTCGCCCAGGGCGTCGGCCAGGCGATGTGGGAGCAATGCGTCGTCGACCCGGAATCGGGCCAGCCGCTGGTCGGCACCTTCATGGACTACGGCATGCCGCGCTCCGACAACATCCCCTCCATCGCGAGCGAGATCGTCGAGGTGCTGTCGCCGACCAACCCGCTGGGCATCAAGGCGGGCGGCGAAGGCGGCACCACGCCCGCGCTCTCGGTGGTGACCAACGCGGTGATCGATGCGCTGTGGCCGCTCGGCGTGCGCGACATCAAGATGCCGCTGACGCCGGTGACGGTGTGGCGCGCCATCCAGGATGCAAGAAAGAAGAAAAGGACTGCCGCGGAATGACCGACCTCAAGGTGATCTGTTTCCCGGGCGCGCCCAACCTGCCGATCTTCGCCGCCATCGAGAAGGGCTGGTTCGCCGACAACGGCGTCGCCGTCGCCCTGACGACGACGCCGAGCTCGGCGTTTCAGGCCGAGAACCTCGCCAACGGCACCTTCCACATCGCCGGCACCGCCTTCGACAACGTCGTCGCCTACCGCGAGAAGCAGGGCGCCGTGGTGATCGACCCGGTGCCCGATTTCTTCGCCTTTATGGGCGCGACCCAGATCGAGCTCGCCCTGGTCGCGGCCAAGGACGTCATCACGGTCGCGGGCCTCAAGGGGCGCTCGGTGGCGCTCGACGCGCTGGCAACCGGCTTCGCCTTCGTACTCTACGAGATGCTGGCGCGAGCGGGCCTCACGCAGGAGGACGTCACCATGGTGGCGGTCGGCGCCACGCCGCAGCGCTGGGAATCGGTGCGCGCCGGCACCCACGCCGCCACCCTGACCATCGAGCCCTTCACCTCCATCGCCCGGGCCCAGGGCTTCAACGTGGTCGAGACCAGCACCAATATCTTCGCCGCCTACCAGGGCGGGTCCTTCGCTGCGAAATATTCCTGGGCACGCGACAACGCCGATGCGGTCAAGGGGTTCATCCGCGGCTACCTCGCCGGGCTCGACTGGACCCTCGATCCCGCCAACCGGGACGAAGCGACCAAACTCCTGCTCGCGAACATGGACGCCATCAAGCCCGAGGTCGCACCCAGGGTCGTGGCTAATCTGGTCAACCCGCGCTCGGGCCTGACGCCCAGGGGCGCGTTCCTACCCGAAGGCGTGGCGACGGTGCTGGAACTGCGCCGGCGCTACGGCGGCGGCAAGGCCAACGCCGACCCCGCGCGCTATATCGACACCAGTTTCTACGACGACGCCCTCAAGGGCGCATGAGCAGGGGGAGCATTGCGATGGAAATCCGCCGCGTCATCATCGGCCACGACAAGGACGGCAAGGCCATGGTCGAACAGGACGGTCTCATGACCAACGTCAAGGTCATGCCGTCGGGCCACAGCGGCTGCGTCATGTGGGCGACCGAGGGGACGCCCGCCGATCCCAACGTCGCCGCCGATCCCGCCGCCAAGGACCGCGACCTGCCGCCGCCGAAGAACGGCACGGTACTGCGCATCCTCGAGCTGGTGCCGCACAAGCCGGCCTTCATGCACCGCACCGATTCGGTCGACTACTGCATCGTGCTGCAGGGCGAATGCGTGATGAAGATGGATGATGACAAAGAAGTGACGCTGCGGCAGGGTGATATCCTGATCCAGAAGGGTACCTGGCACGGCTGGGAGAACCGTTCCGGCAACACCTGCCGGCTGGCCTTCGTGCTGATCGACGGCAAGGCGCCGACGAAGACCCTGCACCCGACGCTGGGGCACTGAGGCTGCGGCACTTCTTCCTAATTCACCAGCTTCCTCAGCGCCTTGACCTCGGCCGAGGCCGCCTGCTGCAGCAGGACGCCGTCGACCCGGCCCATCAGGAAGCGCGCGCCCATGCCGACCACCTGGTCGAGCACGGGGCCTTCCTTGATGCCGCCGACACCGAGCGCCTTGCCGTGCTTCGTGCAGGCGTCCGCCGCACGGCGGTAGGCGTCGATGACCTTGGGATGGTCGAGCTGGCCGGGAATGCCGAGCTCCGCGCACAGGTCGTTGGTGCCGATCAGCAGCATGTCGACGCCGTCCACGGCGGCGATGGCCTCGGCGTTGGCGATCGCGTCGGGGCTTTCGAGCATGACCACCAGCACCGTATTTCCGTTGATGAGCGCGTAAGAGTCCTCGATCCCCACCGACTGCCCGGCAAGTGGCCCATAGCCCGCCAGCGACCGCGCACCGAGCGGCGGGTAGCGGCACGCCCGGACACAGGCGGACGCCGCCTTCGCGTCGTCCACGTGCGGCACGATGACGCCGTGGCAGCCGCCGTCGAGCACCCGGCTGATCCAGTCGTGGTCGTGGGACGGCACCCGCGCCATCGGCACGACGCCGGCCAGCGCCGCCGCCTGGGCGATCTGCGCCATGGTGTCGAGGCCCAGGGTGGAATGTTCGAGGTCGCAATAGAGCGCGTCGTAGCCCGCGATCTTCGCGACCTGGACGATCTCCACCGTGCGCGACATGCGCACCGTCGCGCACAGGACCAGCCCGCCCGCGGCCATGCGGCGCTTCATCGCCGCGCCGAGAAGTCCCGGATTGTCTGTGCCGTCGGCCATCTCAGCCCCTGTTTCCGTTTGTCGGTTCGTGTGGTTATAGCAGTCCCCCGGACGAAAAAAGAGGGCCGGGTCGCCCCGGCCCCCTGTCGTCCCGCGATCGGGCGGCTACTTCACCGCGGCCGCCGCCTTCGGAATCAGGTCCTTGGGCGCGGCGTAGAGGTTCGCCACCAGCTTGGTCAGGTCCTCCCCGCGCAGCGGGTCGATGATGCCGCGCTTGGATTTCTTCGCGTCGGCCCGGAAGGGCTCGCTTTGGATGGTCTTCCAGAAAGCGTCGCGCAGGACCTTGACCTTGTCCATCGGCACCTTGCTGGAAACGATGAAGGGCCGGAACATGAGGTTGTGGGTGGTGAGCAGATCGATGATCTTCTTCTGCTCGGCGTTGGCGAACTCGCTCACGTGCGGCACGCCCTTCAATTCCGGCACGTTGACCTTGGAAATGCGGATGAAGATGGTGGTCTTCTTGTCCTTGATCCAGTTAGCCGGCACGCTTTCCCAAGTGCCGCAGTCGCCGTCGAGCTCGCCGCGCTCGACCGCGAGGCGCTGTTCGGTCGCGCCGGGGTAGCCGACGATCTGCTTGATCTTGGCGCCGAAGACGTTCTTGAGGATCGCCGCGTCGATGTAGGTGGCCGCGGTGTTGCCGGTATGCCCGGTGGTGAACTGCTTGCGCTTGAGCAGGTCCTGAAGGGTCTTCACGCCGGTTGTGTGCCAGGCGTGGCAGACGCGGGCGTCGGCGGTGGCGCTGCCGATGAAATGAACCTCCTTGGTGAAGTTCACCTTGACCTTCTTCGGCTGCAGCAGGGAATTGAGCACCGCGCCGGGATTGAACAGCACCATGTAGGTACCATCGGCCGGGGCCGCCTTCAGCGACTGCACGGCCTTGAGCGAGCCGGCGCCCGGCATGTTGCTGACGACGATGGAGGGTTTTCCCGGAATGTTTGCGCCGAGGTGACGGCCGACCATGCGGCCGAAGGCGTCGAAGCCCGCGCCCGCGGACGAGCCGACCACGATACGCATGTTCTTGCCGCCGGTGAAATCCTGCGCCTGGGCCGGGCCAGCCGCGCCCATGAGCCCTGCGACGGCCAGCGCCGCGGGCGTCACACGCCAATCTATCCTCATCTGAACTCTCCTGTCATAGGGGATGACGGGCCGGACGGCGCCGTCATGTATTATTGTATTATTCCCGGTATGCTAGCATCGGCTTCAGGGCGGTCAACTCGAATTGGCGGGACCCCGGCACCGAAATCCCGGACGTTCCGACGCTATTGCTGCTCATTTTGAGAGTCTATTGGCCTTCACCGACCGTTCCGCTTGCCGGTATGTATGTCCGGTTCCGGGCGGCGGCGGGCTTTTCCGGGTCTCGCAAGCAGGGCAAGAGGCGTTGGTGAGAGACATCATGACCACGACCGCGGACCGGCGGATCGACATCGGCGGCATCGCCTTCAACGTCCGCACCGAGGGTGCGGGCGAGACCGCGCCGTGGCTCACCTTCAGCAATTCCCACGCCACCGAGCTTCACCTCTGGGACAGCCAGGCCGCGATCCTCGGCCGGGACTTCCGCATCCTCCGTTACGACACCCGTGGCCACGGTGCCACTGGGGCGAGCCCCGGCGCCTGGGACATGCAGTGCCTCGCGGCCGACGTGGTTGCGATCTGGGACGCGCTCGGCATCCGGGAGTCCCACGTCGTCGGCCTGTCGCTCGGCGGCACCACCGGGCTGGAGCTGGCCGCCGCGCATCCCGGGCGTGTCCTCTCCCTCGCCGCCTGCGACTGCCGCCATACCGCGACGCCGGAATTCGCCGCCGCCTGGGCGCCGCGTATCGCGCTTGCCCGCACCCGCGGCATGGACGCGCTGGTGGGCCCGACCGTCGAGCGCTGGTTCACGGCCTCGTTCCGCGACCGCAGCCCGCCGGAGCTCGAAAAGATCCGCACCATGATTCGCAATACCTCCGTCGCCGGGTACATCGGCTGCGCCGAGGCGCTGAAGGGCATCGACACAGTCGAACGGCTCGGCCATATCCGCTTTCCCGTGCTGGCCATGGGCGGCGCCTTCGACCCTCCGGCTCCGCCGGCGCTGATGGCCGACCTCGCGGGCCGCATCGCCGATGCGCGCCATGTGGTCATCGCCGATGCGGCGCACATGACAAACCTCGAACAACCCGACGTCTTCAACCGCGAGCTCGGCGCCTTTCTGGCCGACGTCGCATAACAATTTGAATTCCTTCCATCATCAACCAAACCCAATGATTGCAGGAGAGTAGACCTTGGCTTCCCCGAAAGGCGCCGCACCCGGCACCGCCCGTTTCGACGACATCGACCGTCCCGCCGACATCGGCAACCCGCGCATGGAATGGAATTCCGACGCCATCGCCGAGATGGTGCGCCGGCTCGACCTCAAGTACATCGCGCTCGTCCCCGGCGCGAGCTACCGGGGCTTCCACGATTCGGTGGTGAACTTCCTCGGCAACACCAACCCGCAGATGCTGGTCTGCCTGCATGAGGAACACGCCGTCGCCATCGCGCACGGCTATGCCAAGGTGACCGACGCGCCGATGGCTGTGGCGCTCCACACCAACGTCGGCCTGATGCACGCCTGCATGGCGGTGTTCAATGCCTGGTGCGACCGCAAGCCGATGATCGTGTTCGGGGCCAACGGACCGCAGGACGCCGACAAGCGCCGCCCGTGGATCGAATGGATTCACACATCGGCCGACCAGGGCGCCATCGTGCGCGATTACACCAAGTGGGACGATTCCCCGCGTTCGGTGCCCGCCGCCCTCGAATCGATCCTGCGCGCCAACCAGATCACGCGCACTGCGCCGATGGGACCCACCTACATCTGCCTCGACGAGGAACTGCAGGAAGCGAAGATCGGGAAAGAGGTCGCGTTTCCCGACGCCGCCCGCTACCGGCCCGCGAATCCTGCCGCCCCGGGCGCCGACGACGTGCGCCAAGTGGCGGACTGGCTGTTCGCGGCCGAGCGCCCGATGATCATGGCGGGCCGCGGGCTGCGCGATCCGGCGGTGTTCGACAACCGCGTCAAGCTGGCCGAGGCCCTGGGCGCCCTGGTGGTGACCGACCTGCACAATTCGGCGGCCTTCCCGTCGGAGCATCCCCTGCACGTTTTCGAGCCCCGGTTCCATCCGCGCGACCAGCACCTCGACGCCTTCCGGCAGGCGGACGTGATCCTCAGCCTCGACTGGATGGACCTCGGCGGCTGGGTCAGGCGCGCGGGCGGGCCCGACAAGGTTGCGTCCAAGGTCGTCCACGTTTCGGTGGACCAGTACGTCCATCGCGGCTGGAGCATGGACTACCATATCCTGCCGGTCGCCGACCTGCGCGTTCTCACCACCCCGGACGCCTTCGTCGCGGCGCTGCTGGAGGAACTGGCCCGCCGCGGTGCCACCGGGCCGCGCCCCCTCGGCCTCAGGATCGAGAACCGCAATCCCGACAAGACCGAGCCGGTCCCCCGCGGCGCCATGGGACTGCGCGACATGGCGCTGATCTGGCGGGCCTTCCGCGATTCCCGCGACGACGTGAGTCTGATCTCGATGCCGCTGGGATGGCCCGGCGACTGCGTCGGCATCGACGGGCCCCTCGATTTCTTCGGCTCCAACGGCGGGGCCGGCATCGGCGCCGGGCCGGGGATCGCGGTGGGCGCGGCGCTGGCGCTGAAGGGCACCGGCCGGTTGCCGGTGGCGCTGGTCGGCGACGGCGATTTCGTCATGGGATCGAACGCGCTGTGGACGGCGGCGCACATGGACATCCCGCTTCTGGTCGTGGTCGCCAACAACCAGGCCTATTTCAACGACGTCGTCCACCAGGACCAGGTCGCGGTGAAGCGCGGACGCCCCCGGGAAAACAAGTGGATCGGCCAGTTCATGACCCATCCTGCGGTGGACCTTGGCCACCTTGCCGCCGCCTATGGCTTCGACGGGCGCCGGGTAGAGGATGCCTCCGAATTGCGCGCCGCCCTCGACGCGGCGGCGGAGGACGTGAAGGGCGGCGGGCGCGTGCTGCTGGACGTCGCCGTGACGCCGGGCTACGCCGACTGAGGATGCCCCCATGACCGTGACGCGATTACACCTCAACATCGCCACCGCCGATTACGACCACGTGCGCGACATCGCGCTGGGCCGCGTGACGGCCGAGGGCATCACCCTCAACTACCAGATCTATCCGATCGAGGAGACGTTCTTCCGCTTCACCCAGTACCGGGAATGGGACGTGTCGGAGATGTCGTTTGCCAAGTTCGTCTCCGTCATGTCTGGCGATGCACCCGACATCATCGGCCTGCCGGTGTTCACGTCGCGCATGTTTCGGCTTGCCTCCATCTACGTCAACGCCAATGGGTCGGTGAAGACCGGCGCCGACCTCGCGGGCAAGCGCATCGGTATTCCCGAATGGGCACAGACGGCGGCGATCTATACCCGCGGCTGGATGACCGACGACCTCGGCATCGGGCTCGGCGACGTCACCTGGGTTCAGGCCGGCCTCAATGAGCCGGGGCGGCAGGAACAGGTGAAGCTCAGGCTGCCCGAAGGCATCACCCTGATCGCCGAACCGGAAAGGTCGCTCCGCGACATGCTGCGCGACGGGGCGGTCGATACCGTTTTTTCCGCACGGCCGCCGGCCGGCATTCACGGCTCTCATGCGATGATCGTGCCGCTCTTCCCGGACGCGCGCGCGGTGGAAACGGAATATTTCCGCAAGACCGGCGTGTTCCCGATCATGCACACCATCGCGCTCCGGCGTCCCGTGTACGAGGCGAATCCCTGGATCGCGCAGAACCTCTACAAGGCGTTCCATGCCGCACGGACGGCGAGCCTCGCGCGCATCTTCGACCGCCAGGCGTCGCGCCTGTTCGTGCCGTGGATCGCCGACTACGCCGAGGAGACGCGCAAGGTCCTCGGCAAGGATTTCTTCCCTTACGGCATCGAGGAGAACCGCCGCACCCTCGAAGTCTATCTAAAGTGGTGCGTCGAGCAGGGCATCGCCCGGCGCCCGATGAAGCCGGAAGACCTGTTCGCCCCGGAGACGCGGACGACGTTCCGGGTCTAAGCCGTCCTGTAGAAAAAGGCGCCTAGACCGCGGCCACCGGCAGGGGTGTGTGGCCGAGGATCGAATCGGCCGCCTTCTCTGCAATCATGACGACACAGGCGTTGATGTTGCCGGACACGAGGTCGGGCATGGCGGAAGCATCGACCACGTGCAGGCCGTCGGTTCCGCGCACACGGAGCTCGCCATCGAGCACGGCCGTGCTGCCCGTACCCATGGCGCAGGTGCCGGACGGATGATGCGCGGTCAGCGCCGTGGTGCGAATCCAGGCGTCTAGGTCGGCGTCGCTCTGGCGATTGGGACCGGGAGCGATTTCCGCCCCGCGGAAGCCGTCGAGCGCCTTTTCCGCGAGAAGGTCGCGCGCCAGCCGCACGCCGCGCCGCAGGCGCGCGATGTCGCGGTCGACGGCGAAGAAGTTCTGGAGGATCGCGACGGGTGCGAACGGGTCGGGGGACCGCAGCCGCACGGTCCCGCGGCTTTCGGGATGGAGCAGGATCGGCCGTACGCCGCAGCGGTCGGGCTCCGGCGCGCGGAGGCCGGGAAACCACAGATGCGGCGCGGTCGAGACGCCGCGGTAGATCAACTGGATGTCCGGCGCATCGAGACCGGATTCTGTACGGATGTATCCATGTAGACCGCTCGGCAGGACGGTCGCCGGGCCGCTGCCAAAGAGATAGGCCCGCACCATGCTGAACGGCATGCGATCCACACGCATCTCACGTACGAAGGGGCCGTGTTCCGGCCGCGTCCCGGTGACCATGGCGGAGATGTGATCCTGAAGGTTGCCGCCGACTCCCGGCAGATCGACCAGCGGTTCGATCCCCGTAGCCCTCAGGTGGTCGGCGGGGCCGATCCCCGACAGCATCAGCAGTTGTGGCGAGTTGAAGACGCCGCCGGACACAATCACCTCGCGACCGGCGCGGGCGACGTGCGTTTTCCCCCGGTGGTGATATTCGACGGCTACCGCACGGTTCCTTTCGAGGACGATGCGGGTGGCATGTGCGTTCGGCAGGAGGTCGACGTTGCCGGTCGCCAGCGCCGGGCGCAGATAGGCGACGGATACCGATTGCCGGCGGCCGCGATATATCGTCGATTGCGCGTGGCTGATGCTTTCCTGACGGGCACCGTTGTGATCCGGCGTGAAAACGTAGCCTTGGGCCTCGGCTGCTTCGCGGTAGGCGTCGAACAGCGGGTCCGTCGTGCGCGCCGCCTGCACGTGAATGGGGCCGTCCCCGCCGCGATAGGCATCGGCGCCGCCCTCCCAGGTTTCCGACCGGCGGAAATAGGGCAAAACCTCCCGGTACGACCATCCCCTGAGGCCCACCCGCGCCCAGCGGTCGTAATCGCCGCGGTTGCCGCGTACCCAGCTCATGTGGTTGATCGCGCTCGACCCGCCGACGACCTTGCCGCGCATCGCCTCGATGGAGCGGCCGCCGAGGCCGGGCTCGGGCTCCGTGTCGTAGCCCCAGTCGTGGCTGCGGCGTTCGTGCATGACACCGATGCCGAGCGGCACCTGGATCAGCGGATCGATGTCGCGTCCGCCGGCCTCGAGCACAAGAATCCGGGCGCCGGCCGAACCCTCCGCGAGGCGCAGCGCCAGCACGCATCCGGCCGAACCGGCGCCGACGATGATGTAGTCGTATTCCGACAACGTTTCCCCCTTGCGGGTCTCCCGCCCGCCTGCCGGTTTGTAGCATACCGGCGGCAGGGAAACAAAATTCGAGGGCGACCCGGACGCGGCTGGCGGGTAGGATACGCGGCGTCGAAAATGCAGCTCCGGGCATCCCGGACGGACGGCCGCTGAGCCGCAACCGGAAGGCAAGAGATCGCGATTCAGGGGGGAAGCATGAACACGATCGATATCACCATCGCCGGCGGCGATTACGACCGCACGCGCCCCATTGCCGACGGGCGCGTCAAGGTCGACGGCTGCAACGTCACCTATCTCAAGATGCAGCCTCAGGAGTTGTTCTTTCGCGCCATCCGCTACGCCGAGTTCGATGTGACCGAGCTATCGATTTCGAGCTACATGCTGCAGGTACGCCGCGGCGTGTCGCCCTATACGGCGATCCCGGTGTTTCTCTCGCGCAGCTTCCGCCAATCCAACCTGTTCATCCGGACCGACCGCGGCATCAGCGGGCCCGGGGACCTTCGGGGTAAGGTCGTGGGCTGCCCCGAGTACCAGCTGACGGCTGCGGTATGGCTGCGCGGTCTTCTGAAGGACGACCACGGAATTGAATCCTGGGAGATGAAATGGCGCACCGGAGGGCTTGAAACGCCAGGCCGCGAGGAGCGGGCCCCGATTACGCTGCCGTCCGAGTACGACTATGCGCCGATCGGCGACAACACCCTGTCGGATATGCTGGAAAAAGGCGAGATTGACGCGCTGATCAGCCCCCACGACCCGAGCTGCTTCAAGCGCAGCGCTGCCGACGTCGCCCGCATGTGGCCCGACTACCGGAGCGAGGAGCAGGCTTACTACAGCCGTACCGGGCTGTTTCCCGTCATGCACCTGGTCGCGGTCAAGAAGGACCTCGTGGCCTCGTATCCGTGGCTGCCGGAAGCTCTTTACGAAGCCTTCTCCCGGGCAAAGGACATCGCCATCGAGGACCTCAAGTTCCGCACCGTGCCGACCGCCACGCTACCCTGGCTGCAGGCCGAGGTCGAGGCGACGGAGGCCCGCATGGGCAAGGATTACTGGCCCTACGGCTTGGCCCGCAACCGCGATGTGCTGGAACGGCTGATCCGCTATTCGGCGGAACAGCACCTGGCGGAACCGGGCTTGTCGCCGGAAGACCTTTTCCATGAAACCACCCTCGCGCCGGTCTCCGGCGGTGTCGGCTAAGGACGGACATCACGCGTGGAGGAACGATCATGAGCGACGACTGGCAAATACTGAAACAGTGGCCCGAACTGATCCTCGACCGGCTGGCGGACGCGGGCGTCGCGCGCATCACCCTGAACCGCCCCGAAAAGCGCAATGCCTGGAACGCGGAGATGGTGGAGGCGTTCTTCGAATCCCTCGAGCTGGTGCGCGCCGACAAGGATCTCAAGGTCGTCATCACGCGCGGGGCGGGATCGCTGTTTTCGTCCGGCCTCGACCTCTATTTCCTCAAGGAGGCCAATTCGGCGCCGCGCGACTGGGACCGGCCGACGCCCACCATCGCCCTGGCCGAGGCGCTCCGTGCCTTCCCCCGCATCATGATGGCGCAGGTGCACGGCTATTGCCTGGGTGGAGCGCTCGGCATCATGAACTGCCACGACCTCGTGATTGCCGCGGAGGACGCCCAGTTCGGCATGCCCGAAGTGCTGCGCGGCTCCTTCGGACAGCTCGTCACCAGCACCCTCGTGCATGGTGGCATCCCGCTGAAGAAGGTCGCGTACCTTCAGCTCGTCGGTCGCAACCTCTCCGGGCTAGAGGCCGACCAGCTCGGCATCGTGTCGCGCGTCGTGCCGGCGAAAGAACTCGAGGCGACGACGCTGGAAATTGCGCGCGGCATCGCATCGCGTCACCTGGCGCCGCTCGAACATTCCAAGATCACGGTGCAGATGGGACGCGACCTGTCCCTCAGCCAGGCAATTCAGCTCGACCAGCTCGTCGGCCAGAGGCTGCGGCGCGCGGTCGATCCGACCGGCGATGTGGACGGCTACCTCAAGTCCCAGAAGGGCGGGCCGAACCTCACCTACAAGCGACCCGACGTGTAGACGCGCGTAATCAGGGTATCGGCAGCCTGGGTGCGTCCGGCGGCGGCTGGTTGTCGAAGACGCAGAGCAGCGTCGCGGTGGCCATGTAGTTTCCCATCAGGCCGATCAGGTCGACCAGCTTCTTCGGCCCGAACGCCGCGATAGCCCGCCGGTAGGTTTCCGGAGAGACCTTGTGTTTCCCCATTGCCTCGCGCCCGAGATCGATGATGACCGCCTCTTCTTCCGCCAGTCCCGTCGTCGGACGGCGGTACTTGATGACGTCGATGGTGACCTGGGAGACGCCCTGGCGCAGCGCCTCGGGCTCGTGGGCTGCCCATTCGAAGCGCGAATCCATTTCCCGCGCCGCGATCAGGATGGCGATCTCGCGTGACGCGTTGGACAATCCCGTATCGAACCGGAGATACTTTGCGACCGGCCGCAGGAGGGCGGAAAGCTGCGGACTGTGCAGCCGCACGCCGCCCGGCCCGCGCAGGCCGGCCAAGGAGTCGGTACCTGGCGCCACATGATGGTCGAAGACCTTCTTGCCCGCCTCGTCCAGGTCCTCGCGCCGAACCAGCGGCAGCCGGCATCCGGACTCGGGGTCGATATCGCTTTCCGCCATGCTCTCTCTCCACGTGATCGCGTCTCGTCCGTGGTGGGCACGTTATCAGGCTTCATCACAACGGTTAAGGGCGATGCGGCGGGGACAAAATTCACACTCGCGACACCGCCGCCATCGGTCCGGATGAAAAAAGGGCCCGGACTGAGCCGCGCCCCAATTTCCCCCGTGGGGGCGTCCCGCTATGGAAAGATGGCCTTGAGTTCGTTGACCACGTCCGCGGGTGTCTCCTTGATCACTTTTTTGTAGAAACTTTCCAGCTTGTCGTAGGACGTCGGCACGAAGTCCCACTTGCGCTTATTTACCTCGGCCTGGAATTCCTTGTCGTCCAGCATCTTCTGCCAGGCGGCGCGCAGCACCTTCAGGTTCCCCGCCGGCGTCCCGGGCGAAAGCGCGTAGGGACGGGCGACCGAGAGGCCTTCGCTCACCGCTTCAAAGAACGGGCCCGGATTGGGGTTGATCTCCTGCACAGTCGGCACGTTCGGGATCAACGGATCGCGGTCCGGGCCGCCGACGACGAGGATCGGGGCGAAGTTCTTCTGGATCCAGTGCGGATGATTCTTGACCACGCTCTTGGCAGAATTCGTGCGGGCATCGACCTCACCGCGCTCCAGCGCCAGGTCCTGCTCGGCGCTGTCGTAGCCGGTGATTAGATGGAAGTTGATGCCGAGCGCCTTCTGCCAGGCGATGGTGTAGAGATACGTCCCCGTACCGATGCCCGACGTCGCCATGCGCACCGGGATCTTCGACTTGCGCATGTCCTCGATCGACTTGAACTTGTCGGCTCGCACGACGAGGGCGTACTGGCTGCGCGTCCAGGCGCCGAGGATCGGCATCTTGCTGATGTCGAACTGCACCACTTTTGATCCCGCCAGCTGCTGCAGGTAATGGCCGCTGGCGAGCTGATAGATGGACAACCCGTCCGGCTTGGCCACGTTGTAGGCGAGGTTGGTCGCCTTGATCCCGCCGGCGCCCGGCATGTTGCGGACGACGAAGTTCGGCTTGCCGGGGATGTGGTTGGGCAGGTGCTTGGCGATCAGGCGGCCGTCGGCGTCGGCCGTGCCCCCCGGCTTGAAGCCGATGATCAGCGCCACCCGCTTGCCTTCGTAAAGTTCCGCCGCACCCACGGCCGGCGCAGCGGCCACCGCACCTATCAGTGCCGTCAAGGAAAATGCGAATCCCCCCTGCCAACTCATTCCTGTTTTCATCACGCCACCTCCCTGTTTATCCGGCAATCCGCTCTGACCACGGACTCAGCCGGGATGAAAAATCGTGTTCGCCGCCGCCTATGCCTCAGGTATAGAGCCAGCGCGCGCCGTCGAGCCCCGGCCGGTCCGGGTATTTCGCCGCGACCGCCTGCACCCGCGGGTCGTCGGCGACGCCGAGCCGGCCGTTGTCGTGCAGCACCTTGCCGCCGATCTTCAGCGTCGCGCCACGCAGCTCCACCGCCGTATGCAGGTTGTAGGGAAAATCGCGGTTGTGCCCGGCCTGGCCCAGGTGCATGTGCAGGCTGGACGGATGGAACGAGGCGATGAATTCGCGGTAATCGGGATCCGGGCACTGGGCGGCCGATACAAGTGCCGAGGGATGCACACCACCGTGGGGCGCACGGATCTCGTAGGCGCCGTCCTCACCGATGGCATTGGCGAGCGCCTTGAGGAAATCGCGCAGCACGGCCGCTTCGGCCCCGCCTTCGACCTTGGCGACCTTGTTGTCCCGGACCGTGAGGCACACCGGCTCCGAAAAGGCGGGCGGCACGCCGATGTGGCGCGCCCAGACCGGCATCATGTGGTCGAAGATGAAGACACCTTCGCAGCCGACGGGGTTGACCGCCGGGTAGATGCCGTCGGGAAACGGCCGGTAGTAGCCGTTCCTGCGCCAGTAGGGATAGACCTCCTTGCCGCCGGGGGCCTTGCCCACCTTACCTTCCAGGTGTGTGCCGTTGGGATGGGTCAGCTCCCAGCGCTCGCCGGTGACCACCATCTCCCCGGTGCGGAAGCGAATTTCCGCGATCAAGTCGTGGGGCGTGCGGGCCCAGGCGCTCATCATCAGCGGCGCGGTGGTCGCCATGTTGCGCACCATCGGCAGCTTGAATTCCTTGAGGGTCTCGGGCAGTTCGCGCAGTTCTTCCTCGGACGACAGGTCGAGCACGTGATTGATAAAAAGGTCGGCCGCCTTCATCGCGTTCTTGACGATCGGCGGGATGCGCCACACCGTGTCGCGGGTCGCGAACTCCGGCCACAGCACGTTGCGGCGCACCGGCATGTCCACCCAGAGGACGGAAGGATGCGCCCCGCGCGCCTGCACCCCCGCCTGGATCCACGCGATCACGGTCTCGTCGACGATGTTTCGCCCGCCGTGCAAGCCGTCGACCGCGGCGAGGATGAGAACATTCTGGTCACGCTCCACACAGGCACAGTTGTCGAGCATGTCGTTGACGGCCTGTGCCGCTTCGGGCGGCATCAGAGGTTGAACGGTCACGGTCGGTCTCTCCCTGTTGTCCTGTTCAGTGCTTGCGTCCGCCGGCCCGCACCCGTCCGGCGGTGGCACCGCCGTCGAGCACGATCACCGAACCGTTGACATAGCCGGCCTTGCCGGACGCGAGAAACGACACGAGATGCGCGACGTCCTCCGTCGTCCCCGCTCGCCCGACCGGAATGTTCGCGGGCGGCGCTTCGGCCTCGGGCCGCTCGCCATGGCGGATGGCACCGGGGGCGATGCAATTGACGGTAATGCCGAAGGGTCCTGCTTCCAGCGCCAGAACCCGGGTCAGCATCGCCACCGCGGCCTTGGACGCGGCGTAGGCGCCACCGCGCGCATAGGGCACGACGCCACTGATCGAACCGATATTGACGATGGCACCGCCGCCCGCACGCTTCATGTGCGGTATCGCCGCCTGGCTGCACAGCATGGTGCCGTCGACATTGACCCGGAAGGTTTCGCGCCACGACTTCAATGCGTGATCCTCGATGGCCTCCAGGGGATGCACGGCGGCATTGTTGCACAGGAGATCGATGCGGCCGAAAGCTTCGACCGCGGCATCGACCGCGGCCTTCGCCCCCGCCGGCGTGCCGATGTCGGCAACGACGATTTTCCCGTCCAGCATGTCGCGCGCCTTTACGCAGGCCGCCTCGTCGCAGTCGGCGGCGACCACCGCCCAGCCTTCCCCGGCCAGATGCCGCGCGACGGCAAGCCCGATGCCCGAGGCCGCGCCCGTCACCACGGCCACGCACCGCGTCTCGACCAATTTTCCACCTTTCCGGGACGACGGAAGTCCGGCAAGCCGCGGCCGCGGCGCGCCGGTGGTCCAGGTCCCTGTTCAGGCCCGCCCGTTCATGCAGGCGGGCTCATTCTTTCTTGCCGCCGGCTCCTCAGGCCGCCTGCGCCGCCTTGAGCAGCAGGACCTGCCGGCCGTCGAGAGACGGCGGCTTCAGGCCCGACGCCTCGAACGCCCAGACCCCGACCTGGTCGGCCCAGATGCGGTTGACCTCCTGGCGTTCCTTCATCGCGGCCAGACACGCATCCTGCTTTTCCCGCGTGTCAGCGTATTTCTTGAGGAAGTAGAGCGGCGCGTCGCCGTGGCCGTCGTCCCCCGAATCGGCCGAATCGGCGGCGTCCCAATGCGCCAGCGCTTCCTTGGACAGGTTGAGCGACGCCCAGGTCTTGCGCGACGTGTGGGCGCGTTCGCCGACACGCTTGATCATTTCCTTGCCGCGCGCCACCTCATTGCCGGCGATGGCGGCAAAGGCTTCGAGCCAGGGTTTATGCCGGCTCACCCAGTCGCAATAGGTGATGCGCATCCGGGTCACGGCCGCGCCACTGTAACCATAGATGTATTCGCGGTCGCCACCGACGGCGACGCAGAAGTCCACCAGGCTCTCGTAATGGCCGGTCGGAATGGTGGGGTCCTTGACCTCTTCGACGAACATGTTCTCGATGAGGTATTTGCGCACCTCGAGGTGGGGGCAGTTACCGGTGATGTTGGCGAGCCAGCGAGGGAAATTCGCCGCGAACACGCAGTGTTCCCGGGCATAGACCAGCGCGCCCTCCTGGGTCACGTGCTTGCGCAGGTACTCTTCCAGCACCGTAGGCGTGCCCCAGCGGAACCTCTGCAGGAGGTAGAGAATGTCGTTCTGGAACTCTTCCGGGCTGCGGATCTTGGTCATCGGTCCTGTCTCCCTTACGCGTACGCGCCTCCGGCTCCGTCAATCCCGGGGCCGCTTGTCATGAAAGTCCCAAACTAGAACTCCCCGGCGATTCGAGGAACGGCCTTTCCGCTTGTCGCGGTGTCAACTATATTTTGACACCAGGCAGGGCCCGAGGTTACCGGAATGGACCGATTCAAGCTCATGGAGACCTACGCGGCGGTGGTCCGCAGCGGCAGCTATACCCGCGCGGCGAGCGAGCTCGGCGTCACCCGCGCCATGGTGTCGCGGCGGATCCAGGAGTTGGAGTCGACCGTTGGCGCCCGTCTGCTCAACCGCAACACCCACGGCGTCGCCGTCACCGGCATTGGGGCCGACTACTTCGAGAGCTGCGCCACCCTCCTGTCGGACCTCCGCACCATCGAGGAGCGCACGCGCGCCAATGTTGCTTCGCCCAAAGGGGAACTGCACATTCTTGCCACTAAGACCTTCGGCGAGATGGTGCTGGCGCCCCTTGTGGCGGAGTTCTGTGCGCTCTATCCCGACATCGACGTGCATATTACGCTCGGTGAAGGCCGCTTCGACCCCTTCGCCGGCAATTTCGATCTTGCCATTCGCACCCTGCCGATTCGGGATTCGGCGTTGGTGACACGCGCCATCGTCACCCTTCCCCGCATCCTTGTGGCGTCTCCCGATTACCTGGCACGGCACGGAACCCCGACGACCCCGGCTGAACTGACCCGCCACAACTGCCTCGATCCCAGCGGGGCGCCGCACAGCACCTGGGAGTTTCGAGGGCCGGACGGCCGCAAGGCGATTCGCATATCCGGCACGCCGCACGCAAACACCTCCACCATCGTCCGGCATGCGGCACTCAGGGGCCTCGGCATTGCCATCCTGCGCGAGTATCTGGTCTTTGACGACCTGCGGTCGGGGTCTCTGGTGCGCCTGCTCGACGGCTACGAGCTCGACAAGCGCACCCTGCATGTCGTGCGGCCCAAGGACCGGCATCCGCCGGCCCGGGTGCGCCTGTTCATCGACTTCCTCGCCGACCGAATGAAGGACTACGCCAAGGACCTGAGCCAGCCCGCCGCGTGACCGACCGCCGCGCTCAGCGGGCAGCGCCGGCGCGGTTGCGTTCGTGGTTGCTCGCCCCGGCGGCACCGTCGGGGCAGATCCGATCGATGCGCGCCATGTCCTCGGCCGTCAGGCTCAGGCTCGCCGCCTTGACGTTTTCGTCAAGATGCTTGCGGCTCTTGGACGAGGGGATGGGGATCACCTGCTCCGGCCGGTGCATCAGCCAGGCCAGCGCCAGTGCCGACACCGACACGCCCTTTTCCGCCGCCATCTCCTCCAGCGCGTTGACCATGGCGACATTGCGCTCGAAGTTGCCCGGCGTGTAGCGGTCGTCCTTGCGCCGCTCGTCGCCTTCCGGAATCTCGCGGATCGAATGGAACAGGCCGGCCAGCATCCCGCGCCCCAACGGCGCGAAGGCCATGAAGGCCATGCCGTGCTTGGCGGCGGCGGACAAAAGCTTGTCCTCCGGCACCCGCACGAACAGCGAGTATTCATCCTGCATGGCAACGATGGGGTGCACCTTCCACGCGCGATCCAGCAGTTCGGGCGTCAGGTTCTTGGAGATGCCGATGTAGCGGGTCTTCCCTTCCTTCACCAGTTGCGCCATGGCTCCGACCGATTCCTCGACCGGGATGACCGGATCGACGCGCGAGATGCAGATCACGTCGAGACAGTCGATGCCGAGACGCTTCAGCGCGCCTTCGGTGGAATTGCGGATGTGTTCCGGCGAGCCCGCGACCTGGGTCTTGCCGTCGGGCCGGATGGTGCCCAGCTTGGAGTGGATCACCACGTCGTTCCGGCGCCCCTTGATGGCCTTCGCGATCAACTGGTGGTTATGGCCCTTACCGTAGTTCGACGACGTGTCGAGAAGATTGATGCCGGCATCAAACGCGCGATGGATGGTGCGGATGCATTCGTCGTCGTCCTGGGCGCCGTAGCAGCCGGACATGCTCATGCAGCCGAGCCCGATGGGGGAAACCTTCAGATCGCTGGCACCGAATGTGACACGCTTCATCGGCGGAATCTCCTTCAGGAAATGCGCCGCCCCCGCCCGCGCATGGAAGCGCCGGCCGGGGGCGGGAATTTCAAAAGGCTAGTTGTGGCAGAGCGGGCCGCGCAGCAGCCGTCCCGCCAGCGCCCCGGTGTGCTCGTTCTCCCGCATGAACACCTCCCCGTTGACCAGGGTGCACTTGATCCCGCTCGTCTTCTGGATGATGCGGGGCGCGCCCGCAGGCAGGTCATGAACGAGTTCCGGCATGCCCGGAGCGATCGTTTCCGGATCGAACACCACGACGTCGGCATAATTGCCCTCGCGCAGCCAGCCGCGGCCTTCGAGACCCCAGAATGCGGCGATGTCGAAGCTGATCTTGCGGATCGCCGCTTCGAGGGTCAGTGCCTGTTCGTTGCGGACCCAGTGGCCGAGCAGATGGCCGTGGATGGGGTTGATCGTCGTCGCCACATGCGCGCCCGCATCGGAGAAGGTCACCGCGGTGCGCGGGTGGCGGATCAGCGCCCGGACGAACTCCTGGTCCTCGTTGTTGCTGGGCTGGATGAAGAACAGCTTGAGGTGCCGCTCCAGCGCGAGGTCGAGGAAGACATCGAGGGGCTCCTGCCCGCGCTGACGCGCAATGTCGCCGATCGACGGGAACGGCGGCAGCGGATGGGTCAGCGGAAACACCCAGTCCCAGTCCACCGGACGTTGGAAGGCATTGGGCAACGCGGGATCGGGCTTGTGGGTATGGGCCTGGACCGCCGCTGCCAGCCTGGCCCGCATCTCGGGGTCACGGAGGCCCGCTTCCTGGTCGCGCAGGCTGAGCTTGCGGAAATCCTTCCACACCGGGATGTAGTCGTAGGGCGTCATGGTTTCGAACGACCGCAGCGAGCCGTTCCACGTCGCCGTGCCCTGGATCAGCATCTTGCCGCCGAGCGCGTTGGTTTCGTCGACCATCTGGAACTGTTCGCGCCACTGGTCGGGATGGGAGCGCTTGTAGAATGAACTGCCGAAG
>WHSO01000108.1 GCA_009380075.1 Alphaproteobacteria bacterium | reverse complement strand
GATCACCCGATCCCGTAAATCCTGCGAGTAAGCCTTCGCCATCCCGGCTGGCCTCCTTTACCCAGCCGGAACCTTGAATCACAAACACGACGATTTGGGAATCCCCCAGCGATTCAATCTATTCACACAATGCTCTAGCGGGCGGCATCCGTGGAATCTTCCGCCCGGCGCGGGCGGTTGGTTCATAATCAGCGCATGATCATCGACGACGGCGATATCACCGGCGGACGGTTGCGCCAGGCTATTCGCGTTCGCACGCGGATGGACGAGCACCGCGCCGTCGAGGCCCTGATCGCCGCCGGATCGCTGGATTCGGAGGCCCGGGCGCGCGTGGCGCGGATGGCGCGCACCTTGGTGACCGAAATCCGTCGCCGCCGGCGCGCGGTCGGCGGGGTCGAAAGCTTCCTGCACGAGTACGGCCTGTCGAACCGGGAAGGGGTGGCCCTGATGTGCTTGGCCGAGGCGCTGCTGCGCATTCCCGATGCCGACACCGCCGACGCCCTGATCCAGGAGAAGATCGGCGGCGTAACCTGGGAACGTCATCTCGGTCACAGCGATTCCCTGCTGGTCAACGCCTCCACCTGGGGCCTGATGCTCACTGGCGGCTTTGTCCGCCTCGGCGCGGGGGGGCGCGATATCTTCGGCCTCCTCGGCCGCGCCGTGGCCCGGTCGGGCGAACCCGTCGTCCGCGAAGCGGTGCGCGCGGCCATGCGCATCATGGGCGGGCAGTTCGTCATGGGCCGCACCATCGAGGAGGCGCTGGAGGCCGCGGAAGATGCTTCGCGGGCGCGCTTCTCCTTCGACATGCTGGGCGAGGCGGCGATGACCGCGGCGGACGCGGCGCGCTACTTCGACCGCTACGCCGCCGCGACCCGGGCCGTGGGCAGGAGCCGGCGTGACAGCGGGATCGAGGACGCACCCTCGATCTCGGTCAAGCTGTCGGCCCTCCATCCGCGGTTCGAATTTGCCCGGGGACCGGGTGTCGTCGCCGAGGTCGCCACTGCCGTGACGCGCCTCGCGGAACTGGCGCGCGGGCAGGGCATCGGCCTCACCGTGGATGCGGAAGAATCGGCACGGCTCGAACCCGCCCTCGACGTCTTCGAACGGGTGTTCGCCGACGCGGCGCTCGCCGGCTGGGACGGCCTCGGTATCGCCGTGCAGGCCTACCAGAAGCGCGCCCCGGCAGTGATCGACTGGCTGGTCGCGCTGGCGCGGGGCGCAGGGCGGCGCATCCCCGTGCGGCTGGTCAAGGGGGCCTACTGGGACACCGAAATCAAGGCGGCCCAGGAAGCGGGGCTCGACGGCTATCCGGTCTACACGCGCAAGGCCGCGACGGACCTGTCCTATCTCGTTTGCGCGCGCCGGATGTTCGCCGCCACGGACGCGCTCGTGCCGCAATTCGCGACCCATAACGCCCATACCGTGGCTGCGGTAATCGAGCTGGCGCGGGACGCGAAGTGCGCGAAGGGGAGCTTCGAGTTCCAGCGCCTCCACGGCATGGGCGAGGCACTCTACGGCTTCATGGCCGAAGCCCCGGCACGGGCCGCCGTGGGCAGCCATCCGGTCCGGGTCTATGCGCCCGTCGGCAGCCACGAGGACCTGTTGCCGTACCTCGTGCGGCGCCTGCTGGAGAACGGTGCCAACACCTCCTTCGTCAACCGTATCGGGGACGACCGGGCGCCGATCATACGCCTGATTGGCGATCCGGCGGAGCGCATGGGTGAGCGCCTTGCCGAAGGGAAGGGTGCGGCGCACCCGCGGATTCCGCTGCCCGCCGATCTGTTCGCGCCCGAGCGGAAGAACTCACGGGGGATCGACCTCAATGACCCGCGCGCCCTGCTGGCGCTCAAGGGCCCGGTGGAATCGGCGGCGGGGGAGGCACATGCAGCGGGGCCGATCCTGCAAGGCCGCGATACCGGCGGCGGCATCTCCCGACAGGTAGGGTCTCCCGCCGACCTCGACCGCGCGGTCGGCACCGTGCGCGACGCGGACGCCGCCGATGTGGAGGCGGCGCTGGCGACGGCCACCGGCGCGGCGCGGGCATGGTCCGATACCCCGGCCGAGGCGCGGGCGGAGGCGCTCGAGCGGGCGGCCGAGCGCATCGAGGACGACCATGCCGCCCTGATGGCGCTGGCCATGCTGGAAGGCGGCAAGACCGTCCGCGACGCCGTGGCCGAGGTGCGCGAGGCGGTGGATCTCCTGCGCTATTACGCCGCCCGTGCGCGCGCCGATTTTGCCGTGCCCCGGGCGCTCCCCGGCGTGACCGGGGAGGAGAACTCCCTCGCCCTCGCCGGGCGCGGTGTGTTCGCCTGCATCAGCCCGTGGAATTTTCCCCTGGCCATCTTCACCGGGCAGGTGGCGGCGGCCTTGGCGGTGGGTAACGCCGTCATCGCCAAGCCGGCCGAGCAGACTCCCCTGATCGCCGGGCGCGCTATCGGGCATCTTCTGGAGGCGGGAATCCCGGGCGAGGTCCTGGCCTTCCTTCCGGGGCCGGGGGAGAGCGTCGGCGCGCGGATCGTCGGCGACCGGCGCGTCAACGGCGTCGCCTTCACCGGCTCGACCGAGACCGCCCAGGCCATCAACCGGGCGCTGGCGGCACGGGACGGGTCCATCGCCCGGCTGATCGCCGAAACCGGTGGCCAGAATGCCATGATCGTCGATTCCTCGGCGCTTCCCGAACAGGTGGTGCGCGATGTCGTCACCTCGGCTTTCCTCAGCACGGGTCAGCGCTGCTCGGCGCTACGCGTGCTGATGGTGCAGGAGGACGTGGCCGATCGCATGCTGGCGATGCTGGGCGGGGCGATGGACGAATTGCGCCTTGGCGATCCGGGGATGATCGCCACCGACGTGGGCCCCGTCATCGACACGGATGCGCTGGCGATGCTGGAGGACTACGCAGCGGCGCTGGCCCGGAACCACCGCGTGATCGCCCGGGTACCCCTGCCTGAAGGGCTGCCGAAGGGCCACTGGTTCCGGCCCGTCGCCATCGAGATCGGCCTCGACGCCATCCCGCCGCGGGAGGTCTTCGGGCCGGTCCTGCACGTGGTGCGCTACCGCGCCGAAGGCCTCGACCATGCGCTGGACGCCGTTGCCGCCACCGGCTACGGCCTGACGCTGGGCATTCACAGCCGGCTGGAGGCGACCTGGACCCGTGTACGGCGCCGCCTGAGGGTGGGCAATACCTACATCAACCGGTCGATGATCGGCGCCGCGGTGGGCTCCCAGCCCTTCGGCGGCGAGGGCCTGTCGGGTACCGGCCCCAAGGCCGGCGGGCCCCACTACCTGGCCGGATTCGCCCTCGAACGCACGCTCAGCGTCAATATCACCGCCATGGGCGGCAACCCGGACCTGCTCACCGCCCTGGACGAGGATGAGGGCGATTGACCCCTCCCAAGGGGCTCACAGGGACCCGAAGCTGCCGGCAATGCCGTCGACCACGTATTGCACGGCCAGCGCGCCCAGGATCACCCCCAGCACACGGGTGATGACATTGGCCCCGGTGACGCCGATCAGCCGCATCATCCGGGTCGCGAGCAGTAAACCCAGCAGCACCAGCGCCAGCACCAGCACGAGCACCGCGAGCACTACGCCCTGATGCACGACCTCGCCTTCGGCCTGCTGCATCAGCAGCACGACCGTGGTCATGGCCCCGGGACCCGCGATCAGGGGAATGGCGAGGGGAAAGACCGAGATGTCGTGGCGCTGGGCCGCCTCCTCGGTTTCGCCGGGGGTGGTGCGCCGCAGCGGCGTCTCATGGGCGAAAATCATGTCCACCGCCACCATGAACAGCAGGAGGCCGCCGGCGATCCGGAAGGAATCGATGGTGACCCCCAGCATCCGCAGCACCCATTCGCCGATGAACGCGAAGGGGATCAGGATGATCCCGGCGATGAGGGTGCCGCGAAGGGCGATACGGCGGCGCGCCGTATCGGTTTCCTTCGTGGTCAGGGCGGCATAGATCGGCGCCATGCCGGGCGGATCCAGCACCACGAACAAGGTGACGAAGGCGGAGAGGAACAGTTCGGTCATCCGTCGGAGGCCTTCGCGGTCATGGGTCGGGGGTCCGGAACTTCTGGCTCGAGAACTGCCGCAGGCGCAACGTGGCGCGCAGGGCGATCAGGAAGCCGGTAATGGCGAGCGCATAGTAGGTGATTTGCAGGACGGCGCCGTAGACCATGCCGGCGAGCACCGTGCTCATCACCGTCCCGGGGATGCCACCGACATTGGCGTAGGCCTCGCGCAGGCGCGCGATTTCCTCGAAGAAGCGCGTAAACAGGCCGGGGTCCTGCGACAGCGCAAACAGCGTGGGCCACAGCTCCATCACGATCTGGGCGGCGAAGAGCACCAGCAAGAAGGCGGCGATGATGACCGAGCGCGTCACCTTCATGAGGAATCCCGCGATCAGGAAGGCAAAGGCGGTCGCCAGGTACCAGCCCGCGGGGAGCGATTGCGCCGCGGTGGCGATCCAAGGCTCGAAGCGGGCGCCGAGCGGCAATCCGGCGTTGACGAAGTAATAGCCTACGGCCAGGGCATTGAGCGAGGCGACGAAATAGGCGACGTTGCCGCCGAGCCGCACCCGGAAGCGCTGGCGGTCGATGGCGTCGTTGAAGCGCATGAAGTAGCGCTTGGAGATGGCGAGCGTCAGCGACACCACGGCAAGGACCGGGATCACCGCCATGACGATCATCAGGCCGACGACGAGATAGATCATTTCCGCCATTGGCGGCCTATCCCGTTACGGCCAGTGCGGCCACGTGTTCACCGATGGCGAGCGACGACGTGAGGCCCGGGCTCTCGATGCCGTAGAGGTTGATCAGTCCGGCGACGCCGTGGGCCTCTGACCCCTGGATGACGAAATCGTTGTCCGAGGCCCGCCCGTGGCTGAGCTTGGGCCTTATGCCGGCGTAACCGGGCACGAGGTCGCCGTCCCTGAGGTCCGGCCAGAAGCGCCTCGCCGATTCATAGAAGAACGGCGCGCGGCCGGGATCGACGTGATAGTCGATGGCGTCCACCGGCTCGCTGTCCGGGCCGAAGCGCAACTGGCCGCCGACATCGAGGCTGACGTGTACCGTGCCGTGGCCGACCTCGGGCAGGGGGTAGATCAGGTGCGAAAACGGCGATCGCCCGCGCAGCACGAAATAGCAGCCCCGCGTCAGCACCTGTCCCGGCACGCTGTCGGGCCGGATGCCGGCGATGCCGCGGGCGACGGCCTGGGCGCCGAGACCGGCGGCATTGACGACCGTCTTGGCGGCAATGGTGATGCCCTCGGCCCCGCCGACGTCGATCTCGATCCTATCGTCCGCCGCGCGCCCGCCGAGCACCGGGGCATTCAGGGCGAGGGAGGCGCCGTGGGCCTCGGCATCGCCGAGGAGGGCCTGCATCAGCTCGTGCTGGTCGACGATGCCCGACGACGGCGACAGCACGGCGCCGGCGAAGCGCAATGCGGGCTCCATCTCCCGCACCTCGGCCGCATCGAGGAGGCGCAAGTCATTCAGCCCGTTGGCTTCGGCCTTGCGCATCAGCGCGTGCAGGGCGGGAATTTGTGCCGCTTCGGTGGCGACGACGAGCTTGCCGCAGTTGCGGTGGCCGACGCCGTAATCGGCGCAGAAGCGGTAGAGCAGCGCCTTGCCGCGCAGCGCGAGGCGGGACTTGAGGCTGCCCGGCACATAGCCCATGCCGGCATGGATACAGCCGGTATTGCGCGACGACGTGTGCTGGCCGGGCGCGCTTTCGCTTTCCAGTATGACAACGTCACGGCCCGCCCGCGCAAGAGCCCGCGCCGTGGCGAGGCCCACCACGCCGGCGCCGATGACGATGCAGTCGGTTCGTTCCACCTGAGCCTCTCCGCGCCCGTGCGGGGGAGTTTAGGTGGGGCTCGGGCGCAGGGTCAAGGAAGGCCGGTCAGGCGCCGGGGGCGAGCATGGCGCGGGCGCGGAAGGCGAGCCAGACCAGCACCCCGATCAGGATACCGCCGGTGACATAGAAGCTCGCCTCGATGCCCAAGACTTCGGCGACGCCACCCATAATCATCGGTATCACCAGCACGGCGACGCGGTTGGCGGTGGTGCGCAGGCCGACGCCCTTGCCCTGGTTCCGGCCCGCGGACTTGGCCATGATCGAGATCAGCAGCGGCTGGCTCAACCCCATGAAACCGCCGCGCAGCCCCGACAGGATGAGCAGAATGAAGAAGGCGCTGAACAGCGGCGTGACCGTGACGCACAGGATAGCCAGTGACACGCTGACGACCAGCACCCAGAAGGCGGAGAACCGGTCGGCGAACCATCCGGCCGTGAGGGAACCGACGCTGCCGAGGATCGAGCTCGCCGCGAGCAACGTGCCGATCACCGTGCCGGTCATGCCGATGGAGTTGAGGTACACGACATAGAACGACCCCAGCATGCCGTTGCTGGAATGCCGCAGCACGGTGACGATGACGACGAAGGCGATCGCCGGCACCGCCATCAGGCGAAAGGCGGAGATGTAGTCGGCGGGGCGGGGGAGAACGTCCCTGAGGCGGATCTGCGACAGCGGCTCGGTCCCGGCGCCGAGCTCGCCGTCCTTCGGCTTGGGCAAGAGCAGCGTCGAGACCAGCAGGCCGATCCCCCAGATGCCGAGGAATCCGAATCCACCCCAGGGCCCGCCCAGGTCCCACGCCACGCCGGTGGCGGGCGGTCCGGCGAGCGTGGCGAAGCGGTTGAAGAAGGTGACGCGGCCGGCGTAGCGCGGCGCGCCCTTCATGATGGCGCCGATCTGGGCCTGGGTGCCGATCCAGCCCATGGAGGAGGCGACGCCCGACAGCGCCTGCAGCACCACGACGGCGGCAAAAAACGGCAGTGCCGGAAACAGGAACGGTGCGACGACGCCGACCGCGGCGAACCACAGCATGACCCGGCGGATGCCGATCCGGTCCATCAGGGAGCCGCCGTGGATCGACAGCAGCACGGGAAGGATCTGGCGCGAGCCCAGCGCGATGCCGACCAGTGCCGGCGACGGGTCGATCTGCAGCACCCAGAGGGGCACCACGACATTGGCCAGCATGACCGAGCCGTTGGAGAAGAATCCGGCGGCATAGACCGGCAGTTGATGGCCGAGCGGGATGGGGGCGTCCTCGCTGGCGGGCGGGCGCGCGGAATCGATATTCTCGGCCATTCGGCGTTTCCTCGGGTCCAGTGTGGGGG
>WHSO01000028.1 GCA_009380075.1 Alphaproteobacteria bacterium | reverse complement strand
TTCAGGGTGAGGAAGATGAGGTTGGCAGACCCAAGGCTCGCGTCGGCAACACCGCGCCGTCCCTCGTCGATCAGCAGCCGGATCTGTCGATTGATCCGGGTAGCATCGGTGGCCGAGAAGCCGAGCGATGGCCGCACATCCTGCTTGGGTCCGGCCATCGCCAGAAATGACTCAGAGATGCTCGTCTCGAGCGATTTCACCTCCGCGAACTCGATCGCAGCCTTGCTGGCTTCGGCGATCTTGTCCCCGATCTCTTTGAGCTTCGCGGCATCGATCGCGACGAAGGCATCCTCGACCAGCGGCCGGAGCGGCGACCGACGCCAAGCTGCGAGGTCACCCTCGGCATCGCGCAATGCCGGCAGGAGGTCCATCGTGATGCGGCGGCGCAGGTCATGACCGAAGCGCTTGGCCTCGTCCTCGCCGCCAAAACAGACGAAGGAGAAGTCGTCATCGCTGGCCGGAGCGTGTTCTAGTCCGGGCTGGGCACGAAGCTGGTAGGTTAGCCGGACAGTGTCAGGATCGTCATCGAGGCGGTAGTCCGTCAGCACGGCTAAGACATCGAGGTCATCCTCGAAATCCTTTATCTCGACCGAGACAGTGATCGTGGTGTTCGCGTCGATCGCGTCTAGCCCATCCCAGAAGTCGGCAAGGCCTAGCTGTCGGCTGCTATCGGGTAACGCAGGATCGAAAATCAGCCGCAGGCCGAAAAGCAGATTGCTCTTGCCGACACGATTCTCGCCGACGATGACGACATTGCCGCCAAGCGCCACGTCCAGATCACGAAAGTTCCGAAAGTTTTCGATTCTGATCCGTGATAAATACATGGCTTCCCCGTCCCATCTCGTGCACCTACTTACACCCCAATTCTGCCGGTTACAGCACGAACTTCTCCTTGTCGGAGCTGATTTTCGCAGTTGCCGGCGCGATTAGGGCTTACCGCACCGAAAATCTGCAATCTTGGAGATCGGGTTACTGAACCGATTTGAGCGAATGGCAGCTTTTGCGTTCACAAAACCAGCTCGACCGGCGAACCTGGGGTGCATAGCCGAAATTGGGCGGCTATCCGGGAAATGACCGCTATCGAGAATCTTGCGATTTTGCCTCAACCCTATTTAGGAGGGTCATGGAGGGCTATGGAGTAGACGTAGTTCTCCGTTTCGTCGTTCTCAGCCCGCCAGTTCTCTTTGAAGACTAATGTCTCCGCTATTTATTGGACGTTTGAGGACCAGGAACAGGGCCTATTTTGAGCAGCGGCTCCGTACGCGTTATTCGCCAAAGCTGAGCACCCTGGCCTCCTTCAGGGTGTGGAAGATCTCTGTGTTCAGCAGCTCGTACCGGAGCGTGCCGCTGAGGTGGGACGCATTGTCGAGGGTCAAAATGGCTAAACCCAAACCCGAATTCCGCCGTAGTTAGGGGAGTGAACGATTCGCTCCTCCGCTACCATCATCTCGATATCGATCGCCGGCGCCGAAACGCCTCCGCACGCGAATGTCGGCGACGTTTTTCCCGCTCCGCTGCCTTCATCGGCATGACCTGTGGCCGCGGGCGCTAAATCTTGTTACCCTGTGGCGCCAGCGTGACGGAGCACTATGAAAACAACCAACGTCATCGTCGCCTGCCTCGTTGTGGCGCTGCTGGTCCCGCCGGTGCAGGCGGGACCGCTGGACGACGCATCCGCGGCCTACCATCGCGGCGATTTCGCCGCGGCCGTGAAGCTCATCCGCCCCCTCGCCGAACAGGGCGACGCGCGCGCCCAGGCCAACCTGGGCGTCCTCTACGAGAACGGCCAGGGCGTGCCCCGGGACGACATCGAGGCGGCGAAATGGTACCGCAAGGCGGCCAACCAGGGCGATGCGAGCGCCCAATACAAGCTCGGCGGGCTGTACTGGCAGGGCAAGGGCGTGCCCCGAAACGGCGAAGAGGCGCTGAAGTGGTACCGCCAGGCGGCCGACCAGGGCTATGCCGATGCGCAAAACACCGTCGGAGTCATGTACTGGACCGGTCGTGGCACCCCGCAGAGCGACGCCATGGCCATGGAATGGTTCCGAAAGGCGGCCGCTCAGGGGCACGCCAAGGCCAGGAAGAACCTCGAGGAAATGAAGGAAAAGGGCGGGTTGTCGGCGGCGAAAGCGCCCGTGAAAGCTTCGCTGAACAGCGCCGCGAAGGCGCCGGCGATGCCTCCAACCGGCGACTACCGCGTCCAGTTGAGCTCGGTGAGGTCGGAGGCCGACGCCGACAAGGAGGCCGCGCGCCTCAGCCGGCTCCACAAGGAGGTGCTCGGTGACCTGACGATCGCGCAGGTTCGCGCCGACCTCGGCGAGCGCGGGACCTACTACCGCTTGCGGGCCGGCCCGCTCAAGGACCACGACGCCGCGGTCGCGCTGTGCCAGGAGCTGGCAGCCCGCAACCAGGGCTGCATTGTGGTCGGCCCGGCAAAGGCACCGTAGGGCGCGGGCGCCCGGGGACGTCGCCTCACGCGAATGGGTATTGTCCGTTTCCGGGACGGTGCTAACATTTGTTCCAGCCGGGTGCGCGCCCGTCACGGGTACCCCGGTCCAAGTTGGAGCGATATCCATGATCGTCAAAAGCATCTCAAATTGGGTTATCGAGAAAAGTGTCGAGCGCGGCGCGCGCTATCTCGACCGGATCAATCCGGGCTGGGACAGGAGGATCGACCTCAATGTCTTCAGCATCGGCACCTACGACCGCTGCGTCCTGGGCCAGCTCCACGTCGGCGGGTACCGGAAAGGCGTCGCCGTGCTTGGGCTGACCCCGCGCGAGGCGTGGCGCTGCGGCTTCGACCTTTCGCCGCTGGCACGCTGGCCGAGCTGGCGCCTGTTCGGCACGCGTTCGGGCTTCGACTACCTCAACGAATGCTGGAGGCGGCTGATCCGGGAGCGCCAGCAGATGGCGTAAGCCCCGTCGGGCACGTGGCCGTGTCGTCGCGGGAGCCCGGGGCGGGTTCCGCGAACGGTGTCGTCGTGGCGTAAAGCAGTGGCGCCGCCGCCCAGAGCCAAGGATAGCCCCCGAGATCCATTGATTTTGGGGGTTTTTCTTCGTTCTTCGTGCCCCGGCGACGGGTTTTCCAGGTACCTGCGTGTAAGGGTCCGAGGGGTTATACGCCGCACCCGGAATCCTCCGCGGCCCATCAAAGAGGTGCATCATGTCCGTCAACAAATCCATTCGCATGCCCGTTCTTGCCGCGGCCCTGTTGCTCGCGTCGACGGCCCTCGTCACCGGTGCCGCGCGCGCCGACGACGCGGGCAGCCACGGTGCCGGGTCCATGGGTCCGGTGATGCTGGCCCAGGGCGGCCCGGGCGGCGGTTCCGCTCCGATGATGCAAAAGGGTCCCCGCCACGACGACGCCGCGACCCGCGAATCCCGCCGCGAATCCCGCATGAAGCGGATGGCGGAGCGGCGCATCGGGCTGCTCGATACCAACGGCGACGGCAAGATTTCCGCCGAGGAAATCGTTGCCGAGGAGAAACGGCTTTTCGCTGCCGCCGACGTCAATGGCGATGGTAAGCTGTCGGCCGAGGAGTTCCGCCGGCGCGGCCGCTGGTTCATCGGCCTCGGCACCACGTCGTTCTTCGACATGCTCGACGCCGACGGCGACGGCAATGTCAGCGCGGCGGAGCTCACCGGACCTTCCGAACGCTGGTTCAAGCGCCATGACGCCGACAAGAACGGGACCATCGACACCGAAGAATACGTCAAGGCCCGCGGCTCCCACGGATCCCGGAGCGGCCGGCGCTAGCGGACCAATGTCTACGGCCCGGCACGCCGCATCCCACGTGGGCGATGCAAGCGCCGCCGCTGCCGTGCACGACAACGAGCTCGTGTCCCAGGCCGCGACGGGTGACCGCGCGGCCTGGGGTACGCTCGTCGATCGCTACCTCGGCCCGATTTCGGGCTACGCCTGGTACATGCTGGGCGATAGGGGCGAGGCCGAGGATGTGGCCCAGGAGACGTTCGTGCGCCTGATGGGCAAGGTGGCGGCCTGGGACGCCAATGGCGAAGCCAGCCTCAAGACCTGGCTCTACCGCGTCGCCATCAACCTGTGCATCGACCGCCGCCGCAAGGTGGTGCCCTTGCCCATGGCGGACCTACCCGAGGTGCCGGACGCCCACGCCGCGGGTGCCGAGGAGCGATTCGACCGTGAGCGCGCCCTCCGCGAGGCGCTGGACCGGTTGCCGGAGCGCCAGCGCGCGGTGCTGACGATGGTTTATTACCAGGGCTTCAGCAACGGCGAGGCGGCGGTGGCGTTGCGGATCAGTGTGGAAGCGGTGGAATCCCTGCTGGCGCGGGCACGGCGCGCGCTCAAGGCGATGCTGATGCCCGTGCGCGACGATCTTTTGGGAAGGACCTGATGAACATGAACGACGACAAATCGACCACGTCGAGCGCGATGCCACGGGTGCCTGAGGCCACCGAGCGCGACCTCGACCGGATGCTCGATCTGCTGGCGGCCCCGGGGCCGTCGGAAACCCTGCGCGCGCGGCTCCTGCGCGACTTCAGGCCGGGCGGTGCCGACCCGCGGAAAGGTGCCCCTGACAAGGCTGAACGCCCGCGCTGGCGCATGGGTGCCCTGGCCGTAGCGGCGGCGCTCGTGCTGGCGGTAGCGCTCGGCATCACGGTGCGCCCGGGCGGTGCGCCGGAGCCGGTCGCTACGACCGCCCCGTCCGTGTCCACGTCGCTGGTCGCTACGGCGGCCCCGGATGACACGATGGACGACCTGCTCGCGGCCTATGAGGACAACCTCGACGGGGAAAGCGACGACGGCCAGGTCGAGCGCGACTTTGCCGAAGGAGCGCCCGACAGCGCTGCCTTCATGCTGGCGGCGCTGGACCTCGCCCTGCGCGCAAACGACCCGACGCCCGACGGCGCCGAGTCGTTCGAAGGAATCCCGCTGGAGTAACGCCGCCCGTAACGCCGCGACGGCGTCCCCGGGTCAGAGCGCGGTCTCTGCCTGGCGGTCCTTGGTGAAATAGTCGCGGTTGGAAAGCTGGCCGCGGCCGGCGACGACGATCTGGTCGCCCGGCTTCTTCACCTGATAGAGAAGCGCCGGCTCGTCGCCCTCGTTGTGGAGCTGGTAATACTGCCCGCCGGGCACCAGCACGCACATGCCTTCCGTCAGGTGGTGGGTCTCGGGTTCCGCGTCCTCGGTATCCTTGGTGCGGACGGTGAGCTTGCCCTTCACGCACAGGAACGACTGCGACGTGCCCTTGTGGTAGTGGAACTCGTTGCGCGCGCCCGGCGCGTAGTGGTTGAGCGCGATCAGAAGATCCTCTTCCTTGGACAGGAGCTTGCGCTGGCGCGGGCGCTCCGGGCCTTCCTTCAGATCGATCGCGTCGTAAATCTTGCTGACGTGTGCCATCTCATTTTCCTCCTTCGGGTCGCGTCCGTTTATCGCGGATTGCGGGCAGTTTAGCGCAAATCCCGGTCCGCCGCGAGCCCGTTGGTGCCGCCGGGGGTATCCTGGAAATTCACACACCCAAGCTACATTTGAAGGATCGCTATCATGCCCCCCTCATCCGGCCTGCAGCTACCTGACGTATTCCCGGAGTTGGTCATGGCCTGCAGGTAATGAAGTCCGAGGAGGGGTCGGAACGTCATATTTATACCAAAGTTAATGTATGACGTGACTACGGTAGCCGCATTATTATAAGGCTGCGTAGCTGACGTACTGTCTCTATTTATGTATAGAAGCACGGCAGGACTCCCACTCGCCCTACAATTAAAATTAATGCCTGAGTAGATAAACGACTGTGCCAGTCCGTCCACGTACGTGATCCGATCAGATGAACTGTTGTTGAACCTGGCCGGAGAATTGGTCGGGCTATAGGCGGGCCCGCTGTCGGTCACGGTGGCTGTAATCTGGACGCGATTATAGGCGTTCCAGAGAGCAAGCATATTGTTCGTTCCACCACTGACGGTCGTTGGATTGAATTGCATCGCCGTCTGACCGTTGGCCGTCGCGTAGAAGGTGCCAAGGTAGGTTGCCTCGCCGGATGAGATGGAGGTGGTTGATCCACCGCCGGAGACCGTACACGTCAAACTGGCCGAATTCGTCCAAATGCCGTTGGTCATGGTGATCGCGGCCGAACGCGCCGTGCCGCTCGTCCACGCGGGGCCGGTGCATATTGCGACCGAACCTGAATCGAGATAGGCGAAGAAATCATAGAGATTGCCGCTGAGATGCGCGGTCGAACTCAACGAATAGGGCAATTCGCTGAATTGATACATCGCGCCTGCGATGGGCACGCGGTTTCCCTGATAAGGCGTGTAGTAAACTGTCGGCTGACCAACTGCGTCCGCCGTAATCACCGGCGTGTTCGAAACCAGCGTCAGCCGACCCTGCGGCGGTGTTCCCGTCGGCGTTACAGCGCTGTTAATGCAACTCACCAAACTGTTGAAATTCGCCATGACCTGCGTCGCATCCGCGATCTGGCCATTGGTGAGCTGATTCGGCAGCGTGCATTGCGCGTTTGCCTTCGGCGTAACCAAGACCAGGACAGCGAGCGCCAAGGCTGAAACTAAAGTCGTATGTAATCGCACGGAGGTACCCTCCCTTGGTTTGCGGGGCTCACGTCAGCTATCCAGGACCGATGGCGCGGGATACTAACTTTGTCTGAGGTTCAGACCCCACTTATGAAGGCTCGGATCACATCGTAACCAACATTGTTCTGGGTGCCAGCGACTCTATTTGCCCACATGTAAATCCGCATTGATCTCGTCAGTGGTGGCACTCGTCCGGTCACCATTAGAGATCGCCAAGCGCCCTGGCCGAGCGACTGCACCGGCAGCGAACTTATTCCGATCGCGCGCTGATTGCTGGACCCATCCAACCACTGCATGTAAATCAGTGGGTTTTCCCCGGTCGCAAATGTGTCGCACGAATAGGCAACCAGCATAGTCGACACCGCGCCAGCATCGATCTGCGCCGCGTAGGCAGAAAGATCGATGGTCTGATACATTTTGGGATTGGGGTTTGAAGAGGCAAAAAATGAATAAGAGCCCACGATCGGCGAGACCCCGGCATTGCCGTTGGGGTCTGTCATATTGGACGTGAAGCCTCCGTCCACTTGTGTCCATCCCGAAGTGTCTCCGGTCTCTCCACCTGGGTTTACCACGGTCAATTCATTCCAGGCCCCGGGTCCGCCGCCGGGGCCGTTGGACGCCGCCGTGATGCGTCCTTGCGCGTCAATCGTTACGTTTGCGTTTATGTAACTTCCCGCTGTAACTGCCGTATTTGCGAGGCCAAGTGTCACGTCACTCGAGAGTGCTCCGCCACCTTGGAGCCCGACGCCGGGACTGATGTTGGTTGTCTTATCCACTTTACAGTCGGAAAGCGCATTGAAATTCGCCATGACCTGCGTCGCATCCGCGAGCTGACCATTCGTCAGCGTATTCGGCACAGAGCATTGCGCGCTCGCCTTCGGGGTGGTCAGGAGCAAGGCAGCGAGTGCCAACGTTGAAACTAAAGTAGTATGTGATCGCACGGCGGTACCCTCCCTTGAAACGTGAAGCCTTGACTCGGTGTGCGTTACAACGAAAGCTTGTACACGCCGAAGTCGTTTTTTGTCCAGTTGATCGCCGCGCTAACCCAAGATAACGCCTAAAATTTTAAGCATTCTTTGTAGCGTTGCGAGCAGCCGAATGCGAAAACACACGCGTGGGGGTGGTAATGCCTATTACAACCGCAAAGAGAGCGAAGTTCCTCGCCGCGTCAACCTTGGCGCTGTTTCTTTTGATTTCCGAAAGCATGTCGGCATCCGTGTCCTACACGTATGACGAACTCGGCCGCGTCAGGACAGCGCTTTACGACAATGGCCTGTGCGTCGCCTACGCATACGACGCGAACGGCAACAGGACGTCGCAATCCAATACGATCAGCACCGCCGCGGAAACCCCTTATTGGGGCGCGGGCGTTTGGGGATGCTTCCCCTGGACGGCCCCTTAAGACACCCGGCGGAAAGCTGGCTTTGACGGGAGGGCGCAACAAAATGAAAGCAAAACAAAGTTTCGGATTGCTAGCATCGGTCGCAGCGATGTTTTTGCTCGTTCTGAGCGCCGTAGCGCCCGTACGCGCAGCAAACAACACTAGCGAAGTCGACCCCGCGCTGCGCCAAAGCCTGCGCGCAACGCGACTTGCCGAGCCTCTCGTCGCGACACGGCCCACGACCTCCGACGAAGATCGGGCGCTGTTGCAAGCACTGCAGGCCTTCCGCCAGCGTGCGACGCCGGACGACATCGGCAGCCTCACCCGATTCCTTTCGGCGCATCCCCGCTCGGGCTGGGCGCCGGCGCTGCTGACCAATCTCGGTTTGACCTAATCTTCATGAGCGACATTTTTCCCGCGCATTGGAGGCATGGGAGGCGGCATGGCGCGAAGGAAAGAGCGCCACGGACCCGGCCGCGAGAGCGCTCGTCGATAGAGCTGTAGGTGAACTTGCCCGGCTTCAGGCCTCCCTCGGCCAGCACAAGAAGCTGGCGGCGCTGTTCGATGAGATCGGGGAGCGCCCCATTACCGGGTCGGCCACGGAGTCCGTGCAGACGGCGCGTGAAATACTGACGCTTGTAACGAAAGACCCAAGGCACCTGTTCAACTGCGGTCCCCGGGCGCTGCGGTCGTTGATGCTTTCCCGGAATGTTGGCGCGGAACGGGTCGAATTCCTGCAATGGTATCGAGCCGGGGAAGACGGCACGAACCTCGCTGAACTCGGGAAGCTTGCAGAACAAGCAAAGTACGCGTACCGCCTGATCTTCCGGGAGCCGGGACAACCGGTCCCGGCCGCGGCCGTCGTGCACTGGAAGGTCGGCCATTTTGCCGCCATCGTCGGTCAGGCCAACGGACGTTATCAGGTCAAGGACTCCACGATTGTGGGCGGCGACCTGTGGGTGACGCCGGCGGCGCTCGATGCCGAGGCAAGCGGCTATTTCCTGGTGCCCGACAGCATCCCGGCCGGCGATGGCTGGCGCGTGGTGGACGCCAAGGAAGCCGGGACGATCTGGGGCAAGGGACCGACGGATGGAACGGAGCCGGGCCTCGCCGGGCCCCAGGACCAGCAGGCGGATGAAAATCCCGACTGTCCGCTGTGCACGTACAACATCGGCGAAGCGACGGTCAGTGTGAGCCTTTCCGACGAGCCGGTGGGATACGCTCCCGCCATCGGGCCGTCGGCCAAGGTGAGGATTGCCTATAATCAGCGCGAAGACAGCCAGCCAGCCAATTTCAGCTTCTTCAACATCAGCCCCAAATGGACCCTGAACTGGCTGTCCTACGTGACGGACGATCCGACGAATCCAGGCGCGGACGTGTCCCGGTACATCGCCGGTGGAGGCGCCTACCATTACACGGACTATCAAAGCAGCACGGGGCGGTTTGCGACGCAGGCGAGCGACGGCTCGATCCTCGTTCTCGCGTCGCAGTCTCCCATCACCTATCGCCGCCAGATGGGAGACGGGAGTGTCGAGATTTATGCGGAGTCCGACGGCAGCCTGAGCTACCCGCGACGAGTTTTCCTGAGCCAGGTCATCGATCCTCAAGGCAACGTCCTCACCCTCAACTACGACGGGCAGTTACGCCTGACGACCCTGACGGACGCGGTCGGTCGCCAGACCACATTCACCTACGGGCTGCCGGCAAGCCCGTTGCTCGTAACGAAGATTACCGATCCGTTCGGACGCAGCGCGACGTTTACCTACGATTCGTTTAACCGTCTCAGCGCGATCACCGACGTGATCGGGCTGACCTCGATTTTCACCTATGACAGCAACTCGCTTGTCAACTCGCTGACGACCCCTTACGGAACGACGACCTTTTCATACACGGCGCCGGGGACGAGCGCGCCGCCCCGTTTCGTGCAGGTCACCGATCCACTCGGATACAACGAACGAGAAGAATGGCTGGAGCCCGCGCCAATTCCCGCCAGCGATCCGCCCGCCACCGTTCCGTCGGGCATGCCGCTTGCGCCGGTCAACCAGTTCCTGAGCTACCGCGACAGCTTTCATTGGGACAAGGATGCCTACGTCGCGGCCGGATGTACGCCGACGGGAGGCTGCGATTATTCCCTGGCCCGGATCAGCCATTTCCTGCACGCCGGCAACACGAACCAGAAATCGGCTGTTCTCGAGAGTATCAAGTATCCATTGGAGAACCGCATCTGGTTCAATTATCCGGGACAGACCAGCGGAATCCGCACGGGGACCTACGGCAAGCCCATTGCGGCCGGCCGCGTGCTGGATGATGGCACGACCCAGCTCAGGCAAACGTCCTACGATACGGAAGGCTTCTTCAAGGTCACCAGGACCGTCGATCCGCTGGGGCGAACGACGTCATTCGCATACGCCAACCAGATCGATCTTTCCGCGATCAGCCAGACGACGGCCTACGGCTTTCAGGAGACGATCGCGCAATACACCTACAACACGCAGCACCGGCCGATCGTATACACGGACGCGGCGGGCAAGACGACGACCTATACCTACAACGCCGCAGGTCAAATTACGTCGGTGACCAATCCGCTTGGGGAGACGACCACCTATCAGTACAACGCAAACAGCGATCTCATCGAGATCGTCAACGCGAACAGCAACACCGCTGCCAACTTCACCTACGATTCTTTCGCGCGGGTCAGGACATATACCGACTCGGAAGGCTGGACGGTCACCTACGACTATGACGCGGCGGACCGAATCACCAAGGCCACCTATCCCGACGGGACGACGGAACTTTACACCTACGACAAGCTCGACCTCGCCAGCTACACCGACCGCCTCGGCCGGACCTGGAGGTATGTCCACGACGCCAATCGGCGCCTGACGGAGGTGACCGGCCCGCGCGGCAACCTGACGCAGTTCGGCTACAACCGCATCGGCAGGCTCACCAGCCTGACCGATCCGGCCGGGAACACCACGACCTGGGCCTACGACGTCCAGGGCCGGCTCATTCAGAAGACCTACGCCGACAGCAGCACGGTCACCTACACCTACGAGAGCACGACGAGCCGGCTCCACTCGATGCTCGACGCGCTGAACCAGACGATCGAGTACGGCTACGCGAAAGACGACCGCCTCACCGGCAAGACTTATCTCAATGCGGTCAACACGACGCCGAACGTCACCTTCACCTTCGATCCGTACTTCCCGCGCCTTGTCTCCATGACGGACGGGACCGGCACCACGCAGTACAGCTACGTGCACATCGGATCCCTCGGGGCGCTGCAGCTTCAGCAGGAAACCGGCCCGCTTGCCAACAGCGCGATCACCCATGTCTACGATGCGCTCGGCCGCCTGGCCTCGCGCACGGTTCAGGGCTCGGGGGGGGAGACCTTCGGCTACGACGCCATCGGCCGGCTGACCAGCCACGGCAGCGACCTCGGCGCCTTCACGCTGTCCTATCTCGGGGAGACGCCGCAGATCACCCAGCGCCAGCTCACGAGCTCGACCCTCGCGACGACCTGGGGCTATCTCTCGAACACCGATGATCGCCGTCTAACCAGCATCGCCAACACCGGCCTCGTTGCGGGGCACTTCTCCAACTTCACCTTCACCTCGACGCCGGAGAATTTCTTCAGCACGATCTCCGAAACCAGCGACAGCGCGGCGGTCTATCCGGTTTCGGCGACGCAGACCGCCACCTACAACAACCTCAACCAGTTGACCAACCTCTCCGGCCAGGCGCTGACCTGGGACGCCAACGGCAACCTGCTCTCCGACGGCGCCCGCACCTACGCCTGGGACGCCGAGAATCGTCTCGTCAGGATCACCTATCCCGCCACGCCGGGCAAGCAGACGGACTTCGTCTATGACGGGCGCGACCGGCGCACAGCGATCACCAGCACGCCCGGCGGGGGCGGCGGCGCCACGACGATCTCCTACCTGTGGTGCGGCTCGCGCATCTGCCAGGCGCGGGACGCCACGAATGCGGTGACGCGAGCCTACTACTCCGAGGGCGAATACGTGCCTGGCTCGCCGGGGCAGCCCTATTACTACGCCCCTGACCAGCTCGGCACGGTGCGGCGCGCGTTCGCCGGCCCGACGAGTGCCCCGGCCTACGGCTACGACCCCTACGGCCGGCCGCTGCAGGCCACCGCGCCGGTGACGGACTTCACCTATGCGGGCATGTTCCACGACGCCGACAGCGGGCTCTATCTCACCCAGTACCGTGCCTACGACCCGGTCGCCGGCCGCTGGCTGTCGCGCGATCGGCTCGGGGAGGGGAGCGATCCGGTCGCCAATCTATACCCCTACGTCGGCGGCAACGTGGTCAACGCCGTGGACCCCAGTGGGGAGTTCGCCGTCCAATTGGCGCTCTTCGGACTCGGGGCCGCCATCGACGTCCTGAGCCAATATCAGCAGTCCGGGAGCTTCTCCTGCATCGATTTTGGACAGGCCGGGTTGACGGGTATAATGACCGCCATCCCGGGGTTACAGGTCGGCGCCGGTGCCGCAATCGGGACTAGAGCTTTTGCCGGCTCCGCTACAAGGAGTGGTGTGCAGGCAAATAGGGCCTCTGGCGATGCGTTTGAGGCGGCTGTAGGAGCCGAGCTACGGGCAACACATGAGGTTGTTGCTCCGCAGGTAACAATAAGGACATCAAGTGGCACACGCACTCGCGTCGACTTCGCAACACGTGATGGAACGCAGATTGGTTGCGTGGAGTGTAAGGCTTCGGCGACAGCGCCACTTACGCGGAATCAGGCAACGGCGTTTTCCGAGATCCAGCAGAGTGGAGGTGTCGTGGTGGGCAAAGGAAAACCTGGTATTCCTGGTGGAACGGTTATCCCGCCGGGAACCCAAGTCACAATCCGACGGCCTTGAGGGACAGTGTTATGCGACTAACAGATGCAAATACTGTCGATTATCTTGGTCTGGAAAAGGATACTGGATATGTAGTACTCACTCTTGTCGACGATTGCGCCTGGGAGGATGAAATCCAACACTTGTCGCTTTTACAAGCGAAGGTAAATCGCTATTTCAACTTCATTGATAGTGGTGAAGTGTACGAGCAACTCCGCGAAACCACCGGTCAGGAAGTGGCGCCCACAACTCCGGTCAAGATCAGTATCCTGGCGAAGTACGAACCCGGCGGTGAGGGCAATAGGTTTTTAGAACACGTTGCGCGAGTTGCCGCGGATGCTGGTGTGCACTTCTCGTTCAAGGTATTACCGGCAGAGAAATCCTGATTAAAGCAGCCGACGCCGGGCGGCCGTTCGGGCCGCCCGGTGACAATGTCCTACTTGCAGTTCACTTCCTTGGCCTCCGCGCCAGCGCGCAGATAGACGAACGTGCAGGTCATGCCGGGCGTGATCGCCTTGCGATTGCCGGGCTTGCCCGCGATGCTGACCTTGGTGCGGGAGCCCGAAACCTTGGCCGAGACTTCCTTGCCCTCATGCATCAGGAAGAGCTTGCGGCCGTCCCCTTCGCTCTTGGTCACCTTGCCGGTGTGATTGAGGAACTCCACCTTGGCGGTCGGCGCGTTGGCCTCGATGATCAGCTTCTTCACCTTGGGCGATACGCCGAGGGCCTCCCGGAAGGCCTTGTCCACGTCCTCGCCGAAAGCCGGCATGACCTCGCGCCCCGCCTTCTTGGCCGCGGCCTGCAATTGGGGATCGAGCAGGGCCTTCTTGTAGGCGGCGCGCAGGGCGGCGAGGCGGCCCGCCGGAATGCCCGGCGGCGCGCCGGTAACGCGCCACATCTCGCCCGACAGGGTGGTCAGGCGCGCGAGCTGCTTGCCGTCCTCGTCCTTGATCAGCTCATAGGCGGTGGGAACATCCTTGGCGTCGGGATCGCGCTCGGTCGAATAGACCGTCAGCAGCCGGCCCTTGCCCTGGCGATGGAAGTCGATGTTGCTCTCGATGGAGCCCATCATCACGTCGACCTCGCCCCGCAGCATGGCGAGATGGGCGTCGGGGCCGTCGTAGCCCGGGATCATCTTGAACTTCAGGCCGAGGGCCGCTTCGGTCATCTTGGCGAAGACCCAGCGACCGGACCCCGGCCCGCCGGTCGCCATCTTCAGCACCTTGCCCGACGCGCGGAGTTCGGCGATGGACTTATACGGAAGCTTGCCGTTCACCATCACGATCTGCGGCGAAGACGATGCCTTGCCGAGGAAGTTCATCTTTGCAAGGTCGTACTTTACGCCCTTTTTATTGAGAATCTGGTTGAAGAACATGGCGGTGTTGAAGGTGCCGATGGTCAGCCCGTCGGGCTTCGAATTGTAGATGTAGTTGGTGCCGATGATATGGCCGGCGCCCGGCATGTTGCGGACGACGAAGGTCGAGCCCGGGAGGTTCTTCTTCATGTACTGGGAGATCAGCCGCCCGTAGAAATCGAAGCCGCCGCCGGCCCCGGTGGCGACGATGTAGGTGACGGACTTGCCGTCGAAGAATTTCACGTCATCGGCGGCGCGGGCCGTCGACGCCGAGAGGACCACGGCCGAGGCCGCGGCAATAACGAAGGATATCTTGTGTGAGTTCATGGTTCGGCCTTCCTGCTGTGGTTGTGCACCCATTGGGGACGCGAATTGTTTGACCTGGCTGGCCACACAGTACGGGGGCTGGTAGTGCCTCAGTTTGAAATTCGACGTGCCCGACACGCTCAGTCCTTTTCCGCATAAACCGCCAATTCCGATCCGCCAGGCTCGCGGAAGTGGAAGCGCCGTCCGCCCGGAAAGTCGAACTGGGCGCGTGTAACGATTCCACCCGCCACCACCACCCGCCTTTCGGCATCGTCGATGTCCTCAGCCCGGATGACCGCGAGCGGTGCCGCGACCCGACCAGCCCCGGCATCGATCCCCCCGTCGATCCCCGCTCCATCGAGCCCGGTATAGGTCGGGCCATAATCGATCAGCTTCCAGCCGAAGGCGTCGGAAAAGAACTTGCCGGTCCCGGCGCCATCGCTCGTGGGAAATTCGATGTAGGCGATCTTATCCATGAGGCCGCTCCTCAGAACGCTGTGGTCACGGTAGTGTTTGACCTCCAAAGGATCAACGGCGGCCCGCCCGTTGAAACTGAGACACTACCCGTGGGCTGGGGCGATTGACACGCACGGGCCCGCTCGCCAGAGTGCCGTCAGGCTAGCATGTCACCAAACAGCGGGTAAACCGCTGCAAGCCGGGCTTCGGACGACAGCGGAACGGGGCGGACCGCGATGGGAGGGAACGCATGAAGAAACGCCTGCATGTCGAGCGCCGCACCCGGCGCTGGCAGGAGCAGCGGTGGATTCTCGACGCCGTCATCGCCACCGTCGGGCCCGAATGGGACCAGGGGCGCATCCAGTCGAAGGGCAGCCGCGGCGGGTCCGAAGGCATCGCCGCGTTCCGCGCGGCCGCCGCGCGGATGAAGAAGTTCAACGATATCGGGCCCGAGTTCGCCCGCGCCGGACGCAGGGCCGAGGTGCGTGGCCGTGCCTTCGAGAAGCAGAAGCGCTTCGTTTCGGCGCGCGAGCAGTTCATCACCGCCTCGTTGCTCTATGCCTCCGCCCAGTGGCCCTATTTCGACTTCGACGACACGGTGGCCGAGCTCGAGGAACGCATGAACGCCACCTTCGCCAAATACATGAAATACGCGCCGCGGCCGGTCAGGCGGGTCGAGATTCCCTTCGGTCGGGGCAAGTCGCTGCCGGCGTACCTGCATCTGCCGCATCCGCCGGCCAAGAGCGAACGGTTCCCGGTGACGGTGGTGACGGGCGGCATGGACGGGTCGAAGGAGAACATGGTCGCCATGTACGGCGATCCCGCCATCGAGCGCGGTTTTGCCGTGCTGGCGCTCGACGGGCCGGGGCAGGGCGAGTGCCCCGGCCGCGGTATCTACCTCACCCCGACGGCGTTCCAGGCGGCGGCGGTGGCCTGCGTCGACTGGCTCTGCGACCAGCCGGAGATCGATCCCGAGCGCATCGTCATCCGCGGCTCCTCCTTCGGCACCTATTTCGGGACCCAGGCGGCGGCGGCGCTCGCCAACCGGATCAAGGGCGTGAGCGCCACCGGCATCTGCCAGGAGCCGGGCGCGCACACGATCTTCAACATGGCCTCGCCCACCTTCAAGGTGCGCTTCATGTTCATGTGCGGCTACGAAGACGAACGAAAATTCGATACCTTCGTCAAGGGCTTCGATCTGCGCAAGGTCGCGCCCAGGGTGAAATGCCCGTACATGATTGTCGCCGGCGAGGACGACCAGTTGTCGCCGGTCGAGCATACCTACCGCCTGTTCGAGCAGATCCGGGCGCCCAAGCGCCTGGTGGTCTACGAAAGCGCCAACCATTCGATCCACGGCGGGCCGGCGGCAGCGAATGGCGAGAACCGCGAAACGATGATGTTCGACTGGATGCTCGACCGCGTGAACGGCAAGCCGATGAAATCGGAACTGTGGTACATCGACGCCTCCGGGAAAGCGAACATAACTCCCTATAAAAAATAGGGGTAAAGTCCTGAAAGGCTGCGATTACGGGGGATACGGCATCGCACCGGTGGTCGTTGTCCCATTGTGCGGGGCATCGGCTTGTGGTCAAATCCGCGCAACAACACCAAGAAACCCCAAGCCCCTTCGTTGGGAGGTTTATCCGATGCGGTACCTGTGTCGCGTCATGCTCGCTGGCGCCGTTTTTGTATGCGCGTATGACTCGTCGCCCGCCTTCGCCCAGGCCAAGGGCAAGGACTACTTCAAGGGCAAGACCGTGGAGTGGATCGTCTCCACCGCGCCCGGCGGCGGCCACGACTTCTGGGGACGGCTGGTGGCGATCAACATGCAACGCCAGTTGCCGGGGTCGAAATTCGTCGTCAAGAACCGTCCCGGCGCCGGCCACATCATCGGCGCGAACCTCGTCTACACGGCGCCGCCGAACGGGCTCACGGTGGGCAACTTTTCGACCGGTCTCGTGTACTCGCAGCTGATCGGGACCAAGGGCATCCGCTTCGACCTTGCGAAGATGTCGTGGCTCGGCAAGGTGTCGTCGGAGCGCCGGGTCATGTCGGTCGCGGTCAAGTCGGAATACAAGACCTTCGCCGACGTGCTCAACTCGAAGCGCGAGGTCAAGTTTTCGTCGTCCGGCGTCGGGTCGGGCTCCTTTACCGACTCCTTCATGGTGGGGACGGCCTTCAACATTCCGTTCAAGATCATCAACGGCTATTCCGGTTCGCAGGCGGCGCTCGCCATGGTACGCGGCGAACTGGACGTGCTGATGGGCGGGGAGGATTCGGCCGACTCCTACGTCCGTGCGGGACACTTGCGCAATATCATGATGGTCGGCGGCAGCGGCGTCCGGGGAATGGCGGATGCCAACGATTACGTCAAGACGCCGCTGGGCAAGCAGGTGATCCGTCTGATGTCCCTGATGGGCAACCTGTCGCGCATCACCGCCGGGCCGCCGAAGGTTCCGGCGGACCGCCTCGAGGCCCTGCGTACCGCGTTCAAGGGCGCCATCGAGAGCAAGGAGCTGCAGGAAGCCGCCAAGCGCGCCCAGCGGGAAACCGAGCCGGCCTACGGCGCCGGCGTCCACAAGATGATCACGGAGCTGATGGCGCAGCCGCCGGAAATCGTCGCCATGCTGAAGAAGCTGTCGTCGATGAAGGAGGAAATGGTCAAGCACACCGGCCCCATCACCCAGGTGAAGAACGAGGGCCGGGAGGTCTTCATCCAGCGCGCTGGACAGGAGGTTTCGGCCAAGGTTTCCGGGTCCCGGACCAAGATCACCCAGGCCGGAAAGACCGCCAAAAGGGATATCTTCAAGCCGGGCCTGACCTGCACCATCACCTATCCGCGGCCCGGGGCGGAGGCCCAGCAGATCGACTGCCAATAACAAAAAGATTCCTGTGATATCAAGTAGTTGGGCTGGTCCAAGGGACCCGCCTGCCTTCTTTGGTTGAACCCCTATCCCCGCCTTGCTAGCCTTCCGGTCACGGCAGGGGAGCATCCCGCGAATACGATAATATGCAGTCTGTACGGGGCGCTCCCGCAACAAGAACCGGGGGGCAAGGATGAGAATATTTGCGCGTAGCCTGCTTGGTGTTGTGTTTGCCTTGTGCCTCGCCATAGCCGCAGGCGGTGCCTTGGCGGCGGACAAGGGCAAGGCCTATTTCGACGGCAAGACGGCCGAATGGATCGTGACCACGGCGCCTGGCGGTGGCCACGATTATTGGGGCCGATTGCTCGCCAATACCATGGAAAAGAAGCTTCCGGGCTCGAAGTTCGTGGTCAAGAACCGCCCCGGCGCCGGGCATATCATCGGGGTCAACCTGATCTACACGGCGCAACCCAACGGCCTGACCATGGGCAATTTTACCACCGGCCTCGTCTATTCCCAGGTGCTCAAGCAGAAGGGCATCCGTTTCGACCTCGCCAAGATGTCGTGGCTCGGCAAGCTGGCGTCGGAACCGCGCACCATGTCGGTGGGCAAGGACTCGAAGTACAAGACCTTCGAAGACATCCTCAATGCCAAGGAGACACTGAAATTTTCCGCCTCCGGCGTGGGTTCGGGGTCGTACACCGATTCGTTCATGGTAGGGACCGCCTTCGGCCTCCCCTACAAGATCATCACCGGTTACTCCGGGTCCCAAGCCGCGCTGGCCATCCTCAGGGGCGAGCTCGACATCCTGATGGGCAGCGAGGATTCGGCGCTTACCTATCAGCGCGCCGGCCGGCTCCGCGTCATCATGCAGGTCGGCGGCAGTGTCAAGGGCATCCAGGACGCGCGCGCCTACGCCAAGAACCCCCAGGCAAAAGCCGTGATGAAGCTGCTCGCCAATATGGGCCAGCTTTCGCGAATCGCCGCGGGACCGCCGGACATTCCAGCCGATCGCCTTTCGGCGTTGCGCACGGCGTTCAAGGAATCGGTCGAGGACAAGGATTTCGTCGCCGCGGCGAAACGGGCCGGCCGGTCGCTCGAGCCCGCCTACGGTGAGGATGTGCAGAAGCGGATCGTCGAGCTTATGGACCAGCCGTCCGAGGTCGTCGCGCTGCTCAAGCGCCTGTCGACCGTCAAGGTGGACATGATGCAGCACGTCGGTCCGGTCAGCCAGATCAAGAAAGAAGGCCGCACCATCTTCATCAAGCACGAGGACAAGGAGGTCAGCGCCAAGGTTTCCGGCTCGCGCACGACGTTGACCGTCAATGGCAATTCGGTCAAACGCAAAGAAATAAAAGTGGGGATGACCTGCACCTTTACCTACCCGCGGCCGGGGGCGGAGGCCAAACGGGTGGATTGCAAGAACTAGGTGGCTTGCGCGCTGCCAAGTCGGCGGGCCCGCATGTCGGGTCCGCCGTTTTTTTTTCGCCGCATGCCGCACGGCATCCATCGAAAATCGGTGTTCTTTCGGCCGGTTTATACGACTTTTTCCAAGGATTTTTGCGGATTCCGGATGGTTCCCGGCGCGACGGTTGAACCCCGGTGCCGCAAAGGCTACGCTGTGTAAAACAATAGGATTTAGGAATCGCCCAAGCCCGAAAACAACAATCCGGGTGACGCTTTCCCCCTACAACACTGGGAGACAACAATGATCCATCGTAAACCCTTCGGGCGAGGGTTCCTCGCCTTTTCGACCGCGGCAGCCGTCGCGGGCGTTTCAACACTCGCCGCCATGACGCCGTCGGACGTCTCCGCGAAGGAGATGTTCGAGGGCAAGACCATCCGGGTCGTCATCGGCTATGCCGCCGGCGGCGGCTACGACCGCTATGGCCGCCAACTCGCGCGCCATATCGGCAAGCATCTGCCGGGCAAGCCCAACGTCGTGGCGGTGAACATGACGGGGGCCGGCAGCATCAATTCCGTCAACTATCTCTATAACCAGGCGCCCAAGGACGGGACCGAGTTCGGTATCTTCGCGCGGGGCGTGCCGGTCCTGGCCTTCGCGGGGGACTCCAAGCAGGTCAAGTACGATCCCCTGAAACTGACGTGGATCGGCACCTCGTCGAGCTACAAGGGCGAAGCCTACCTGATGTTCGTGCGCAAGGACACGGGGATCAAGTCGATCAGCGACCTGCGGCAGACCAAGACGCCGCTCATGTTCGCCTCCACCGCCTTCGGGTCCGACGGGACCGACGTGCCCATCGTGTTGCGCGAGGTGCTCGGCCTCAACATCCTTGCCTTGCGCGGCTATCCGGGCGGCAATACGCTCTACCTCGCCGTCGAACGCAACGAGGCGCAGGGTCGTATGGCGGGCTACGCGTCGGCGAAGACAGCCCAACCGCAATGGCTCGGCAAGGACAGCCCCGTACGGGTCATCATGCAGTTCGCGACCAAGACCCGGCTCAAGGAGTTTCCCGACGCACCCACGGCCCAGGAAATCGCTAGCAAGCAGGAAGACAAGGACCTGATCGCCCTGCTGGAAGCGCCGTTCTTCCTGGCCCGTCCCTTCGCCGGACCGCCGGGCATCCCGGCGGATCGCGTCAAGGCGCTGCGCACGGCCTTCATGGCGGCTCATGAAGATCCCGAGTACAAGAAGGAAGCGAAGAAACTTCGTCTTTTGACCAGCCCGCTCGACGGGGCCGAGGTCCAGAAGCTGGTCGAAGGTCTCGGCAAGATGCCGCGTGCGCTCTACGAACGTTACGCCGCCATCCTCAAGGATCCGAAATCGCCGGTGCGCCAGGTCAAGTGGCAGATCGTCGAGGGCAAGATCACCAAGATCGCCAAGAAAGGCCGTTTCGAGTTCGAAGCCGACGGGAAGAAGTACAAGTCGCGCATGTCGGGCGGCTACACCAAGATCAATATCGGTGGAAAGGCGGCCAAGTCCAAGGCTGTTAAGGCCGGCATGGCCTGCAAGGTCTGGTTCGAGGGAAACAACTCCTACGCCGGCAAGATGGAGTGCAAAAAGTAAATTTCGGTTACGGGATGCGCCGGAACGCGGGTCCTTAGGGGCCCGCGTTCTGCGTCTGCTGGCCAGGGCAGATTGCACCTCGGCCCGACCGTGGGTTAAAATTCATCATTCGGCCCAAAGCAAAATCAATAGGAGGCCGCCTGCTCCGAGGAGAGGCCGAGGAGACGTCAAGGAGACACGATTCATGACCAAGCACGGAAACATTCTGCGTCCGCTTGCCGCGGCTCTCGTCGCTGCCGGCGCCTACGCTGGGTTGACGGTCCCTGTTCAGGCCCAGGACGTGAATTTCAAGGGCAAGACCTTCCGCGTTATCGTCGGTTACGCACCCGGCGGCGGGTACGACATCTATGCGCGCTCGCTCGCGCGCTACATCAACAACCATCTTCCCGGAAAGCCGACCGTCATCGTCCAGAACATGGTGGGAGCGGGTTCCGTCCAGGCCGTCAACTACATCTACAATCAGGCGCCGAAGGACGGTACCCAGTTCGCCACGTTTTCGCGCACCGTGCCGGTTCTCGCCTTTTCCGGCGGCGGCAAGGGCATCCGCTTCGATCCCCTGAAGCTGACCTGGATCGGCACGTCGTCGAGCTACCAGGACGACGCCTACCTGATGGCGGTGCGCAAGGACCGCGGCGTGTCTTCGGTCGGCGAACTGCGCAAGCTGCCAAAGGAGCTCAAGTTCGCGTCCACGTCCTTCGGGTCGACGGGCCATGACGTCCCCCTGGTGCTGCGCGACACGCTCGGCCTGAACATCCAGGTCGTCCACGGCTATCCGGGCGGTTCCACCCTCTACCTCGCGGTCGACCGCGGCGAGATGGACGGCCGCATGGTCGGCTATTCCTCGGTCAAGTCGGCCCATCCCGAGTGGCTGGGCAAGGACAGCCCGGTGAACTTCCTGATGCAGTTCGCCCGTGACACCCGGCATCCCGACCTGCCCAACGTGCCGACGGCCCGCGAGCTGGCGAGCCGGCAAGCCGACCGCGACCTGATCGAGCTGATGGAAGCGCCTTATTTCCTGGCGCGTCCCTTTGCCGCGCCGCCGGACGTGCCGGCCGCCAATGCCAAGGTCGTACGCGCGGCCTTCATGGCGGCCCACAAGGACCCCGGCTACGTCAAGGAAGCGACCAAGCTGAAGATCGACGTGAGCCCGCTCGACGGCGAGCGTGTCGCCAAGATCGTCGAGCGCATGTCGAAGATGCCGCGTGAGCTCTACGACCGCTACGCCAAGATCCTGGCCAACCCGAAGTCGGCGCCGCGCCAGGTGGAATGGAAGATCGTCGAGGGCAAGATCACCAAGGTCGCCAAGAAAGGCCGGTTCGAGTTCGAATCCGGCGGCAAGACGATGAAGTCCCGCATGAACAATGGCTACACCAAGATCCAGGTCGACGGCAAGAAGGCCAAGACCAAGTCGGTCAAGGCCGGCATGAACTGCAAGATCTGGTGGGAAGGCAACAACACTTATGCCGGCCAGATGGAGTGTGCCAAGTAGGCGGGTCTGCCATATCAGTGTATGAGGCGCGGTCCCCCGGGGACCGCGCCTTTTTCTCGTTGGGGACAACGCCGGGCATGGCCGTCCGGGTCGGCCGGCGGCGGGAAGCGGGCGCGACGGCCCGTCAAAATGATGGTCAAGGCGCGGCGGCGGCGGTAGCATCCGCGCATCGGTTGGGACCCCACGGACGCGAAGACGGGCGGGCGGTCCTGCTATCCAAGGAGGCAAAGATGAACAGGCTTCGTCATTTCGGTATGGCGGCGATCACGGCTGCCATTGTGCTTTCTCCGTTGTCCGCCGGCGCAAAGGAATTGTTCGAAGGCAAGACCATCAGGGTCATTGTCGGTTTCGCGGCGGGCGGTGGTTACGATACCTACGCGCGCCAGGTCGCCCGTCACATCGGCCCGCACCTGCCCGGCAAGCCGTCGGCCATCGTTCAGAACATGGCAGGTGCGGGCAGCGTTACTGCCGCAAACTTCATCTACAACCAGGCGCCCAAGGACGGCACCGTGTTCGGCACCTTCGCCCGCAGCCTCCCCATCCTCGCCTTTGCCGGCAAGACCAAGCAGGTAAAGTACGATCCGCTCAAGATGACCTGGATCGGCACGCCGTCGAGCTACAGCGACGAGGCCTACCTGTTGGTGGTGCGCAAGGATACCGGGATCAAGTCGATCGACGAGCTGCGCCGACACCAGGGCGATATAAAAATAGCTTCGACCTCCTTCGGGTCCGACGGACACGACGTCCCCATCATCCTCCGTGAAACGCTGAAGATTCCGCTGCAGGTGGTGCGCGGCTACCCGGGCGGAAACACCCTTTACCTGGCGGTCGATCGCGGCGAGATGCATGGGCGCATGACCGGCCTTGCGTCGATCAAGACGGCGCACCGCGAATGGCTCGGCAAGGAAAGTCCCGTGAACATCCTGATGCAATTCGCCCGCGAGACGAGGCATCCGGAGCTGGCCGACGTTCCGACCGCGCGCGAACTGGCCACGTCGGAGGAGGACCGGGATCTCATAGGCTTGCTTGAGACGCCGTTCTTCCTGGCGCGCCCGTTCGCCGGACCGCCGGGCATCCCCGCGGATCGCGTCGCGGCACTGCGCAAGGGCTTCATTGACGCCCACAAAAGCCCCGAATACCTCCGGGATGCGGAGAAACTGCATCTATCGCTCAGCCCGCAGGACGGCGCCTGGGTCCAGAAGGTGGTGGAGCGGATCGCCAAAATGCCGTCGCCCCTGTATGAGCGCTACTCGAAGCTTCTCGAAAATCCGAACTCTCCGCTGCGCACCGTCAACTGGCAGACTGTTTCGGGCAAGATTACGAAGATGCTCAAGAAAGGGCGCTTCGAGTTCGAATCGGGCGGCAAAAAGATGACCGCGCGCATCACCGGCGGTTACACCAAGCTCAAGGTCGACGGTAAGGCGGCCAAGGCGAAGGCCGTCATGGCGGGCATGACCTGCAAGATCTGGTGGGAAGGCGAGGGAAGCCACGCCGGCCAGATGGAGTGCAACAAATAATCTGGGCCTCGTTTCAACAGCGGCGTTCGGGCGCGGTCCTCCGGGGCCGCGCCTTTTTCATGTCGCACCGCGTTTCCTGGGCCCTCGCGGTCAGAGCCCGAACTTGTCGCGCACCTTGTCGCGGAAGGCGTCGGAGAACACGTTGACCGCGGGGAACTGGTCGCGCCAGCGGTAGGGGCGGCAGGCATCGATCAGGACGCGGTCCATGGTGTAGCCCTCGGGCGACCGGTCCTCGGGCGCGATTGCCGGGTCGGCCGGAGACGTCCACACGCCCTTGACGATGTCGACGCCCTCGCGCGGGTTGCAGCGGGTGGCGAGGGCCCAGATCACGTCGTCGATGTCGGAGGCCTCGACGTCGTCATCGACGACGACGACGAACTTGCCGCCGTAGGCCCCGGCCCGCGCCGATGCCGCGGCAAGCGCCGTCTGCTTGGCGTGGCCCATGTAGGACTGGCGGATGGAAACCACCGTGAACGGGCCCGACTGGCCGCCATAGACGTGCCCCCAGACGCCCATGATGCCCGGGATGCCGGCGGCCTCGAGCTGGTCCCACAACTGCGCCGCGCCGAGGGGCACGGAAATGTAGTTGTTGGGCGGCTTCAGGGGCGGCACGCCGAGGATGATGGGGTCGTTGCGCCAGTAGACCGCCTTGACGTGCATCAGCGGCACTTCGCCGGTGGTGGTGTCGGCGAAATAGCCCGGCCACTCGCCGAACGGGCCCTCCTTGGGCAGGGCCGCGCGGTCCAGCGGCGGCGGCACCTCGCCCTCGATCACGATCTCCGCGCTGGCCGGGATCGGCAGGCCGTGGAGCGGGCTCTCCACAACTTGGACGGCCGAGCCCTGCAGCCAGCCGGCAATGCCGTACTCCTCGACACCGGGGGCGAGCGGCAGTTGCGCGGCGAGGAAGACGGAGGTCGCGTGGCCGAAACTGATGGCGACGGGGCAGGGCTCGCCGCGCGCGTGGTAGCGGTCCATGGCGAGGCGGCCGTGCTTGCCCTTGTTCATCTTGACGCTGATGCGGTCCTGCCCTTGCACCATGCAGCGGTAGGTGCCGATGTTGATCCGGCCGCTGTCGGGGTCGCGGGTGATAACCGCCGAGCCGGTACCGAGGTAGCGTCCACCGTCATGCTCGTGCCAGACCGGGGCGGGAAACAGGCCAAGGTCCACGGTGTCGCCCGCGGCGCGGTTCTCGAATACCGGGCCATCCTTGACCACAACGGGCGCCATCGGTGCGAGGTCGCGCAGCCGCTGGCGCCAGGCATTGAGCAGGGCGACACCGGAAAGGTCCGGCGGCAGGCCGAGGGACGCGGCGGCGCGGGCATGGGTGCGGAAGACGTTGGAGACGACGCGGAAGCCCTTGGGATAGCCGCGGATGCCGTCGAACAGCAATGCCGGGCCTTCTTCCTCGCCGAGGAGCTCGGTAATGGCGCCGATCTCGAGGTTCCAGTCGGCGCCGGATATTTCCCGCAGGTCGCCCAGTTCCCGTAATTCGGCAATGAAGGCGCGCAGATCGCTCTGCCGATTGCTCTTTCCGGTCACGGTCATCGCGTGCTCCGATGGTGACCGCCGGTGCGTCGTGGGTCCGGTCAGGCCGAAGCCGGGAACACCAGCGATTTGATGACGACGGGCACCGCCCCGGAGGAGGGGATCAGCTCGCCGATGTCGATGTAGTCGAACTCCTTCAACTCGATCCCGTCGATGGAAATGACGGCGTCCTCGATCTTGATTTCCTCGGTGAGGTGCAGGCCCAGCAGTCCACCGATATCGCTGTCGTTGACCATGATCACCGGATGACCCTTGGCGATGTGCTCGCGCATGGCCTCGCGCAGCCCGGTGCAGAACCCGTCGAGGCGCTGGAACGTCGCCGAGCCGCCCCACTTGAACGACACGGCCACCGCCTGGTCGGCGTGGGTCAGGTCGAGGCGGTTGAGCGACGCGCCGATGGCGGCGGAGACTGCCGCGGGGTCGATCGAATCGGCGGAAAAGTCGATTTCGGGCGCGATCACGGGCACGTTGCGGATGGGCACCGCCGCGGTCGGCTCGATGAAGATCGTGTTGCCGGAAACCTGCACCGTGTACTGGGAGGCACCTATCACGGTGGCGCGGATGGTGGCCGCCGGCTCGCGCACCGGGATGCCGAGGGCGTCCACGGCGCTGCGCATCGATTTCGCCAGCAGCGCGCCGAGGTCGCCGAACGTCGCCTGCGCCCGGCCGTAGATGAATTCCGATACGCCGCCGGAAAAGGTGATGGCGTCCACCTTGCCGCGATAGGCCAGCGGCGGCAGGCGCAGGAGGTCGATGGCGTCGGACGACATGTCCCTGAGCGTGATCACCTCCATCAGCCGTGCGGTCATGCGGGCGACGATCGCGTCGAGATCGCGGGCCGACGGGGTCAAGCCGAAGTCGATGGCGACGCCCGCTTCTTCAGCAAAGGTGCGGCCCGCATCCTCGATGCGGACGATCCGGCCGGCGTCGTCCATGGCGAGAAGCCGGGCGCCCACGTCCATCGCGGTGACGTCACGCACCTTCCCATCCTCGCAGATACCGATCTTGGAGGTGCCGCCGCCGATGTCGACGTTCATCACCACGCCGCCGATTTCGGCGCTCAGGGCGACGGCGCCGGAGCCGTGGGCCGCCATGGTGGTCTCCAGCCCGTCGCCTGCGCTGACGGCGACGAACTTGCCCGCCTCGGCGGCGAACAGGTCGGCGATGGCGCGCGCGTTGCTGCGGCGGACGGCAACCCCGGTCAGAATCAGGGCTCCGGTATCGATGGCGTCGCGCTTGAGGTTGGCCTTCTTGTAGCTCGCCTCGATGAACGTGCCGAGCGCGTCGGAATCGATCACCTCGCCGTCCACGTAAGGGGTCAGAAGAATGTCCGATTCGTGCAGGATCTCGCGCTCGACGATCTTGTAGCGCGAGCCGATGCACTCCATGTGCAGGCGCGAAAACACCAGATGCGACGTGGACGAACCGATGTCCACGCCGACGCTGGTCAAATCGAACTCGCCCTCGTCGACGATGTGCCGTGCCGCGTTGGTGAACGAGGCGCGGATTTCCTGTACCGCCATGGGCGCCGGCTACTCGGCGGCCCGAGGGGGCATATAGAGCGAATCCTCCATGCGGGACTTGCCGCCTTCCTGCGCAAGTGTTTCCTCAAACTCCTTGCGTAGGTACGGATCCTCGATGTCGTAGGGAACCGCCGTGCCGCCGTCGCGCAGGTCGATGGCGCCGTAGTCGATCTCCTTGCTGCCGGGCGCGCCGGAACGGGCGTTCTTGCCTGGATGGACCGGGCCGAACCAGGCGGTCAGCCGCAACGGACCGGCCGATACGCCGAAATGCTGATGGAACCAGTCACCGCCCATCGGCGCGGCGGTGACCATGCCCACGGGCTCGTAGTCCTGGCGCATGACCTTGTCGCCCTTGCCGTCCTTCCACGGCGTCGGCCCTTCGCTCGACGGCCACGTGTAGGTATAGCCCTTGCCCTTGAGGCAGATCAGGATTGCGCCGGAGCCATGGGCGTGGGCCTTGGAATACCTCCCGGTCTCGTGTTGGGCGATCCAGAGGTAGAAGTTCTGGCGTGCCATGTGCGGCTCGATCCGGCGGTAGCCGGGCGAACGCCGGTTGTCGAGCGGCAGCTCGCAATTGATGACGTCGGGCAGGATGTTGGTCTGCTTCATGGCGAGACCGCGGACCGGATCGGCGTAGATATCGTCGACCGGCTTGAAGTAATCCGCGTTGTCGGGGTTGAAGCGGTCGCGGAAGGCGAACGGGCAGCCGAAGATGAACTCGGCGTTGCGGTAGGTGTTGAACGCCTGGGGCGCAAGGTTGCCGCCCAGCAGCTTGGCCGGCTGCGACGAGGCATTGATCAGCCGGTATTTGGCGTTGAGGGGAATGGCGAACATCGAGCCCGCCTGCCATTCGAAAACGTGCTTCTTGGATTCGAGGCCGTCTTCCCACACTTCCGTGGTGCCACGACCTTCGATCACCAGGAACTGCTGCTCATAGACATGCTTCACGGCGTTGGTTGCGCTGGCGCCCGGCACCTCGAGCACGAAGGACCCCCACAGCCCTTCCGTACCCCAGAGCTGGATGAAAGTGCCCTTGCCTCCATAGAGAGCCCATGGTTTCAGGGGCAGGTCCTGGCAGCGCGTCACGCCCAAGTTGCGGAAGATGGGGATTTCCTGGGATTCCATCCACAGGTCGTAGGGCAGCTTGGGCCGCTCGAAGGTGCCGAAGCCGGACTTCTTCTTGTTGTCCTTGGGTTCCGTCCAATGGATATGACGGTCGTCATCGGGCAGATCGTGGGGCATGGCGTTCTCCTGAATTCTTTTCTGCGCGGATTTTCATGGGGTTGGCCGCGTAAGCCGGACCGGGGTGGGGTGCGCCATACCCCGACGGGGGCGATATTACCCTTCCGGTTTCACCCCTGCAACCGAGCGGGTTTCGCGGCTCGCTGCGGCGGAAACCGCGGGATTCCGGGCCCGACGCACGACCAGGGCGTCGAGGGCGAGGACCCCCTTTCCTCTCGGCCATACCAGCAGCGGGTTGACGTCTACCGCCTCCACCGACGGGTCCTCGGCGGCGAGACGACCCAGGGACACGATGGCGTCGATCACTGCCTCGCGATCGAGAACCGGCCCACCGCGCCAGCCGTCGATGAGCCGCCCGGCGCGGGTCGCGTCGATCATCGCCGCGGCCTCGTCCCGGTTGAGCCCGCCGCGGCCGAAAGCCACGTCCTTGTAGAGCTCCAGCAGTATCCCGCCGGAACCGAACATCACGACAGGTCCCATTTCCGGATCGACGCTCAAACCCAGCGCCATCTCGGCGCCGCCCACGACCTGTTCCGCGACCAGAAACCCGTCGAGGGCGAGGCCCGGTCGATAGGTGGCGACGTTGGCTGTGATGCGGGCACAGGCGGCGCGAACCGCGTTCTCGTCGCCGAGGTCGAGGGCGATGGCCCCGGCTTCGGTCTTGTGCGGCAACGCCGTCGACAGTCCCTTGACGACAACCGGAAAGCCGATGTCCCGCGCCGCCCGTGCCGCGGCTTCGGCGTCGGCGGCGACGGCCTCGCGCGGCGTAGCGATGCCGATGCGTGCGAGGAATTTCTTGGACTCGGCTTCCGAAAGTGTTTCCGCCGCGCCCATGTCGCCGTCCATCGGCGTGGACCGTTCGGCGGCGCCGATGGCGTCTCCGGCGCGGGCCGTGCGCGCCGCCTGCTCCTGCAACCGCCTAATGACGCGGAAGGCGCGGTCGGGCTCGGCGAAATAGGGCAGATGCAGGAGGCCCGCGCGGAGCGACTGCGCATGGGCGCTGGGGCTGACGTTGACGGGCGTGAACAGGGCAACGGGCGGCCGGTTCGTGCGTGCCTGCGTCCATCCTCCGATGCCCCTCAGGTTGGCTTCCTTGCGCTCGATCCCGGGCACCTGGGGCAGTTCCTCCGCCAGCAGGATCAGGCCAACCGCCGGGTCATCGGCGAGCGCGTCGAGGCAGGCCGTGTAGGTCTCGGTGCGGATGGTGAGCTTGGTATCGACGGGGTTCCCGGGGGGCGCGTCCGGGCCGAGGGCGGCCGTGAGACGCGCTTGCGTCGCGTCGGCAAATTGCGCAAGGGTCACGCCCGCGCGTGCCGCCGATTCCGATACCAGGCTCTTCATCGCCCCGGAATTGGTCATGACGGCGATGCCGTCGCCTGCCGGGCGCCCGGCGCGGACAGTGTATTCCAGGCCCTCGATAGCGTCCTCGATGCAGTCCATGCGGGCGACGCCCGCAGCACCGGCAACGGCGTCGAAGGCCTCGATGGTGCCGGCGAGGGCACCGGTATGGGCGAGCGCCGCCGCGCGGCCCGCGTCGGAACCGCCGATCTTCACCGCGATCACCGCCTTGCCGGCGGCCGTGACGGCGCGCGCAGCGTCCAGGAACCCGTCGAGGCCGACGACCTGTTCCAGGTAGAGCAGCACGGCGCGCACCTGGGACTCGCCGGCCATGTAATGGAGGTAATCGCCGGCAGTAAGCCCCACCTGGTTGCCGCAGGAAACGAGGTAGGAGGGCATCAGCCCGCGCTCGGCAAGGATGCGGTTGAGGCCACGCACAGCCCGCCGGATTGGGCGATCACTGCGACGGGGCCCGCTTCGATGGTTTCGAGGCCGTCGTCGGGCAGGGTCACAGCGCAGGACGGCGCGGCGACGTTGCCGAGGCAGTTTGGGCCGCAGAGCGCGAGGCCGGTGTCGCGCACGATGGCGGCGAGCCGCGCCGCGCGGGCGCGGCCCGCGGGATCGCCGCCTTCGCCGAAGCCGCCGGCGAAGACCAGCGCCGAACGCGCCCCGGCACGGGCCGACTCCTCCATAAGCCCGAACACGAGGTCCGCCGGCAGGAAGGAGACGACATGGTCCGGCGCCTCGGGCAGCTCGCGGACCGACGGATAGCAGGGCACACCCCAGATGTCGTTGCGCTTCGGATTGACGGGGTAGACGCCACCCTTGAAGCCGAAGCGGCGCAGGTTCTCGAACACCCGGCCCGACCAGTGGCGCGGCCGGTCCGACGCCCCGACGAGGACGATATTGCGGGGACGCAGGAGGGTGCTGGCATCGTGCTGGGGCATGGGCTCGGACCGGTGGACGGGAAAGGACCGGACCATCCCTATCAGCGCCGTGGAAAAATGCAACTCAACCCGGCGTCCGACGGCCCCCCGCATGGGTTCATGCCTTCGCGGTGACGCCGGTCCAGTTCGGCGTTGCTCCCGGGTACGCCGACGCCTATTTTCAGGGGAAATTCACGTTGCTACCGCGAAGTCATAAGGCGGACGCGACCCGGAGGGGAGGCCGGCTTGACGCTCATCATCAACAACGACGATGTCCATGCCGTCCTCGACATGGCCGAGACCATGGCGGCGCTGGAGCGTTCCTATATCGATCTCCGAGATTCCGAGGCGGTATGCCGGCCCCGCATCGATATCCAGATCCCGGCCGATACAAACGGCAAGACTTACCAATGGGGCACCATGGAGGGCGGCTCCACCCGCGGCTATTTCGCCATCCGCATGAAGTCGGACGTGCTGGTGCAGGAGAACCGCGGCGGTATTCCGACTGAGGAAAAATACTGCATGCAGCCTGGGCGCTGGTGCGGACTGATCCTCCTGACCTCGATCGAGAATGCGGAGCCGCTGGCCATCTTCAATGACGGCGTCCTCCAGCACATGCGCGTTGGCGCCGATGGCGGGATCGGCGTCAAATACGCGGCGCGGGCGGACGCGGAAGTCGTCGGCATGCTCGGATCGGGGGGCATGGCGCGCAGCCACATGGACGCGTTCATGGGCGTGCGCAGGATAAAGAAGCTCCAGGTGTTCTCACCGACCCGCGCCAACCGCGAAGCCTTCGCGGCGGAGATGCGAAAGAAATTCGGCATCGAGACCGTCGCCTGCGATGCGCCGGAGCAGGTCTATCGCGGCGCCGATATTCTTGCGGCGGTGACCGACGCTACAGAGCCGGTAACGGATGGTACCCTGCTCGAGCCCGGCACGCACATCGTCGTCATCGGCGGGTCGGGGCGTCCGGACCCGGCGTCCATCGACCGCATCGACGTCAGCGTCCGTTTCGGCGACGCGCCACAGCCATGGGGATTGCCCGAATTCGGCAAGGCGCGCTCACGCCTCACCTATGCGGCGATGACGGAAAAGGTCGCGGAAAAACACATGTCGCCTGACGCCAAGCGCGGCGGCCGCTTGGCCCTGGCGCCGGAGCGGGTGGTCTGGCTCGCCGACATCATCGCCGGCACGGCGAAGGGCCGCACGTCGGATGAGCAGATCACATATTCCGAGCGCGGCAACCTCCAGGGCGCCCAGTTCTATGCGGTTGCCGGGCGCGCTTATGAATTGGCCTGCGCTGCCGGAAGGGGTCACGAAATCCCGACCGACTGGTTTCTGCAGGACATCCGCGACTGAAATTCGGGCACCCGTGCTATGCGCGGAGCCGGATTCCTGCCAAAATTGTTCCTGAATGCGGGAGCCGCCGCGAAGAACGGCCCGCACCGACCAGAGCCAGGGGGGCCTCGACGATGTATTTCCGGAAATTTGCCATGGCCGTAGCAGTCTTTGCGGCCATCACCGTTGCACATGCCGCTTCCGCCGCCGACAAGATGACCCTGCGCAAGGTCACCGACGACGTCTACATGATGGAGAACGGGCGGGGGTCGAGCAATTCGACCTTTGTCGTCACCGGGGACGGCGTCCTCGTGTTCGACTTCGACGTGCGCACCGCGCCGCAGGTGCTGGCCGCCATCCGCAAGACTACCGACAAGAAGGTGCGCTATCTGGTGTCCTCCCACTCCGCCGGCGATCACGCCACCGGCGCCTGGCACTTCCGTGAGGACAACCCGGTCTACATCGCCAGCCGTCCGCAGGCGCGCGACCTGTTCATGCAGGAAGGCCGCGAATTCCAGCAGCGCAAGGAAGCGGGCCGAGAAGGCTACAAGGACGCCGAGCTGGTCCGTCCCGACATCGCCTTCGATGGCGAGATGACGCTCTATTTCGGCGGGCTGACGTTCCAGATGACGCTGGAGGGTCACGGCCATTCCACCGGCGACACCACGGTCTATATCCCGCAGAAGCGCGTGTTCCTGACCGGCGACCTGCTCGACACCGAAATCCATCCGGGCCAGGGCGAGTCGTCAGGCGTGTACTATTCGGTCGTCGACGGCTGGATCCGCATTCTCGACAACATCATGGCCCGCAAGCTGGCGGTCGATACCTACGTGCCCGGCCACGGCCCGGTGCACGTGGGCCGCGGGGTGGCGGACCTCGAGGAGCAGAAGCGCTACTTCGTCACCATCCGCGACGAGGTGGCGAAGATGGTCCAGCAGGGCAAGACCCTCGAACAGATCAAGAAGGAGTTGAAGCTGCCGGGCGAATTCGCCAAGTACAAGCGGGCGTCGCGCCTGCGCAATTTCATCGAACGGACCTACTATCAGGTCCAGGAAAAGGGCTGGTAAGGCCGAAAACCGCGCCCGGCGTATCGACGTCGGGCGCACCGTATCGGGGAGAGAAGCGTGACCCTGTTCATCAACAACGATGTCGTCCGTGATGTCCTGACCATGAAGGACACCATCGACGCGCTCGAGAAATCCTACCGCGAGCTCGCCCTCAAGGAAGCGGTGTGCCGCCCGCGGGTGGATATTCAGATTCCCACCTCGGACGACAAGAAAATCTACCAGTGGGGAACGATGGAGGGCGGCTCGCAGTCGGGCTACTTCGCCATCCGCATGAAGTCGGACGTGATCTACGAACAGGAATACAACGGCGCCGTCACCCAGGAGAAGTACTGCACCCGCCCGGGCATGTTCTGCGGCCTGATCCTGCTGACCTCGACACGCACCGGTGAGCCTCTCGCCTTCATCAACGACGGCGTGCTGCAGCACATGCGCGTCGGCGCCGACGGCGGCATCGGCGTCAAGTACATGAGCCGGGAGGATTCGGAAGTCGTCGGCATGCTGGGCTCCGGCGGCATGGCGCGCAGCCACATGGACGCTTTCATGTGCGTGCGCAAGCTGAAGCGGCTCCAGGTCTATTCGCCGACGCCCGCCAACCGCGAAGCTTTCGCGGCGGAAATGCAGGCCAAGTACGGCGTGGAGGCGGTCGTCTGCGACAACCCGCGCGACGTCTATCGCGGCGCCGACATCATCGCCGGGCTGACGGATTCCGCCGTGCCGGTGCTCAACGGCGAATGGGTGGAGAAGGGCTGCCACGTGGTCAACGTCGGTGGGGGCGGCGGGCGGCCGGACGCGAAGACGCTGGACAAGGTCGACGTCTACCTCCGCTTCGGCAACGCGCCGGGTCCCTGGGGCCTGCCGGAGATGGCGATCGAGGACGAGTACATCACCTATGCCGCGCAGCCAAAGTTCAACGCCAACTTCAGGATGAAGCGGTCCGGCAAGAGGGGCCATGGCGCCGCATTGCCTGATCGCATGGTCACCCTCAAGGACATCTTCGAGGGCACCAACCGCGGGCGCACCGCCGCGACCCAGATCACCTATTCCGAGCGTGGCAACCTGCAGGGTGCCCAGTTCTGGGCGGTGGGCGCCGTGGCCTATGAAAAGGCCAAGGAACGCGGCCTTGGCCACGAAATCCCCACCGACTGGCTGCTGCAGGACATCCGCGACTGACACGGTTTCCCTGGTCGCAAATGAATGACGCCCGCCGGTCTCCTGGCGGGCGTCCTGGCTTGCGGAACAGAATTTAGTTACAGGCGACCGTGCGCGCGGTCGATCCGCTGCCCTGGTAGTCCACCTCGCAGGTCATGCCCGGCTTGATGGCGCTGCGCTTGGCCGCCTTGCCGCCGATGGTGATCTTTGTCTTGCTGCCGCTGATGCCGGCATTGCCTTTCTTGCCGCCGGCGGTGAAGCGGAGCTTGCGGCCTCCCTTCTCCACCTTCGAAATCTTGGCGGAGACCTTTTCATACGGGATGACCGCCTTGCCGACGGCCGTGCTGCCGCGCTCGACGACCTTCTTGGCCAACTCGATCACTTCGGAAGAGGCGCCGTACATGTTGGCGACCAGTTTCTGGATATCGGTGCCGCTGACCGGCGTGATGTCGAGTTTGGCCTTCCCGGCGGCGGCGAGGAACGCCTTGTCCTTGACTGTCTTGTCGAAGGCCCCACGCAGGGCCGCGCCGCGATCCTCCGGGATGCCGGGAGGCGCCGCCAGCGGCCGGCCCATGGCCAGCGGCGCGAAGACGAGTTCGAGCGCCTTGCGCTCGGTGTCGTTCTTCGCGAACTCCAGGATCAGCGGCACGTCCGGCAGGGCCGGATGCTTGGCGGTGGACAGCTGCATCAGGATGTTGAGCTTCTTCTCCGTCAGCCAGGCCGGGTGCTGGGCATAGATGCTGGACAGGGACCAGCCGCCGTTGCCGTGGATTTCACCGCGTTCCATCGCGAGCGTCATGTGCGAGGTGCCAGGATAGCCGGTGATGACCTTGAACTTCGTGCCGAGAACATTGTTCGACACATAGGGATAAACCGCGTTGCTGGAGGTCAGGCCGGTGGCGCCGACCAGGACTTCCCGCGACTTCAGGTCGTCGATGGTCTTGATGCCGCTCGCGGCCCAGATGGCAACGACGCTCACTTCGTTGTTGAAGCTGCCGATCCAGTAGAGCGTGCGCGGGTCGTACTGGGCCTTGCTCTTGTCGAGCTGGCCGAGCAGCGGTGAAATCGCCAGCGTGCGGCTGAAGGTGGCAATCACGCTGCCATCGCGCTTGGCGCGGTTGGCGAGATGGTTGAGCGCCGTGAGGCTGTCGGCACCGGGCATGTTCTGGACGATAATGCTGGGGCTGCCCGGAAGGTTGCGGGCGAAATGGGGCGACGCGAGGCGGGCATAGGTATCGTAGCCGCCGCCCGCCGCATAGCCGACGAGCAGCGTGAGGCGATTGCTCTTGTAGAAATCCGCAGCCGATTGGGCCGATGCGCTGCCCGGGACGGCAGCGGCGGCACAGGCGACGGCCGCAAGGGCGATGTGATGAATCTTCATGTCGGACTCCCTGCCTTAAATTTGCTCCCGGCGCCGGGCCGACGCGCGGGTTATTTTGCTATTCTAGACCCCCGTGCGGGGCGGCGAAAGCGTTGCCGAGGCATAGTCAACGATGGTCAGGAACGCTTGGCACCGTCCGGTGGCAGGACGATCCTTTGCTTGGGTGCCAGCACCGTCAGCGCGATCAGCACGAGGCAGGCGGCGAGAAGGTAGAACAGCCAGCGCGCTTCGCCGATGTCCATGATCCAGCCGAACATGACCGGCGCGATGAATCCGCCGATGGCGGCCCCCGTTGCCACCATGGAAATGGCCTTGCCGAAGGCATCCCTGGGCAGGATGCTGCGGAGCAGCATGTGGCGCGCCGGACGCACGGTGCCCTGGAAGATGCCAATGGCCGTCATTAAGGCGATGATCGCGAGGATCGGCAGCGATACCGAACCCAGCGCCACCAGCAATGCCGCGGACGCGCCGAGGGCCGTGACGGCGACCAGTTCGTGGCGGGGCGTCTTGTCGACGAGGAATCCACCCGCGAGCACGCCCACGGCGCTGGCGATCAGGTAAGCGGTGAGCGCGGTCGAGGCGGCGGCGAGCGGCGTCCCGTGCAGGTCCGCAAGGGCGGCCACGACGAACGAATGCAGTCCGTTGGTCGTCAGCGCCTGGAGCAGGTAGAAAACGAAGAACATCAATACCGAGTAGGAGGCAAGGACCCGCACCTCGGCGATGAAGCCCGGCCCTTCGATTCCCGTCGTGCCGCCGCATCGTCGCGCACGTGACGCCACTGGCTGACGATCGCGATGGTCGTCAGGAGGCCGATGCCGGCGGCGATCATCACGGCGGCGCGCCATCCCCACAGCGCCGCGGCGAAAATGATCAGCGGCGGCGCGGCGACCCGACCCGAGTGGCCGGCGAACATGTTGATGCCGAAGGACCGGCCGATGAAATTGGGCGGCATCGATGCGTTGAGAATGGTGTAGTTCGATGGCCGGATGGTGGCGACACCGATGCCGAGGAGTGCCATGGCCACGAGCGTCCACCAGTAATCGGGGACCACGGCAATCATTCCGACGGACAGCGACATCGCGATGAGTCCGAAGGTCAATACACCCTTGCCGCCGAAACGGTCGACCAGGAATCCCATCGGCAACTGCAAAAATCCCGTCGCCGCCGAGCGCACGGACAACATCAGGCCGAGGGCGGCATAGGAAGCATCGAATTCCTCCCTTAGCAACGGAATGAGCGGCGGCAGGCAGAGGATGTAAAAATTGGAGAGCGCGTGTCCACCCGAGACCAGGGTGAGGATTCGCATGCTCTGGTTGTAGGTTTCGCTGTCGCTCGGTTGTGCGGTGGGGTCGGTCATCGCTCGTGCGGTGAAAAGGGGTTCGCGGCGGTGGGATTCCCCCGGCGCCGGTCGGTCAATCGGCAGCGCCGACCTTTTCCTTCGGTGCCAGGACCGTTGCGGCCACGGCCAGCAGGCCGAGCCCGACAATGTAGAAGACCCATTGCGGTTCGCCGTGGTCGAGGATCCAGCCGAAGACGATGGGCGACGCCGTGCCGCCGATGGCGGCGCCGGTGGTCACCATGCCAACCGCCTTGCCGAAGCTTTCCCGCGGCATCACGGCGCGCAGCATCATGTCGCGGGCCGGGCGCAGCATGCCCTGGAAGATCCCCGTCACGGTCATCACCATTGCGAGGAGCACCAGCGGCAGCGACACCGCGCCGATCAGCGCAATCAGGGCGGCGGCAGCGATCAGCGCGATGGAGGCGACGAGCTGATGGCGGGAGGTCTTGTCGACGATGAAGCCTCCGGCCAGCACGCCCACGGCGCTGGCGACCAGGTAACCGGTCAGCGCGCTCGACGCGACGCCCAGCGGCGTGCCGTGCAGTTCCGTCATCGCCGCGACGGAAAACGAGTTGATGCCATTGTTGGACAGGGAATTCAGTGTGTAGAAGAGAAAGAACAGGAACGCCGTTTTGGATGCCAGCATGCGGACTTCCGCCACGATGCCGGGTCCCGGGTCCTTGCGCTTGCCGGTGGCGTCGTCCCTGACGATGCGCCACTGGCTGATGATGCCGACCGAAATGGCGATACCGATGCCGGCGGCGACGAGGACCGCGACCCGCCAGCCCCACAAGGCTGACAGGGCGATGATGATCGGCGGTGCAATCGCCCGCCCGGCGTGGCCTGCGAACATGTTGATGCCGAAGGCGCGCCCGATCCACGTCGGCGGGATCGAGGCATTGATCACCGTGTAGTTGGACGGCCGCACTGTGGCGAGGCCGAGGCCGAACAACGCCATCAGGGGCATGCACCACCAGATACTAGGCGCGAAGGCGAGGCCACCGAATCCGAGCGACATCAGCATCAGGCCGCCGATCAGCACGCGCTTGCCGCCGATGCGGTCGGCCAGGAACCCGATCGGCATCTGCAACGTGCCGGATACGATCGTGCGCAGGCTCAGCATCGTACCGAGAAGGGTGTAGGAGACGACGAAGTCGTTCTTGAAGAACGGAAGAAGCGGCGGCAGGCTGAGCACGTAGAAGTTGGACAGGGCGTGGCCGACGCTGATCAGCGCAAGGATACGCATGCTCTGGCCGTAGCGCGCGGCGTCGCTCGAGGTGTCTTCCTGGGGCATGTCCCGGCGTTCGTTCCCCTGGGCTTGTTGCGCCCACCGTTGCCGCGCGGTGCGGTCTTCGGTGTCTTGTAGCACCGGAAGCCGGCCCCGTCATCGGGCGGCGCGGCTAGCGGACGGGGACGATGGCGCCGCCGGGAGCGCCCCTGGCGGCGGGAGCCGGCTGGGCCTGCGGCGAGACGGTGACGTTGACCTCGGCACCGCCTAGGGTCCTGTGCTCGATCTGGATCGTGGCGGCGCGGGCGCTGCGCAGGTAGGTCATGATATTGATCCGCGCACGAACGCGCGTGACTTCTTGCCAGCCGAAGGCGGGCATCTCGCGGCCGTAGAATTCGAAGGCGTCCTGGGTGCTGAGAGAGGTCGTAAACACCAGCCGGCCGATCCAGCCGTCGCCGGGACCGAAGATCAGGCTGCGCTCCAGATCCATCGCCGCGCCACGCGGGATCGGAATGTCGTTGAACTGTGCGAGCGTGGGGCCGGCTCCCGCGCCGCCGCTGCCGGATTGCGTCGCCTTCAGGTCCGCGGTCGGCGCGCAGGCCGCAAGCGCCCCGGCAAGCAGAAAGTAAGCCATTGATTCAAAGGATAGAAATTTCATCGCTGTGGTGCGCTCCCCAGTCTTTACTCCCGGCGGGGAAATCCTATATGATGCGTGATGTCGGTGTCTGCAGTGACATCCGGCCATCGTACGAAAACCAGCCCATAATTTTCCGTGGTTGCGGCGTTAGCGCGCCCCGGAATGCGTCGCCCGACCCCGCTTCGGAAAAACTTTCCGGGTGAGGTAAAAGGGGTTTGACAGTGGGGGTGGGGGCGTGTAAAACCGCGCCTCCGTTGGCCCCCGGCCCAGTTGGCATGGGGGTTTTCTTCGGCCGCTCTTTGTCATCGTGAAGAAGAAGGGATACGCAGGCGGCGGCGCGTCAACAGACGTACCGTACGCAAGCGTGTTCAGAAATGAACGCATGCGTTTGTGTACGGGTTTCAAACCTCAACTTGAGAGTTTGATCCTGGCTCAGAACGAACGCTGGCGGCAGGCTTAACACATGCAAGTCGAACGAGACCTTCGGGTCTAGTGGCGGACGGGTGAGTAACGCGTGGGAATTTGCCTTTCGGTACGGGACAACCAAGGGAAACTTTGGCTAATACCGTATACGCCCTACGGGGGAAAGATTTATCGCCGAAAGAGAAGCCCGCGTCGGATTAGCTAGTTGGTAGGGTAATGGCCTACCAAGGCGACGATCCGTAGCTGGTCTGAGAGGATGACCAGCCACACTGGGACTGAGACACGGCCCAGACTCCTACGGGAGGCAGCAGTGGGGAATATTGGACAATGGGGGAAACCCTGATCCAGCCATGCCGCGTGAGTGATGAAGGCCTTAGGGTTGTAAAGCTCTTTCAGCGGGGAAGATGATGACGGTACCCGCAGAAGAAGCCC
>WHSO01000146.1 GCA_009380075.1 Alphaproteobacteria bacterium | reverse complement strand
CCGCGAGCACCCTCAGCAGCGTGGTCTTGCCGGTGCCGGACGGGCCGACGATAGTGAAGAACTCGCCGCGCCGAACGTCTATCGATATCTCTTCGAGAACCTTGCGGTCGCCGAGCTGGTGCGGCAGCGCGACCGAGACGGACCGGCAGACGAAGACGCGCTTCGCACGATTCGCCGGATTCGCCGCCGCGTCTGCGGTCGCGGCAAGACTCACGGGGCCGTCACCACCAGCTTGTTCTTGTCGACCGGCTGCGCGAGCTGGCCGAGCTCGTTGAGCACGTCGACCCAGACGCCAAGCTCTTCCGGTTTGATGGTGAAGCGATAGGTCGGATACGGGACCTTCTCGACAATGGCAGGCGGCAGCCGCGAGTATTTCGCCAGGACCGCGCGAGCCTCCTTCGGGTTGGCGTCCATGTAGACCTTGGCTTCGGTGAGCGAGTCGATCCACGCCTTGATGATCGGCCGGTTGGCGCGCGCCCAGGCGCCGCTGGAAATCCAGAACGGAAACAGGACCTCGTCGCCGACCGCCAGCATCGGATCGCCGATCGAAAGGTTGCCGGCGGCGAGGATTGTTGTGGTGAACGGCACGAGCGCCTCGACGGCGTCGACGTTCTTAGCCTTGAGCTGATCGCCCATGTTGGGAAACGGCACTTCGACGCCGCGGATGGAATTCGGATCGACGCCGTTCTTCTTCAGCCAGTAGAGCGTCGCCACGTGCATGACGGCGCCGAGCGTCGGCGCGGCGATCGTCTTGCCCTTGAGGTCTTTGGGCCCCTTGATGCCGGAATCCTTGCGGACGATCACCGCCATGGCTTGGTTGTCCTTGGTCTCGATCGCCTCGCCTGCTGTAGCGACGACATCGAGTCCGTTGGCTGCGGCCTTGATCAAGTCGGGCGGCGTCGAGGCCGCGAATTCGAACTGCTTGCCCACCGTCCCGGGGAGCAGCGACAGGTTCTGCGTCGGTGTCAACGACACGTCCAGACCGTGTTTCTCGAAGATACCCTTGTCCTTGGCGACCCATGCGGGCAGCCAGGTGGCTACCGGCACATAGGCGGCCCGGACCGGCGTCAACTTCTTCTGTGCCACGGCGGCCGTGGGCGACGACACTGTAAGGGCGGCTGCTGCGAAAGCGGCCAGTGCGCCCACAGCGAGCTGTCGTCGATACATGTCATCCTCCGACTTTTCTATGTGTTCGGCTTTCAATCGTAGCCAACAGCAGCACGGTTGAGAAGCGCATGCTATGCGCCGAATGCACGCCGACCGTGCATAGGGATAACCGCGCAGCTAGAGCATGTTTCAGCCTGATGGAATCGGAGGATTCCCGAGCGGCTATTTATGGGTGGTCTATCGGCGTTGATTCGCTTTTCTAGGGGTGGAGCGATGCCGAAGGCTTATTCTGCGGATATCCGTGGGCGAGTGATCGCCCGTGTTGACGGTGGCGCTTCGCGGCGCGAGGCGTTGGCATTGAGCCAGTTCTCTTCCGGATCGCGGGTGATCGAGAACGTGCCGGTGCCGATGTAGCGGCCGCGTCCTTCTCGTTCCAGATCGGCGCGCGAAATTTCTCCACGTCGATGTCGTCGCCCATGAGGACGTTCTCGAAGATCGGCCCGTCGTCGACGATCTCGTGCGGGATGATCTTGGGCTCGGTGAGATAGGCGTCGCTCAGCTCCCACTTGGTGAGGTGATCGGGAAAGCCGAGTGTCATGTTCTTGCGCGCGCCGGCAAACATGTTGAGCAGCAGGCGGAAGCCTTTCGGGCATTGCCCGGCGTATCGGCGATGCCGATCATGGCGTAGCCGTAGCGATCGGCGCGCTCGGCGATGCGCTCCACCAGGTCCAAGGAGTTGGGTACCTCCCAAGCCCGGCGCGGGTGGTAGCGCCGCCACATTCGTTGGGTCGATTACCGCTAATGCAGGTTTGTGACTGCCCCTTGTTCACGACAGCTTACATGACGCGCAGGAAAAATGTATTCGCTGCGCTTTCAGAATCAGACGCGATCTTCTATAATGGTTGGATCGTCAACCAACTGAAAGGAGGTGATCCAGTGTCTCATTGTCTATCGCCGCGGTCGCCGGCATCTGTGCTCTGGATCCTCGCCT
>WHSO01000068.1 GCA_009380075.1 Alphaproteobacteria bacterium | reverse complement strand
GCAGGATGGCGAAAACCAGGCCGATGACGACGCCGGCAAACAGGAAGGCCAGACGCATCGGGTCGAGGATGATGACAAGCGCCTTCCCCGCGGCGGTGACCATGTGCAGGTCCCAGAAAAGTTCCATGAAGCCATGTCCTTATGTTGGCGCCTGATTTCCGGGTGGTATTGGATCGCCCGGTACTTCAGACTTGCTTGTCTTAACCGCGTCGTGACGGGTCATTGTGTCTGCGTGCTTGTGACCTTCAGCGGCTGTTCCTTTTTCTGGGCTTCCACGTAGTCCGTGTTGGCCGAATACATGATCACAAAAAACCCAATCACCACGCCGATCAGGCCGATGATCGTCAATTTGCCGGGCCGCGAAGGCGTGGTCTTGCCGACCCTGAAGTTGTCCTGGTTGTTGCTCATGGGACTTCCTTTCCTGCATTAGGAATCGCCCCGTCTGAAAACGGGCGCGTGACGCACGAACGCGAATAACTGGTTCAATCGACGTTGTGTGACTTGTCTTCCGAAATGCACGAAACGCCGTCCCGCTTAAGGGGCCTTTTCACGCACTTAACGGCGGGTAGCATACCGGCTTCGGCCTGCGGCATTCGAAGCCGCGGGCACGACGCTCGGCGTGTCAATGCAGCCGCCGGGAGCGACAACAGTCTCAGAGATATGCGGAAGGAGGACCGAGCGGGTCGTAGGAGCGGGGCGGTGGTCGAATAAATTCGCCCTCGACATAAACAACGTCGTTCGACGAATACCCCGATCGGATCGGGAAAAGGACCGGCTTGACGAATGCCACCGGGCAGACATGGCACTTGGGAGCATCGACCGAACGTGGGGATAATACGTCTTCCGGCCCGGTATTGATCGCCAGCGCCGGAGGCATGGTATTGGTGCTGTAGACCAAGCTGACGACGTCAGCGGAGGGGGCGGAGTTGGAATGTGAGAAGTGGCGAAGCTCGGCCTTCAGGCTGTAGAGCAGGCCGAGCGGGAGATCAAGCAACAGCACCACTACAAGCAGTGGCACAATCGATCTTACCCAGAGACTTCGGGTTTTCCGAGGAATCGGAAACAACTGATTGTCCCGCACTGACTGGCCCCTGCCCGCAAAGTTCCAGTATCTGGCCGAGAGTGCCAGAACAGTGTCTCCGACTTCAAGGACTAAATGCCACCCTCATGTCCGGCTGGGCTCACGACGGTTAACCGGGGGCCGTCGGTTCCAGGCATCATATGGGCTACCCTTTTCGCGACGACGGCGACGTCGCGCGCCCGTAGCTCAATTGGATGGTGTATCTGACTACGGATCAGAAGGTTGCCGACCACCGGGCTGCCGGTAACCCGATTTTAGTGAATTGAGGCTTAGCTGGGTCTTCGGCCGCGCCCGTACGCAGGAGGTTTCAATGCGCTGGATCACGACATCTCCCACCAAGTCCTTCATGCTCGGAATGGCGCTTTTCTTCGGCATAGCGATAAATCAGGCTATGGCTCAAGCGGATGCGCTTGCCTTTGCGCAACGCACCGCCGACAACGCAGTTAAAGAGCTCACTGATAAAGGCTTATCAGCTTCCCAGCGCGTCGAGCGTATGCAGAAGATGATCGATACCACCTTCGACGTAGACGCTGTCAGTACGTTCGTTCTCGGCCCTTATGCATCACGGGCCACGGCCGAAGAATTCAGTGAGTTCAAGCGCCTGTATCGGGTCTACGTCGCCCATAACTACGCCGGCCTTTTCACGCGCTACAGTAACGTCAAAGTGAAGATGACCAAAGAGACAAAACGCCCTAACGGCGACGTCATCGTTGACGGCATGATCCGGCAATCCGATGGCACTCAAGTCGATTTACGGATGCAGTTGCGGCCGACCGACAACAGCTTCAAGGCGGTGGACCTTCACGTCGAAGGTGTGAGTATGCCGCTCAATCATCGCAAACAATTCAGTTCGATCATCCGGCAACAGGGCGGTAGCGTCAAAGGGCTGATCAGCGCCCTGGAACGCCTCGTCGGCAAGCTCCAGCAGGCTTCAACCTCCCCGTAGGCGGTCTTCCTTCTCCCGGAATTCCGCGCTGTTCGCTGACGGAAGCTCCGACAGCACTATGATGATGCGGGCTGCGTGGCGTCGTTAGCCACGGGGTGACAAAGCCCGTACTTCGTCACGCAGGGACATCAGCCGAGCGACTGGCCTTTCTTTCCAAAGGCCTCCCTCATTATTTTCTGGAGTTCTTTTCTCACCCACTTCTGCTGGTAGGCCCAACCGCCCCTGCAAGCCTGCATCACCGCCTGGTCTATCGTGGACCCCTGAGCTACATACTTTCGCGCTTCCAACAGCGCAAGACGCCTGACTTCATCGTCCAAATTCAGTGACACCGCGTTAAAGGCCTCCGCCCGAACTGATAAACCCACTTACTGGCGAGGACACAAAAGCCGCGGAATGGGTAGAGTTCACGTACTCTTCAAGGTACAGGGGCCGCAAGACACCCGCCGCTAAATTCGTCGACGATTTGAGAATCTAAAACCCGGTTAATTTAGGTTAACCTTTAACCATCAGCGTGTTTGAAAATCCTCGGGGAAAAAGGAAGACTTGCTCCTTGTGCAGCGGACGGATGAACGTGAGCACAAATGGCCCATGCCGCTTTTGACTTCCTCCACGCGCTTCGCCATGCGCGCCGTCTTGGGTTGGAACGGGAAGAGCCCATGTAAAAATCAACAGGAGGCTGTGGTGAAACGTAAGAACTTTCGTGCGACGGTTTTGGCCATCGCGAGTGTTTTAGGACTTGCCGGCTGTGCGACGCCGATCTCCTACCAACCAATGAGCGGCGGATACGGTTACTCAGAACAAGCGCTGGAGACGGACCGTTACCGCGTGACCTTCTCGGGCAACAGCGCGACCCCGCGCGAGACGGTGGAGAACTACCTTCTCTATCGCGCCGCGGAGGTAACCGTGGCGCATGGCTACGATCATTTTGTGGTGGTCGATAAAAACACCGAACAGGGCACGGCAGGCGGTCCAGGCGGGTTCGGGGTCGGCGTCGGAAGCGGCTCCCGCAATCGATATTCCGGCTTTGGACTCGGCACCTCGGCGACAATTTGGCCCGGCGGTGGGGACAGCTACGTCGCCTACGCAAATATCGTGTTGCGCCGGGGTGCCCGGCCCGCGGACGATCCCAAAGCCTACGATGCGCGCGCCGTGCTTAAACGGCTGGAACCCACCATTACGCGCTGACCCGCCTCCCGACACTGTCAAACCGGCTTGGTAATCGTGCCCCGAGCGGTTAGCCGTTGGCCATGGACCGGTCGCGCCCTAAACGCCACCCCCGGCTGGACGCAGCGTGCGCCGTACCGGGAACTCTCATCAACGAGTGGCGTTTATAACTGCCGGAAAATTCGTCCGAGGACTCAATGGGCCTGAAAGATTGTGTTCTCATTGTCGAAGACGACGACCTCCTTCAAGAGTCACTCTGGAACTTATTGGAAGAACTCGGCTATACGGTCTGCGGTGCTGCGGATACCGCTGATAAAGCAGTGGCCCTTGCCACGCGTCACGACGCAATGGTGGTCCTTATGGACGTTCGCCTCAGGGGCAACAGAGACGGTATCGACGCGGCGCGAGAAATTCACAAGCGGACCGGTACGCCAATTGTGTTCCTTACAGGTTCGAATGACACCACAACACTATGGCGTATCTATCAGGAACATCCTGCGGCAGTTCTGATCAAGCCGGCGGACCCTCACCAACTCGAGAGTGTTCTCTCCGAGATCGAAAAGAACCTGCACACTGAGTGAGCAGCTTGGCACTCACCGCCAGAGGCCGGTTAGTGGGGTGGACAAAAGATCTGGATTTGGGCGCGCTTCGGAAACCGGGGCAGGGGACCGTACTGCCACTGGAACCGAAAAGTGCGCCGGTCAAAAACGAGCGTGTTCAAACGACGCTGCCGTGCGGATCGACGGTCACGATTCTCTCGCATCGCGACATGTCCGGCTGGTAGTGCATCCGGAGCTGGATTTCCTGCCGGCGTGCCTGTTGTATGGCATCCGCAAGCTGTCGTTCAGCGGCGATGATGTTTTCGCCGCCGCACCGGAACATGATGCTCCAGCCGGCCCGAACCGCGGTCTGTATATAACCGCAGCCGGTTTCCCGCCGATACTTGCGTTTGCAGTCGGCGAGCGCGCGCGCGACGGCGCTGTCGAACATCTTGTCGGTCCCGACGCCCCAGGTCCCATCGGGAGCGACGGCCAGCACCGTCACGTCCTTCCACCAATCCTGATACGAGCCGGGAGCGGTGGTCGACGGCGACCCCGACGCCCCGAGCACCATATGTCCGGCGACCGGCCCGATGATGAATGCGCAGAACGCGACTGCGAAAAGCCGTTTATTCATCCCAACCCTCCTCCTCTCCCTCGCTGGCCGTGCGGCCACCCCGGTACCGTTCGGCTGACAACACCACCCGAAAAGGTAGCGCGTCGGGGCCGGGGGATACAGTGGGTTTCGCAACGAATTCGCGCCTATGCGGGCAACCGGCAACGCGCCTCGCCCGTCCCCACATGATTACGGATCAGGAGGTTGGGAGTTCGAGTCTTTCCCGGCGCGACCGGTTTCGTGCAGGGACCTTACCAGTCGCGTGGCACCTTGTAGTAGTCGTATGACCGTTCGCGGATGACGCCGAACTGTCCGTCGTCCTTCACCAGATCCTTGAGATTGTAGGCGGGCGCGAACTTCAGTTGGTCCTCGGTCATGGGGACGATGTAGCCGTCCTTGTCCTTGGAATAGCTGAGTACCGACCAAGGGACCGGCGCGTACTTCTCACCCATTCCGAACAGGCCGCCAAAGCCCAGCGCCGCGAACATGATGCGGTCGGACTGCTTGTCGAGGACGACGTCTTCCACTTGCCCGATCTTGTCTCCCTTCATGTTGTACACCGCGGTTCCCTTCACCTTGGAAGCCAGGATCGCGCTTGTATGTCCACGTTCTGTCGTCATTTGGAAATGCCTCTGCTGATGCCCGTCGATGACGGGACGTTGATGGCTTTCGCTAACGAGCGGCGAGCCACGAAGTTCCAGAATTGAAACGAATTTTCGGTCCCGCTCGCCCGCAATTTCGGCAGTGATATTCGCGCGTGAAAATGCCGGGCGTGGAACACGGCACCGGCGTCGGCGTTTATTCAACGTCACGTCGCGAAGGTTCGCCGGCGAAAAAGGCTATGGAAGCTTCCGGAAGCTGCGCGACGCTCGAGTTTCACAAAGGAGATGAAATATGCAACTAAGATACGCCCTAACCGCGGTTGCCGCGGCAATGTTTCTCACGGCCGGCGGTTTCGCCCAGGCCCAGCAGAGCGCGCCTCCCTCGGGAGGTTCCGGGACCGCCCCCACCGAGCGCCAGATGACACCGCCTGCCGACCGTGGTTCCTCGCCCGGCGTGAGTTCCGGCGCCCTCGACAGCAGTTCGCTGAGCGAAGTGAAGGACGACAAGGCGATGGTGAAAAGCCTCGCCGTCAGTGCCAAGGACCTCGCCGACATGGATATCTACGGCTCCGACAACAAGAAGATCGGCGAGATCGACAAGGTGCTTGCCGATTCGTCCGGTGATATCAAGGCGGTCACCGTGGACATCGGCGGCTTCCTCGGGATCGGTGCGAAGGAAGTCCTGATCTCTCTCGACTATCTGCAAAAGGGTGCGAAGAAGGATCAGCTGCAGACCTCGATGACGAAGAAGGAGATCGAGACGCTGAGCGAATGGAAGGAGCCCGTTCGCGCGCCGGGCCGCAAGTCTTCCCCGGGCATGGCGCCGGGTGACTCGCCGACGACGGCGCCGTCCACGAAGTAACCCACGAGCTTGTGGCGTACCATCTTGACGGCGGGTCAGGGCAACACCTGACCCGCCGTTTCTTTCGCGTACTGATGCCGGTGGCGGCAGTGCGTCGGGGGACGCCGATGGGCGTTCCCGATTTGCACTACGCCGGCTATGGTGCCGGCACTAATTCACCAACTCCTTCAAGCTGAACGAAAAAAATGCGCCAAATTCTTTCAAATCAGCCCGAGAAATCTCTGGACGGCACGTCACTGATCTTCCGCCGGGGACGGTGCTGGGTAAATTAGTGTGATATATGCGCTTAAATCGGCGTTCCCCACATTGATTGCAGCGGCATCAAAGGATGGGGCGCCGAAGAAGCCTTGGGCATCATTGCCGAATCCGTATCCCTCATTCGGAAATCCAAGGAAGTTTTCATCCAATCGCCCATTGTCATTCTCGTCATGGATCGCGATCACGGCATATCGGCCCGGCGGCAATTGCGTGAAAACCGTGCTCCGCTCGCCGCGCTGCGCCCTGATTGCCGTGCCAATGAGACGGCCAGTATCCGGTATGAGTCCACGTTTTGCCGCGTTGGCAATGGCGCTTCGGAATCCATCCCCATCGTCGTAGAGTCCGATCAGAATCTTGCCACGATCCGAATTGATGCCATTAATCGTGAGCCGCAGCTCGGCCGAAAGAACGGGAGCCGTCGACAGGGTGACGAAAATAAGCGAACTCAGGAACTGGCGAATCGCTCGACGCCATTGCGTTTTCGGCATGAAGCTCTGGTGCCCGTGTCGTGCGAGCAGGATCTTCCAATGCTCGCGTTTGGAGAAGCAGCGATTGCTGCCAAGTTAACGGACAGTCCCCGGTGACCAGGTATTTGTGACGCGATCTTATGCAAATTCGCATTTGCGGTAAACGCCATCTTCGGGCGCCGGGTGTTGTCCTCCTACACCATTGTCCCGGGAACTGGTTGGTGCATTCGATGTGTCGACAGAGATTCTCTTCTGTTCCGACCGGGCATCGTCGGGGGCTTGGTGCGCTGTTTGAAGGACGCCCACGCACCGCCTCGCCGAGTAATGCGGCCTTGCGGCGATGATCGCAGTTGCGTTGCAATTACCAGGTCCACTGCAAACCCAACACACTTGCCGCCGTCAATCGAGACCACCTGGCCATGATCCCGGATCCAGCACCTCACGTCCCGACATCGGAGATCCTCGACGGGCTCCTGAAAAACGCGTCGCCTGACCATGTGACAGTGGCGTGGTTGCTCGGGAGCCTTCGCGAGCGTTCGTTCGGGATTTTCCTGCTTTTTCTCGCCCTTGTTAGCTTGATTCCCGGGATAGTGATCCTCGCCGCCCTGGCCCTGCTAATTCCTGCATTTCAAATGATGCTGGCGCGACCATTTCCAGTTCTTCCGGGTTTTATCGCATCACGCCGCCTGCAGACCCGGACCGTTGCCCGTTTAATTTACTATGCCACACCATCTTTCCGATGGTTGGAACGGTTCACTCATCCGAGGTGGTCTACACCGTTTGAAACGACGAAACGAGTGATCGGCGCAGTTGTGTTCTTGCTGGCGCTAACCCTTCTTTCCCCGTTGCCGTTCTTTTATGTCATTCCCAGTTTTGTAATCATGCTGATCGCATTTGCTTTTCTTGAAAAAGATGGAATCCTACTTTCAATCTCCTTGCTGCTCGCGACCATTTCCATCGCGATTACGGCAGCGACGGTTTGGGCAACAGTCATTGCAGTCCGTTTTCTATGACTTGAAAGGTACGATCCGGACCTGAGGGGCATTATGTATTTGGCAGAAGTCCCCGAAGGTTGGGACCTCGAGTCTCTCCGGGCACGCCGGTTTCCGTTGCAATGTCATTCCATCCTCTGCGTGTTACGGCGCCGGCGCCTCGCGCGGGGTTTCCCGCGGCCCGTTCCGCGCCCACAGCGCCGCCAGTGCCGCGCCCGAGAGGTTGTGCCAGACGCTGAACAGGGCGCCGGGCAGGGCGGCGGCGGCGGAGAAGAACTGGGTCGCCAGCGCGACGCCGAGGCCGGAGTTCTGCATCCCCACCTCGATCGCGATGGTGCGGGCGAGGCGCGCGTCCCATCCCATCAGCCGCGGCACCGCGTAGCCGGCGGCGAGGCCGATGCCGTTGTGGAGCACCACTGCCGCCGCCAGTGCCCAGGCGAGGCTCGCCACCCGCCCGGCGTTGAGGGCGACGACGATGGCGATGATGACGACGATGGCGGCGACCGACACCAGCGGGAACATATCCTTCAGAGCCCCGAGCCGGCCGCCGATCAGGCGGTTGAGGACGACGCCCGCGGCCACCGGCAGCAGGATCACCTCGAGGATGGTCAGCAGCATCGGCACCACCGGCACCGGCACGAGCTGGCCGATGTAAAGCCAGGTAAGCGCCGGGGTCAGGGCCACGGCCAGCACCGTAGAGACCGTGGTCAGGGTGATGGACAGCGCCACGTCGCCGCGCGCGAGGTAGCAGATCACGTTGGACGCGGTGCCGCCCGGGCACGCCCCCACCAGCACGAGGCCGATCAGCAGGTCCCGCGGCAGACCGAGGGCGAGGCCGACGATCCACCCGGCCAGCGGCATGATGCCGAACTGCAGCGCGGTGCCGAGCGCGACGTGGGACGGACGCTTTGCCACCGCAACGAAGTCGCGTGGCGCCAGCGTCAATCCCATGCCGAACATGACGAGGCCGAGCAGCGGCACGATGGCCGGGCGCCCGGCGGCGATGGCCTCCGGCCACGCCAGCGCCGCGCCAACGCCCAAGAGCGCCCACAGCGGAAACAGCACCGTGAGGACGGACGAGAACCGCACCCTCATGCCCCCATGTTTGTCGGATCGGTGGCGCAACCTAGCACACCGCGGCCACGCGGGAAGGCGCGATGCCCGCGGCGCCAAGCCTTGGCGCGAGCGTCATTTGAGCCCTTACGTGACGCCTTGGGCGATACGGGATGGGCTCTAAGTGCCGAGTGCGGCTTCCTCCTCGGCCATGGCGGCGGTCTCGATCCGCCTGACCTCGGCGGCGGACATGTCGACACGCTCGTTCCGTGCCGCCCGGTCGTCGGTCAGCACCTCGTCGGCGGCCAGAAGCCCGGCCGCGGCGGCCCGCGCCTCGGGCCCGTTGCCGGGCAGGGGCGGCGCGTGGCTTTCGATCACGGCGCTGTTCTCGTTTCCCTTCACCCAGGCCCAGTGCACCTTGCCGCGCGGGATGCGCATGATGTCGCCCGCCCGGCAGCGCCACGCCTTGTCCTCGACGAAGAACCAGATTTCACCGGACAGGATGTAGTTGAGCTGCTCGCAGTCGTGGCGGTGCGGATGGGTGTGATAGCCCGGATCGCGGTCGGCGAAGAGCAGGCTCGTGTCCATGCCGTAGATCCGCTGGGTGGTCTTGAATTCGCTGTCGGGGGTGGTGGTCGGACGTGTCCGGCGCGATGTCACCTTGGCGAGATTGACGTAATAGTTGGGCCTGCCCGGGCTCGCGGTTCCTTCGGGATCGGCGAAGGCGCGGGATTCGACAACGGCGACCTCCTCGGGCGGCGTCGGGATGACTTCATTGACGACGAAGCGCGGTTCCTCATCGGGGGCGAGCAGCGGCACGGACGTCTTGCGCGCTTCCTCATGGTTGCCGATCAGCGGCAGGGTGTGGGTCTCGATCACCCGCGCCGACTCGCCGCCTTCGAGGACGTAAGCCCAATGTACCTTGTAGCGCGGAATGCGCATGATATCGCCCGCGCGGCAGCGATAGCCGAAGCCGTCGACGAAGAACCATATTTCACCGCCGAGGATATAATTGAACTGCTCCGCGTCGTGGCGGTGCGGGCGGGTGTGATAGCCCGCGCCACGCTCGGCGAACATCATGCTGGTTTCGGTGCCGTAAACGATCTGCACGCTCAAAGGCACATCGTTGGTGCCGGCGGAGGGGCGAGCGCGGCGCAGCGGCACGTCGTCCTTGTGGGCGCGATAGGCCGGCTTCTTGAGCAGCGTCGCCATGGTGGTTCCTCCTTGATTCCGTGTGTCTGTTTTATTGGGCCTAGTCGCGGGCCACGGGCACGACTTCCTTCGCGCGCTTGACCAGGCGCTCCGGCGTCTCATAAAGGCGCGCCACCAGTCGTTCGAGGTCTTCCGCCGGCCGGTAGGTCATGTCCATTTTCTGCTTTTTTGCTTCCTGGACCAGCGCCGGATCCTTCAGTGTCGCCGCCATCGCCCGGCGCAGGGTCATCAGGCGCTCCCTGGGCGCGCCCGGCGGCAGGACGTAGGGACGGCCGAACTCGACGCTGGAGAAGATGAAGCCGAGAAGCCGCTTCTGGTCGTCGGTCCTGGCGTACGAGAAGATCGACGGAACCTTGGGATCGTCCGGAAACTCCGCTTCCTCGGCATGGAACAGGATGCGGACCTTGCGGTCCTTGATGAGATCGGCGTGCTGGTTGCGGAACAGGCTGAACGAATGGCAGATGCCGTCGACCTCGCCGCGCTCGATCGCGATCAGCACCTCCGGGGCGCCGCCGTAGCCTTCGACCACCTTGAACCTGGTGTCGAGGACCCGGTTGAGAACGGTCGGCAGGATGCTGAGCGAGCTGCCCGAACCGCTGCTGCCCATGACGACTTCCTGCGTGAACAGGTCGTCGGGGGATTTGGCCGGGCTGTTCGCGCGCACGACGCAAACGCGGCTGGGCAGGGACGAGCCGCCGATCCAGCCGAACTGGCGCGGGTCGATCTTCAGGTTTTTCTTCTTCTTCAGGAAGGCCTGGCTCGGGATGTTGCGCGAGAACGACCCCATCACGAGGCCGTCCTTGGGCGCCCTCGTGTACAGGTGGTTGGTCGCGATGACCGTGCTGGCACCTTGCATGTTCTGGACGATGAACCCGGGCTGGCCCGGAATATGCCGTCCCATGTGACGCACCATCAGACGGGCGGCGGTGTCGTAGTCCCCGCCCGGCGAATTGCCGACGATCAGCTTGATGGTCTTGCCGGCGTAGAAATCCTGGGCCTGCGCCGGAAACGAGAAGGCGGCGAGTACGAGGGCGCAGGCGAACGTTGCGCGCAATGTCGAATGCGGGGTCATTGTGGCCTCCTCTGTGATGTATTTTGCAGCATCCTCTTGGCGGGATACCCGATGATTCGCAAGACTACAGCATCGCGCGGACGACGGGCCTCGTGGAAAAGCCAAAGCGCAAGTCTTACGAACGGCTTAAGCTTAGGGTATCCCCGTCCATAGTCAACAAGGTCACGACGAGGGGCAGGGGGAGCACTCTCCCCGCCTGCGCCGCCGGACGTGGCCACGGATGGCTGACGTTCGTTCCTGGCCGTGATATCCAACCGCGACGGCCTGCGGCATACGTGACCGTCAGGCACATTGTGCTGGCGGGTTTGCCTTGTTCGCGCCAATGTCCGGTACAGTTCGACGCGACGAAACAGACAGATGCATGGGGAGTTTCCGTATGGACGAGACGAAGATCGACCCCGCCGCCATGGGGCGTCTGGCGAAAGCCCTGGCGTTTATTTGCGGGCCGGACCACGCGACCACGCTTGCCCTCCGGGCCGCGGCGGAGAGCGGTTCCGATCAGGACATCAAGAAAGCCCGCATGCTGTTCCTGAAACTGAAGCCGGGAGACCGCCGCGCGGCATTGAACATGCTCGCCGGTTGATCGCCCCCGGTCCCGGGCGGCACCCCGACGTTATCGAATGCCTGTCATGATCCGGATAACACCGTCCATCGGCATAAAGGAAAGCGAGATCGAGGAGCATTTCATCCGCTCTCCCGGTCCCGGTGGCCAGAAGGTGAACAAGACGGAAAGCGCCGTTCAATTGCGGTTTCATGCACGAGCCTGTCCGGCGCTGTCCCATGCGGTATTCCTGCGATTGAAGGCGCTGGCGGGCAGGCGCATGACGCGGGACGGCGTCGTCGTGATTACGGCGAACCGGTTCCGTTCCTGGGTGCGGAACCGCCGCGACGGCATGGACAGGCTCATAGGCCTGATCCGCAAGGCAGCGGTGCCGCCGGTCCATCGGCGTCCCACCAGGCCCACGAAGGCGGCCAGGCAGCGCCGTCACGACAGCAAGCATCGGCGAGGCCGCCTCAAGAAGGAAAGGGGCAAAGTCAGCGCGGTTGATTAGCGGCGACCGATCGTAGCCGTACGCCTGCGGTCGCTTTGGGCCCGTCGTCGGGCAGACCCGCACCGGATGTCAATTCGTCCGTGGTGCGACCCGGCCACAAGGCAACGGAACCGGCTTTATTTGCGAACCCCGTGCCGGGAAGCGGCCCAGTTGTTCGGACTGGCGCGGGATTCACTTTGGTTCAGTGGCATTGCCACCCGTTTCGCCTGCCGCCAATCTGATGGCCTCTCAAAATCGCCGGCCCATATTCCGCGGCGCCAGGTTCGTGCCTCGGCTTCCTCGGCAGCGTAGCGACCTTTTGAATACCGCACGTCATCCAGGGCCCAACCCTGCCGTACCATCCAGCCGTTCACGTCCAGCTTGTCGAGGTAGCAGATCGCCACAATATGCCGGTCGCGGTCGCGGTCATGTTGCACGCAACTGATCCATCGCCGGCCCAGTAAGCCAGCAAGGGCAAGAGCGGCTTGCTGACCGCATTGCCAGGCCTTGCCGTTCCGGCTACAGGTCTGCCCCTCTTTGGGGAAGTCGATGCCGAAGAGTCGAAATCGCTGGCCACCGATTTCGACGGTTCCTCCGTTAATGACGCTGGATCGTCCCGTGGATTGGGCGAGAGCCGCACCCGGTAGGGCCGTCAACAGCAGCAGGACGATGCAAACGATTGGTTTCATGCGTCGACTGGTTTCCTTCCAATGTCGGCCACGGGACTACCCCTGGCTGCATTGGAACGTGACCGTCTTGGTCCCGTTCGTGTTCGTAACGATATTGGAAATCGTCTGCCGCGAGCCGCTGTTCATGCAATAGACCTGGGCGCTCCGCGAGGCATTCAGGAGTTCCTGGTCTGAACGATAGCCGTAGGTAAGATTGGGATTTATCGGTGGGGCAGCCGCCGGCATCGTCGACGCCACGCATTCGAAGACGACAACCTTGCTGCCGTCCGGGTCGTTCGAGAAACTCACCGTTTGCGGCGCGAAGTTGTATTTGCGGCAGTATGTCGCCGCGTGCTGGTTTGCCTGAATAAGTTCCTCGTCGCTGTGATATTTGTAGGTGACGGTCGGTTTACTCGAATCGACCTGTTGTGGCTCCGTGTAGGGTGCCACGCAGGACGCAACCATCAGCGCGGCAAGCACGACGGCTGCCCGGGACGCGTTCATCCGGAAGCGGCAAAAATTCGCAATCATCTGGAAAATCCTTCCATCAAGTTGGTGCGGAGACCGCAATGCGAAATGATCGCGGCCGAGGCATCGGGTCTTTGTCAGGGACCCGGCGCCCTGCCCCGGTTACTTCACCATCAGATCGTTGTTCACCGACGTGACGCCAGCGACCTGGCTCGCGACTGTACCGGCGTGGGACTTCATCTGCGATGTGTCGACGAAGCCGCTCAACTGAACGACGTTCTTGTAGGTGGTAACCTTGATCTGCAACACCTTCAGCGCAGGATCCTGCAGGATCGCCGCTTTGACCTTGGTGGTGATCGCGGTGTCGTCGATATAGGCGCCGGTGCTTTCCCGGGTCTGGGTTTCGGCACAGGCTCCGACAGCAAGCGCCGGGCCGATCAGGGCGAGGGCGACGGCTGCGGTTCTGAGAGTTTTATTCACGGGTTTCTCCGATTTGGTCGAAATATTGGTGAGGGGAATACTAAATAAAATCTACTGTTTTTATTTATATTACATGTAATTATGAAAAGCAAATAAAATAAAAACTGGTTTCAATACAATGTTTTTATTCGGGTTTTTCATTGGAGTAACTTGCCCCCTGCTGAACGGTCCCGGAAATTCGAGGAAACGACGCGCGCCATTCCAAGGGGCGGCGCGGCGAAGGCATCGGGAACAAACGCGAAGATCGAGCGCATCTGCCGCACCCATGGCGGTCGATTTTACGAAAGGGCGTGAAGCGCTGCCCTGAAAGGCGAAGGGTAGCGTTGCACCGCGGGAGGGGCCGACGCTCCCGGCAGGAAGCGGTTGAATCGACAGGCGGAAATGGATTGCGCCGGAGCGCCGCTACCGCCTTTCCGTACCCGAAGGCGGGAACTCGAAGGTGCTCTCGCCCACCCAGGGATCGTTGTCGGGATCGGGGACGAGGTCGTTGTCCTGCCAGCCGAAGAACAGCAACACTACCCACTCGGTACGCTGGGAGAAGCCGTAGACCGGCTCGAGGGACTGCCGCAACGCGCCGGTCCTGGCGTCGTAGCTCGCCAGCGCCAGCTTGATCACCCCCTGCTGGCGGTCGCGCTTGAACAGGGCGAGCTCGGGGAAATTGAGGTTTCCGGCAAGCGGGATCGGCACCGGGAACGACGGGATGCCAACCAGGGTCGCCTTGCGGTCGACCGAGTCCGCGCCGAGGCGAGGCTCGATGACCAGATCCGCCGCGTCCCGCGCGGCGACGAGGTTGCCACCGCGGCTCAGGATGCGGTCGCGCAGGGTGGCCAGCAGATACTTGCTGTCGGTGCCCTCGATGTAGCCGGGATCGACGAAGACCTTGCTGCCCTTCGGAATCCGGACCGCCAGCGCGTCGCAGGCCCGTTCGGCGGCGGCCGAGAACAGGAGCTGCTCCGTCGCCGTGCGCCCGGGCTCGCTTTCGCGCATCTGGGTGCAGGCGCCTGCCGCGAGCAGCAGGACGGCAAAGGTCAGGACACGGAAAACAGACATTGAAACAAAGTTTAGGCGAATTTCCGGCGCCGGGTGAGGGGGCGGTTGCCTGGCCACAACAAGATCACAGGGTTGGGATGGGATGATCGGCCGAACCATCGCGTCTGTGGGACGTTGACAAGGCGTTCCTGATCTGCTGCGCGCAGCAGCCGAGGCCAGCGCAAGCTCCCACCCCTGGAGATCCCCCCTTGCGCTGGCCTTCCATGCGCACCGGCGGCAGCCCGCCTTAACCATGACGCCACGCGCGGAAGCGGTAGCGACGCAGTAGCACGGATCCCGCAATTCCTGTATATTTGGCCGCGTTCGCCGCGCGCGTAGGTTGAGGCGGGCCGTTCCGGCGACCGGGGCTATGCAAGCCGGACGGGGTCATCAAGGGGGAGAATCCATGATCGCATTTACGTCAAAAGCACGTGCCGTGCGTTGCCTCACCGTGGGGATTTCGGCATTGGTCATCGCCTTCGCGTCCGCGGGCGCCCGCGCCCAGGACGGCCAGCCCTCGGGCGGCGCTGGCGGCGCCAGCTCCGAAGGTGCCAATAGCCAGCTCGAGCGCTGCCCCGAGACCTTCGGCACCCTCGCGGTCCATGAGGACCAGGGTGCCCCCTGGTGGCATACGTATTACCGGCGCTATCCGAAGCTCGGCAGCACGACGCCGGTGCTGCGCATGATGATCCAGCAGTCGAACTGCTTCGTGGTCATCGAGCGCGGCAAAGCGATGAGCAACGTCATGCAGGAGCGCGCCCTGGAGCAATCCGGCGAGTTGCGGTCGGGCAGCAGCTTCGGCAAGGGCCAGATGGTCTCGGCCGATTACACCATGAGCCCCAGCATCCAGTTCTCCGAACAGGGCACCAGCGGCATCGGCGGCGCGCTCGGCGGGCTGTTCGGCTCCGTTGCGGGCGCCATCGCCGGCGGCCTCAAGAGCAACGAGGCTGCCACGACCCTGCTGCTGGTCGACAACCGCTCGAGCGTCCAGATTGCGTCTGCCGTGGGCAGCGCCAAGAACTGGGACCTGAACCTGTTCGGCGGCATGTTCGGCGGCGGGGTGGGCGGCGGCGCCGGCGGCTACACCAACACCCCCGAAGGCAAGGTCCTGGCCGCGGCCTTTGCCGATTCGTTCAACCAGATGATCCGGACCCTGCGCAACTACAAGGCGCAGCAGGTCAAGGGCGGTCTCGGCAAGGGCGGCAACCTCAAGGTCGGCCAGTAGGCGCCGTCTCTTCCCAATACCCGGACGACGGCTGCCGCCACGGCGGCGCGCCCGTCCTTCGGCTGTGCATGGGTGCAGGCGCCGGTTCGGACGCGAGGCCGGTCACCGCTCGGCGGCCTCGAGGCAGGTGTTGACGGCGTCGAGCAGCGCGCGCATCTCGAATGGCTTCTTCAGCACCACGTTCGCGCCCAGCTGGCGGGCGACGTCGAGGTAGCTGGTCTTCAGCAGGTGGCCGCCGCCCGACATGGCGATGATCTTCACGCCGGAACTCAACCGGCGCAATTCCCGGATCGTCTCGATGCCCTCCTTGGTCGGCATCAGGATATCGGTGATCACCAGATCCGACGGGGACTTGCGGAATTTGTCGATGCCCTCCTCGCCGTCGGACGCCTCGCGGGTCTCGAAGCCCGCGTCATCCAGCACCTGGGCAATGGTTTCGCGTAGGAGCTCTTCGTCGTCGATGATGAGAATGCGGGCCAAACCGGTCTCCTTCCGTAAAGAACACGTCGTGGGTCAGTGGTAACGGAGGCTGTGCCTCTCGTGCCGCCGGTCGCCATCGCCGGCACCGTCGTCGGCATCGAGGACACGGCGCAACGCGGAGGCCAGATCTGCCGCGCTGTAGGGCTTGCGCAGGCGCGCGTACTTCCGCATCCGCGCCGAGTGATCGCCCAGGTAGCCTGAGGTGAGCAGCACCTTGATTCGCGGGTTGAGCTTCTGCACCCGCCGCGCCAGCTCGAGCCCCGTCAGGCCGCCCGGCATGACGGTATCGGTGAAAAGCACCTCAACGTCGGGATGGCTTTTCAGCGCCTCGAACGCCTGGGGCCCGTTCGCCGCTTCGACGACGCGGTAACCGAGGGTCTGAAGCAGGGCCGCCGCCGTTTCCCGCACCAGCTCCTCGTCTTCCACCAGCAGGACGACCTCGTTGCCGCCGGCGAGCGCAGCCGGCGCCCCGGTCTGCGGAGCGGATTCGGCTTTCGCGGCGGCGGCCGGGAGGTAGACCTTGAAGCTCGTCCCGTGCCGATCCTCGCTGTAGACGCTGATGTGGCCGCCCGACTGCTTGACGAAGCCGTAGACCATGGCGAGTCCCATTCCGGTGCCCTTGCCGGCGTCCTTGGTCGTGAAGAACGGCTCGAAGACATGGGGCAGGTTGGCTGCGGGAATGCCGGTGCCGGTATCCGTGACCGCGATCATGACGAAGCGGCCGGGGGCCGCGTCGGGGTTCCGGGTCAGGAACGCGGCGTCGAGATCGACCACATCCGTCTCGATGATGAGGTCGCCGCCCCGGGGCATCGCGTCCCGCGCGTTGATGGCGAGGTTGATGATGGCCGTCTGCAGGTAGGACACGTCGACGTTCACCACGCAGGATTCGGGATGGAATCGCGTGTGGATCTCGATCGCGCCGCCGAGGGTCCGCTGGAGCAGCTCCTTCATCCGGTACAGAAGGTCGTTGACGTCGCAGGGCTCCTGCTTCAGTTCGTGGTTGCGCGAGAACAGGAGCAGCTCGTCGACCATCCGTCCTTCGCGCCGCGCCGCTTCGATGACGCGCGCCAGAAGCTTCAGGTTGGCCGGATTCCGGAGCCGCGATTCCAGCAGCTCCAGATTGCCGAGGATGATCGTCAGCACGTTGTTGAAGTCGTGGGCGATCCCGCCGACGAGCTGCCCCAGCGCCTCGATCTTCTGCGCCTGCTGGAGGTCGCGGTCCTTCTTCTTGAGGTCGGTGATGTCGTCGGCGACGCCGACGATGCGATAGACCTTGCCGGCGTCGTCGGCGATGGGGGCGGCCCGGTCACGGACCCAGCGTATCTCGCCGTCGGGACGGACGACCCGGTACTCGATGTCGTAGGTACCGTCGAACGGCCGGTCGAGCGATTCGATGACTCCCGGCCGGTCGTCGGGGTGAATCGCCTCCAGAAACGCCCCGGGATTCCGGTAGATCTCCTCGGCGCTGCGGCCCCAGATGGTTTCATAGGCGGGACTCACGTATTCGATCACCGACTTGTCGGCGTTCGAGACCCAGAAGACTTCGCGCAGATTCTCCGCGATCTGGCGGAAGCGTTCCTCACGTTCCGAAATCTTCGCAACGGCGACGTGCTCCGCCGTCCGGTCCGTTTCAATTCGCAGGACCCGGGACCAGTCGCCCCGCCGATTCCTCGGCATGACGGCTCTGGTCCGGATGTGTTTCTGGCCGCCGGTGGCGGGGTCGGGCAGGGAGAAGTCGGACAGCGCGAAGTCCTTCCCCTCCGCAAAGGCGGTCAGGAGGTCGCGGAAGCACTGCACCTCCCCCGGGCGCATCTGGTCGAGGCGGGCCTGGCGGGCGATTTCCTCCTGCTTTTCGACGCTGCCGTGAACGGAGAGTGCCCCCAGGCTGACATCCACAATGGTGCGGGCCTCTATCAGCTTCG
>WHSO01000046.1 GCA_009380075.1 Alphaproteobacteria bacterium | reverse complement strand
GCCGCGAGCGACAGCGCGATCTCGACGGAACCGGAGAGTCGCACGCGGATGTCGGGGCGCAGCGCATTGGCGGGCCTGCCCGTGCGTCCGTCGATGGCGAGGGGATGGCCGTCCGCGTCACGGGCGAAGGTGCCGTGGCTCGCCTTCCGCGGCGCGTCGATCACCAGCCACGGCGCGTTGGTGTAGCGCGCCAGCCAGTCGTAGTCGACGCGGCCGGTGGCGATAAGCTCGCGTGCGATGGCCATGACGAGAAGGCCGTCGCTGCCCGGCCGGATCGGTACCCATTCGTCGGCGACCGATGAATAGCCCGTGCGCACCGGGTTGACCGAAACGAACTTGGCGCCGCGTGCTTTGAGCCGTGCGATGCCGGCCTTTATCGGGTTGGAATCATGGTCTTCGGCGACCCCGAACATCAGGAAGTAGCGCGTGCGCTCCCAGTCGGCCTCGCCGAACTCCCAGAACGAGCCGCCGATGGAGTAAAGCCCGGCCGCCGCCATGTTGACCGAACAGAAGCCGCCGTGGGCGGCGTAGTTGGGTGTGCCGAACTGGCTCGCCCACCAGCCGGTGAAGGCCTGGGACTGGTCGCGCCCGGTGAAGAAGGCGAGCTTGCGCGGATCGCTGGCGCGGATATCGCCGAGCCATTTGACGGCCAGCGCCAGGGCCTCGTCCCACTCGATCTCCTCGAACGGGCCTTCGCCGCGCGGGCCGACGCGCCGAAGCGGCTTACGGAGCTTGGCCGGGGAGTTCTGCTGCATGATCCCGGCCGAGCCCTTGGCGCAAAGCACGCCGCGGTTCACGGGATGGTCCGGGTTGCCTTCGATGTAGCGAATCTTGCCGTCGCGGAGATGGACCCGGATACCGCAGCGGCAGGCGCACATGTAGCAGGTGGTGGTTTCGATCCGGTCGGACACGGGCGGCGAGGTATCGACGACGTGGCCCCCATCCGATGCGCCTGCGTTCCTGTCCGCCACTGAAATGCCCCGCCGGGTGTGTTCGTTTTCCAAGCGATAGAGGGCGGCAGGTAGGTTGTCAACGCCGCCCGGCGGATAACAGAAAATCCGCCCTCCCGCTGAAGCGGAAGGACGGATTTCAGGTCGACGACGGCGGTGGCCGTCGATGCCTCGTCTTTAGAACGACCGCGACAACGAGGCGATGAACTTGCTCGAGTCTTCCTGACCGTAGGTTGTCAACTGGCCTTCGGGCAGATCGGTATCGACATACGCAAGCTTGGCCGTGAATCCGAACAGGCCGAAGGACACGCCGATCGACCAGTCGGTGTAGTCGTCGAAACCGACCTCGGCATTTTCCTCGAACCACTGGTGGCCGGCATGCAGGTTGATGGTGAAGTACTTGCCGGCGGGAACGTCGACGCCCGCTTCGAGGTACTGCGCGTCGCCTTCGGTCGTGCCGGTCCAGTCGGGCGAATAGCTGAACTTGGCGCTGGCCGCGGCCACGCCGAAGTCCTTGCTCACGCCGACGTAGCCTTCCCAGTAGTCCAGATCGAGGCTGCCGGACGCGGAAGGGTAGTGGTAATAGATCGCACCGATGTTGAGGCCGATCTTTTCGCTGGTAACTTCGCCGGACCATCCGCCGTAGAAGTCGGTCTCGATGTTGCCACCGAAATTGATGCTCGACGCCCAGGTGCCGACGTAGACACCGGAATTATGGGCGAAGTCGAACCCGCCGTAGACGGCGGGATTGCCGTCGCCGGACTGGGTGATGCCACGGAACAGGTATTCGTTGGTCAGGCCGATGTTGGCGCTGAACTTTCCGCCGATATCCTTCTCGGAAATGAGATCATCCGCCTTGGCGATCGGGGAAAGGCCGATAGCGGCAGCCATCGCGGCGATCAGGATTTTGGTTCTCATGTTTTTGACCCTCGTGTTGCAACACTGACGATGCGGAGCAAACGACCGCGATCCCCTCGGGAACTTGGGCCCATCTCGATGGGGGGTACGCCTGCCCGCGGTGGTTTACGCAAACGCCGCGCCAAAACGCAAGGAAATCGCGCCTATTTTTTTTCTCTTTTAAATCATAGCGTTGTGCGACTTTTTCGGCATCACGGGAGGTCGCGGAAATCGGACGAAACGGCAAAACTGACTAAATTATATGCATGTTGATTTTTTTGCCGAAAATTTAGACAGTTGATGAAAAATCGTCTCCTTGGCCTCCTCATGGGACGCACGGTCTCTTCGGCGCCGGCGTGCCGACCGATGCTTCGCGTAAAAAATTCCCGCTTCCGCAGCGTCGCCACCGTCGGGAGCGGGGGGTATTCGTTTTTTCACATTTGTCAGCGGCGGCGTAGCAGATTGACGCGGAATATCTGGTCGAAGGCGAGCCTGTCGCCCTCGCGCCGTGCCGCGCCCTGGAAAAGCGTGCGCATCTCGTTGCCGCGTTCGGCGAGCACCTGCCGGCGCTTTTCGCCGCGCTCCTCCTGCTCGGCGGCGAACTCCTCGAAGCTGGACCACGTGCGCAGGGCCATGAACGTAACTTCCGTCACCGGAGTCAGGCCGTGTTCACTAGCGCCGTGCACAGCATCCCGCGCAAGGTTACGCACGGCGCGTTCGTCGTTGATCAGTCGCGTTGCTTCGAAATAGGGCCCTTCCGCCACCGGTTCCATGACGTAGAGGTCACCGCCCGGCCGGAGCACGCGTGCCGCCTCGGCGATGGCGCGGGCCATCTCATTCGGCGCGACATGATGCAGCGAGTTCGAGAACACGACGACATTGAAGCGGTCGTCGGCGAAGGGAAGATCCTCTGCCCGTCCTTCGACCCATGCGATGTCCAGACCCTCGTCGCGCGCTGTGTCGCGGGCGCGAACGAGGACATATGGATTGACGTCGAGCCCGGTCGCCCGCGCTCCGGACCGGGCGAGGAATCGGGTGAACTTTCCATCACCGCATCCGATATCGAGGGCGGCGCGTCCCGCCAGATGCAGGAGTTCCCCCGCGACGACCGTGTTGGAGGCATACCGTACTTGTCGCTCCAATTCCATTGCTCTAGCCTCCGGCACCATCAAAGCCGCGCCACGGTCCCAGGCATCCCTTCGCGTCCCGCAATGCGACAGTGGCAGTCGTAGCCGAATATCCCGAACGGGGGCAAAGGAATTTGACCGCGCCGAACCCGACATCGCTGCGCCCGGCTCTGGGGCCGCTCGGTGCCTTTTTCATGGTGCAGATGGTGGTTACCATGGCGGGACTGGCGCTGCCCGTTTTCGCGGTGCGGCTGGCGGCGGACCTCGGCGTTGCCGCGGGCTGGGTCGGCCTTTACGTCAGCTGCGTCTTTGCCGTGGCCATGTTCTCGGGCGTGCTTGGGGGTGGTGCCGTGCTGCGCCTCGGTGCCATCCGCGTCGCGCAGATATGCCTCGTAGTGGCGGGCGCCGCGTTGGTGCTGATGACGGCGGGCGCGGTACACTGGGTGGCCGTCGCGGCGATGATGATCGGCTTCGCCTATGGCCCGCCGACCCCGGCCAGCTCGCACATCCTCGCGCGGGTCACGCCGCCGCGCTACCTGCCCATCGTGTTTTCTCTCAAGCAGACGGGCGTCCCTGCCGGCGGCGCGCTGGCTGGCGCCCTGGTGCCGCCGATGGTGATCCTCTGGGGCTGGCGCGGCGCGGCGCTTGCGGTTGCGGCGGCCTGTCTCGCCCTGGCGGCGATCCTGCAGCCGCTGCGTGCCCGATTCGATGCGGACCGCGACCGCAGACACCCTGTCGGCCGCGACCTTGCCGGACCGCTCAAGCTGGTGTTGCGCAATCCGCCCATGCGGCGGCTGGCACTCCTCGCGGGCTCGTTCTCGGCGGTGCAGATGGCGTTTGTCGCCTATCTGGTCACCTTCCTGGTCGAGGTGGTGCGGCTCGACCTCGTCGCCGCCGGGGCGGTTCTGGCGGCAGCCCAGGCGGCGGGGATCGGCGGGCGCATCCTGTGGGGTGCGGTGTCGGGGACGCTGCTGTCGGCGCGCGGACTGCTGGTCCTGCTTGGCCTGCTGATGGCCGGTGCATCGGCGATGCTGGCGGGATTTGGGCCGGGCACGCCGGTCTGGATGCTGTACGCGGTCGCCGTGCTGTTTGGCGGCAGTGCCATTGGCTGGAACGGGGTCATGCTGGCCGAACTGGCGCGCATCGCCCCGCCCGGCCTCGCCGGCGTCGCCACCGGCGGATCGATCTTCGTCACCTTCGCCGGGGTCGTCCTCTCGCCCGCGCTGTTCAGTGCCATCGTCGGCCTCGGCCTCGGCTACGGCGCGGGATTCTGGATGCTGGGCGCGCTCGCCCTCGTGGGCGCCACGTTCGGCGTTCGTCACAGGGTTCCGTAGGACCGGCTTTGTTCCAGGGGCCAGGAGGCGGTTGCCCGGTGCAGGGCTGAACTCGGATGTAATTGGCGCTCCCGCCATGCCGGAATTGTGGCGGCATTACGGCATTTTCGGCCAAGGCCGATCCCGGCACAGCCATCAGAATTACAAGCCATTGAAATATATGAATTGCATATGTCTTATATAAAACATTTGACTGTCGGGGCGGGGTATGAGATAAAGGCATTGCGATCACGGCCCGGACCGGGGCCGTATCGTAAATACCCTTCTTGGGCGTTTCCTCCCTATACTTAAAGGCCGCACCTCGGTGCGGCCTTTTCTTTCCCTCGAATCGGGCGCATCGGCCCGGAAATCTCAACCGCAGCAGGTGCGCCGCCGGCCGTAGGGCAGCGGAAACGGCTTTGGACATTCGGGCAGGGGGGACGGATGCCGGGCCGGGTCGCGAATCAGGCGCCAACCTGGGCGCATAGTTCGGCGAGGGTCTCCATCAACCCTTCGACATGGGCGCTGAGGGGGGCGATGCCCGGCAGGCGCTCGTAGGTGGTCTCGTTCATGTACAGCGCCCGGTTGATTTCGATCTGCAGCACGTGGGCTCCGGCGCGGGGCCGCCCGTAATGCACCGTGGTGTAGCCGCCGGAATAGGGCACGTTGCGCGTTACCGTATGGCCGCCGCGGGCGAGCACGCGATCGACGTGATTGGTGATGACCGGGGCGCAGGAGGCGCCGAAACAGTCGCCCAGCACGAAATCGACGCGGGTCTTGCCCGAGTCGGCGTCCATCGGGCCGCCCACCGAGGGCATCGAATGACAGTCGATCAGCAGGCACCAGCCGAAGCGCCGCCGCGTGTCGTCGAGCAGCCCCTGAAGCGCCTGATGGTAGGGCCGGTACAGCGCGTCGATGCGCTCCGCGGCCTCGGCGAAGGTCAGCTTGTCGCGGTAGATCTCGGCGCCGTTGGCGACGACCCGCGCGATGGTGCCGAGCCCGGCCGAAACCCGCGGCGAATGCACGTTTACGTAGGACGGCAGCGCCTCGGCGAACATCGCGGGGTCAAGCTCGAACGGTTCCCGGTTGGGATCGACATAGGCGCGGGGAAACAGCGCCTTGATCAGGGGCGCGCCGAAACGCGGCGCGGCGGCGAAGATCTCGTCGATGAAGCTGTCTTCGGACTTGCGCAGCATCGCCGCATCGAGGCGCGAGGCGTTAATGAAGCTTTCGGGATAGCGGGTGCCGCTGTGAGGCGAGGCGAAGACCACCGGCAGGGTCTGCTCCTCGGGCCGCAGGACTTCGATGACTTCGCCCTCGTCGGGGGACGACCGGACGGTGCTCGGAGCTTCGGCGGAAAGATCGTTCATGACAGTGCAGCTTTAGACCAATCCCGTGCGCCTGTCACCACGGCAGGCGGCGCAACGACCGGACAGCCATCGTTTTCCTGCCGGTTTGGGGTGTGCCGGCCCTTGCGGCAGACTACCCCACGATTTACCCTTTCATAACCAAAAGCAGGCACTCTCGCCTACCGGGGGTGCGGCTTGCCCGATGCGGCAGGCCGTCACCCCTCTCATATGTTCCGTAGACCCGCGAGGCGCGTTCCCCACATGAGCCGTATCCTTCTGGCCGAAGACGACACGACGCTTCGGGTTTTCCTCGCCAAGGCGCTGGAGCGCGCCGGTCACGACGTGTTCTCCGTAGGTGACGGGCTCGAGGCGCTGGCCGCGGCCAAGACGGTGCAGTTCGACCTCCTCGTGGCGGATGTGGTGATGCCGTCGCTGGACGGATTCCAGCTCGCCGCCCGCGCCCGCTCCGCCCATCCCGACCTCAAGGTCATGTTCATCACCGGCTTCGCCGCCGTGTCCCTGCGCGGGCGCGACGCGGAACTGGCCGGCGCACGGGTGTTGTCGAAGCCCTTCCACCTGCGCGAGCTGGTCGACCGCGTCCACGAAGTCCTGCACGCCCGGACGGCGCTGTAGGCGCCCGCGAGACCGGCTCGTGGCTCCAGTCGCCCAATTTCGGGTGGTCCGACAGCGGCAACGGAGCCTTGGCCGGGCGCGCGCGATGCGCTATAACCCGGCGCGCCGCACCCGGGGTTCCGGGCACGGCGGACCCCGGCCCACCGCCCCTGAAGGCGGAGACCGCGATCCGGGCGCGTAGCTCAGCGGGAGAGCACTACGTTGACATCGTAGGGGTCGCTGGTTCAATCCCAGCCGCGCCCACCATTTACAGTATTGAAAAGAAAAAGCTATTAGGCCGCCCTTAGTCGGGCGGCCTTTGTCGTTTTCGGTTATGGAAGCAAATAGGAAGCTGCCGGCAAACACTCGAGCCCATGTTGGAAGTAGGGCCATCGGCTTGGTGAAGGATAGGGTGGGGGAGCCGGGGATCCCTGGAGAATCGAAAACCCCGACATCGGTGTTGATTGATCGAAGTTGGGGAGGAGTGGACCCACCGGGCTTAGGGATCGAAAATCAAATCTGTCCTGGGCTTAAGTTTGCTCTCGGCAACAGGTTTCTCGTTGGCACCGCAACAACTTTGATCCGGGCTCATCACGCTCCTGTGGACGAGGAGATGGGTGCTTGGGGTTATGGGGTTTGCCGCGAGTAACCGGCGAAGAGACAGCGTCCGCAGGGATACTTCCGCTCGTCCCGGGGGGACTGCCTGCACTGCTTCGGTAGCACTTTGCGGACGCGCTGAAGCCACCGCGCCAACATTTCGAGATCACGAAGCTCAACGTCACATCAAATTGACGTGGTCGTATTTCGCAAATCGTTAATTTTGTCCATAACTGTGAGCCAATCTGCCTGTGACGATACGGCACCTCTAACTGTTGTGGTAGCTCGGCGGGCGACATCACTTTTGTATGCTCTGGATAAGAGAAATTATTTCCATCCAGTGAGCTTGGGACTGTGTATCTCCGATGACACTACAGGCGTCTGCCTGAATTGCTGCAATCAGTCGAGCAGCGTTAGCCGCATCTTCTCGTAACAAGTTCCCCGAACGATAAACCACGTTGTTGATGAACCTCTTTGGAGATTCTACAGCAACTTCCATGACGATTCCGGGAGCCTCAGGATATTTTTGCGCTGATTGGGCGCGAACAATATTTTTGCGGGTCAACAAATCAGCGAAGCTCACACACGCTCTCGTGTGGGAGACTTTATCACTCAATAGCGATAATTCTCTGTCAGCGACGCGAAAATGAACATCCACGTTTATGTGGGCGATTTCGGGGATTGTTACGGCGTCTGTTTGTTGGGACCTAAAGGGCCAAATAAAGAGAAAAAACGCCGCTAAAATGCAAACTCCGACAGCTACAACCAGCCTCATGGACGTCTCCATTTCCATACTGACGCGTGAAAACGAAGCTCTTGGACAGTTTCACATTTAGTGGTTGCTCAATGCTTGTCGCAAGTCTCGTGGATGAACCGTCTTGCGGCTTTTCTGCACTAATGGTATGGGCCCCACGACGCCACCACGAGTGGGGGATGCCATTGGGGGGAACGGCCTCGTGCTGGCGTTTCAGGGGCCTTCACCTACTGAGTCTGCGTATCGTGGACTTCTCCTAAACGAAGGCTCCACAGAAAAGTTCCCTACCCCAAAAATATTTAGCGCTCCTAGGTGAAAATCCGTTCCGGTTATCGGACTTTTACGACGTTTGCGGGCGTGATCGACGGGCCGGCGGAACCGTACAGACTGTGCGAGGTCGGTTAGAGCGACCCCAAATTGTTCGTCCTGTCGAAGATCGGCCGCAAGCTCAAGGTGTCGCTGGACGCGCTTATCCTTGGCGAAGCGAGGTAAGCACGGCCTCGTCGTCGTTTTTCGGATTGTTGACTCGCGTTGAAATGGGTTCCGCCTTCATTGCGGTGGCGGGGTAAGGGATGAGGATCTCCTTGCCTGCGCTGCCATTGAGCCAGGATTCGTAGAATTCTGGTGCAACGATCACCGGCATTCGTTTGTGGATCGCTTTCACCAGCTCATTGGGCGGTCCCACAACGATCGTGAAGGATTCAATCGTCTCGCGGCCAGATCGCCGACTGCACCGCCGCCGATACCCTGCTGGAACAGATGCCAGCTACAGCCATCTTGCACGGGGACAAGGGCTATGACAGCAATGCCGTCCGCCGGAAGATCGAGGCAAGGGGCACCGCCCCCCAACATCCCGCCCAAAACCACCAGGCGCTGGAAGAACTGCTTCTCGCGCCGCCTCTACCGGGACCGCAACGCCATAGATAGAGCGTATGTCCGGAAGGATCAAAAGCCTGCCCCTGGGAAGGCGGGGGACTTCCGACGCATCGCCACCCGATACGACAGGTTGGCCCAAAACTTCCTGGCTGCCGTCTGCCTCGTCGCTACAGTCTGCTACTGGTTATGAGTCCGGAGCCTAAGCCGAGGAAGGGCGGCGTCGTGGGACTACTTCCACGCCGGCTTTCCGAGATCGATCTGCTCTTCGTCGGTGAGGGCGCCAGTGCCTGCACCAACGGCGCCGCCGATCAAGGCGCCTTCAACCGGCGCTCCGACTATCAGTCCGCCGACGGCGCCGACACCAGCACCGATGCCAGCGCCCGATATGGCGCGATCCGAGGTACTCGTTCCACAGGCGCTCAAGCCCAGGAGTGCAGCCACAGCGAGGCAGGCGAATGGGGAAGATCTCATATCCCAAGACTTGACTGATCCGCGGGTGCCTACGTTGCTGCGAGAAAAGTGAAACGACGAGAGTTTATGATTGGACATCTGAAATACCTTTTATTGTAGCAGAAAGGATATTCCACTGGGTAATATTTGGTGTGTGAAAGTATAAATTACAATAGGAAAACGGTAACTATTTTATTTTGTAAATAATTATTATAATATAATATGTTATCATTTGATATTGCCATTTCAATTGCGCATGTTCGCGCTTCGAGGTATCGCCTCAGCAAGGTAGCCAATCGATTTATACCTAAAAGAGCGCTTCAAAGAGCGCTTCTTTTTTTGTTCCAAAGCCAGGACGACGAACGCGTTTTCATCTTTTTCGAATATCTCCTCAATGCTGGCGCTGTGTGCATTTTGGGAAAGCAGAAAAGTTACAGACAAAATCGCTGCCACCGTAACGCCGAAATATCGCGCAAACGAGTACCGTCGCCACGCCCAATTCTATCGAGATACCCTCCTTGGCAGAGTTGGCAGACGGCACGAATAACTGTTGCGCGATCGCGCCGTATAGCACTTGCGATGAGGCCGACGGGTTTCCCGGTAATTTTTGCCTTCGGTATTTGCCCAGTTCACCATTTGGCCCAGAATTTTATGGGCAGCACTGCTGAGGTGAGGATCGCACCCAGCTCGCTTAATTAAGTTAAGCTTCGCGCCTGCAATCTTCTTTTGTGCAATCGAGGTCTCCTCAGAGGTCCGCTGAACTGACACGCTACTAGCACGCTCCATGAGCTAATTCCTTGATATTCTTTGCGCGTGTTTGGTAGCGTTTGCTAGCCTAAGCTATTGTATAGCCTGTTTTTTCGAACCGTTGACATCGTAGGGGTCGCTGGTTCAATCCCAGCCGCGCCCACCATTTTTCATTATCGCATTAACTTGTCTCGTCGGCGTTTCGGAAGGCCCGTCATCGAAGCCGCGTCACCAACGACGTGAGCCGATGTTGGATCCGGCCCGGGCCTTTGCCGTTTTCACCCGGAGATGGCGTTCAATGATGCTTTCGTCGAAGGACAGGCCGCCTCCGAATACGTCGCTTGTGCTCTCTGCAGAGCGTCTGCGAGCTCCCGCGCCAGAACCTGCACATGGGGCGGGTCGACGATCTCGAAATGCTGTCCCGAAATCGGCCGGATCTCCAGTTTGCCCCTGATCAGGTCGCGCCATCCGTCATGCGCGTCGGCATGTGTCCAGGCATAGCGCTCGGCCTTGAACAGGGTGGCGTTGCCGTCATAAGGCCTTGCCTGGTAAGTACGCCGGATCATGTCATTGGCGGGCACCGGCCGGCGCAGGAAGCGTGGAACGGGCCAGCCAAATGATTCCAGTAGCCTCCACGCCAGGGCGAAGCACCTGATGCGCGTACCCATGTAGATCATTCCCGCGAGATTGCTTGCGCGCATCCACAGGTATGTGGGTATTTCGGAAACGGGCAGGGATCTCATCCGTTCCCGATGATGGGTGAGCCAGCTTCGGGAGGAAACATGTCTTTGCCCGTGGCCGCTCGCTGTATCCAGAAGGGCCAACAGGGCGACTTCCTCGTCCGCCGAGCGGAGTTGCTGCGCCATGACGTAGGCCACCCGCCCGCCGAAAGAGTATCCGCCGATATAGTATGGCCCCACCGGCTGGATCTTTTTTATTTCCTGAATGTAATACGCAGCCATTTCCTCGATTCGGATGAATGGCACTGATTCACCATCGAGGCCGAGACACTGAATGCCATAGAACGGCTGCGCCTTGCCAACCAGACGGGCCAAATGGCGATAGTTCAGAACCTCTCCGTTGCCGTCGTGGACGCAAAAGAACGGCGGCTTGTCGCCTTTCGGCTGGATCGGGACGAGGCAGGGTGACAGGGCGGTCTCTTCGATTCGTTTGGCCATCTCCGCCACCGTACCGGCCTCGAACAGAACTGAGCGCGGAAGGCGCCGGCCAAGAACTTGTTCGATGCGCAAAAACAATTCCACCGCCTGCAGGGAATCGCCGCCCAACATGAGGAAATTGTCATCGAGGCCGATCTCGGGAATCCCCAGGGCCCGGGCCCAGATCACCTGAAGTTGCGCTTCCAATGGCGTCGCTTTCCTATCCGAAACTCTCGCGCGTTGGGTTCCGATGTCATTGCTGACCCCGAGCGTCTCGGCCAGCTTGTAGCGCTGCACCCTGCCAGCATCGCTCTTGGGAATCTCCGAGACGAAGTAAAACCGCCGCGGCACCTTGAACCCGGTCAGCCGGGCCAGAAGATAGCGGGTCAAGACCTGGTCGGTCAGTCCTGCCCCCGGCGCCTGAACAACCGCCGCCGCGACCTCCTCTCCCAGCGTTGGGTGGCGGAGCGGAAATGTCGCTGCCTCCTTCACGTCCGGGTGGCCCAGAAGCGCCGCGTCGACTTCGGCCGGGCTGACCTTCTCCCCGCCCCGGTTGATGATCTCTTTGATGCGGCCGGTCAGGGTCAGATAACCATCTTCATCGAAAAACCCCTCATCCCCTGTTCGGAACCAGCCATCGACGAAGGCTGCCGCATTGGCGGCCTCATTGTTTTCGTAACCTTCGAATACCTGGGGTCCGCGGACCACGATCTCGCCGCGCTCACCCACGGGAAGAAATTCGCCATTCAGGGAGCGGATGCGGACCTCGCTCCCCTGAAAACCGAGACGCTCGACGGAAAAACCCACCGTGCCGACCTTGCGTAGCCCAATTGACGGGCAACTGAAGGCGATGCGCCCGGACTCGGTGCTGCCATATGACGTTGAGACACAGGTGGAAAACAGGTGCTCTAGCCCATCGGCGATTTCAGGCTCCAATGCCGCCGTTTCCACGCGGATCTGGGACAGACGGATATCTGCCGCGTCCTCGGGATGCGCGATCGCATGTGCATGGATCACTTTTTGAAAGGTCGGACCCCCACCATACCATGTGACGTTCCGGCTGCGCAGGATCTTGAAGAATTGCCGGGGCTCGAAGTTCGCCATGACCACGATGCTGCCGCCCGTGTAAAGGGCGCTGAGAACGCAATTGAAGGCTCCCGCATAAAACAGTGGGCGCATGACGACACCGACGTCGTTGGGGCCCAACTCGGTGGTTATTTCCTCCACGGCGACCCGCGCAAGAAAACGACGGTGGCTTCGGGGGACGATCTTGCTTTGATCGGTGGTGCCCGAGGTCGCAAGAACAAGCGCCGTGTCATCGGCTTCGGACAGGCCGGTGCGAGCGGGTTTTCTCGGGGTAAGAGTTGCGATCCCGCTCCAGGTGCCGCCGCCGAAATCCTTGGGCCGCGTATCCATGACCGGGATGCGCAGTTCTCGGGCAGCAAGCACGGCCGCAGGCGATGTATCCCGCTCGACGATCAGGGCGTTGACCTTGCGGTCACGAAGGTAGGCCTCAAATTCGCCGACGGTGTGCCGGGGATCGAGTGGGACCGCCGATGCCCCGCTGATGACCCCGAGAATAAGGGAGGCCATGTCGACACCGCCCGAATGGACCACGGCTACGCGATCGCTCCGCCCCAGGCCGGAGGCGTGGAGAGCGGCCCGGACATCGTCCATGATCGCGACCAGCACCCCGTAGTTGAGCAGCGCCCTGCCTTCCTCAACGAGAGCCGGTGCATCGGGCTGGATGTCCGCCCAGCGGCGGATCACACTGCAGATGGTGTCCCTTTCGGGATCGATCGAAAATGGCAGCAAGGTCGGCTCTCGTTTGGGATTCAAAAAACATTCTCTCAATAGTGATTATTGTGAATGCGCAAGTCTATCATTTAAGTGTTAATTGGTTAATCGCACCGTCAGGGCGCGATCCGCATGAAGATATGCGGTATTACTGATGATCGACATTGTGTCACGCGCGCGTTAGTTCCCGATACCTGTCCGGCCAACGAGTGCGCGGACGCTCGGGTCATTCGTTTCCCGCAAGCGGATTCGCGCGTCAGATGGCGACGAAAGGGGGCCGCACCGTCGCTTCCTGAAGCCCGACACCATCGGTAGCGGTTGTCATCGCCGGCTGCCTGAGTCAGACTGGCCGCAATACCGTGGGAATAGCACCAATATTCCCCGACAATTCGCCGTCCACTTGGCACCGGTACGCCGGCGGATAAGAACGATCACAGAATGTGCTCCGTAACAGGGAAGCACGCATGCACCGGAGACCCATCATGAAAAATGCATTTTGGCCCGGGAGCCTCGCGCTCCTGGCAGCGGTAACGATTGGCGGCACTTCGGCGCCGGCAGCGGATTTCTACAAGGGGAAAGACATCGCGCTCTACGTCGCCGCAAGTCCGGGCGGCGGTTACGCCGTCTATGCACGGACCGTGTCACGCCACTGGGGGAAACAGATCCCGGGCAAGCCGGGTTTCGTCGTCAGGCACAAGATGGGGGCGCAGGGCCTCGTCGCTGCCAGCTACATCGCCAACAAGGCCCGCCGCGACGGCACGGAACTTCTGGCCTCCTACCGCGAGGCGGTGACGACCACGCCGCTCTACATCACCCAGGGGGTTCATTTCAATCCGGTCGAACTGTCCTATATCGGCTCGGCGGACCAGGGCTTTGGGCTCTGTGTCGCCAACAAGTCGGCCGGGGTGAAATCCCTGGACGATGCGAAGACGAAACCCGTCAAGCTCGGTGCGACGCATCACCGTTCGCTGGGATATTCGGCGGCGTATCTCATGAACAACCTGCTCAACACCAAGTTTCAGGTCTATCACGGCTATCCCGCAGGCTCCGCTATCGTGCTCGCCCTCGAACGGGGCGAGGTCGAAGCCCGGTGCGGCTGGTCGGTTTCGTCGCTCATGACCATGAAGCCGGACTGGCTCACCGGCGGGCCGGTGAATATCCTGGTGCAACTGTCGCTCGATTCACATCCCACCCTGAAGCACGTGCCCCTGATCGGCAGCTACGTAAAGAACGAGGAAGACCGCAAGTTGCTCAAGCTGGTGCTGGCGCCGCAGACGGCGGGCCGGCCCTACGTCGGGCCGCCGGAAATGCCGGCAGAGCGGCTCAAGGCGCTGCGCGCGAGCTTCGCAGCGACCCTTGCCGACAAGAACTTCCTCAAGGATGCGGAAAAGCAGCGCATCGACATCAACCCGTTGTCGGGTGAGGCGTTGGCCGCACTGGTCAAGGACCTGCACGAAACACCGAAGCCGCTGGTCCAAAGGGCGCTGGACGTCACCACCAAGTCGGACCGGGTGACCCTCGTCAAGGTCAAGATCCCGTGGAAGACCGAAAAGGTGGAAGTGTTGAAGGTCAACAAGAAGGGCCGGAGCATCGGTTTTAAGTCCGGTGACAGCGACGTCGCCGTTTCAGTCTCGGGGTCCAAGAGCAAGGTCACGATCGCCGGCAAGAAGGCCAAACGGTCGGCGATCAAGACCGGCATGACCTGCACCGTCACCCACCAGGGCGACAGCACGACGGCAAAGACGATCGCCTGCAACTGACGCAGCGCGCTCGTGCGGAGCCCGCGTTACCGGCGCGGGCTCCGTTCGTTTTTGTATCATCGCACGCCGATACTGTCGGCAACCAGACGTGGGACGGACAACCCACCGGCAAGACCAAGAAAATGATTCCGAATAAACGGTCACCGGCGGTGGCGGCCTGCGTCCTCCGCGGGCGCCGCCGTATCGGACCTCAGGCCAGCCGTTCCATCACGCCGTAATAACCGGGCACCGGCTTGCCGACTTCCTCGCGCAGGGGCGCGCGGAGGTGGCTGCGCTTGATGAAACCCGCCTCCGCACCGACCTTGTCGAGCCATGCCGGATTGTGCGCGTAGCGGCCGGTCACGGTCAGGTGATAGGTGCCACTGCGCCGGCTCTCGACAGTGAAGGCGAACAAGCCGCCGGGGCGCAGCGCTCGCGCGGCCGCCCTGAACAGCGCCGTGACGTCGCCGAAATAGATCAGCACGTCGGCGGCGGTGACGATGTCGTAGCGCGCCTTGTTGGCCCGCAGGAACTTGGTGACCTCGCTCACCGCCACCCGGTCGTAGATGCCGCGCGCGCGGGACTGCGCCGCCATCTTGCGGGAAAGGTCCACGCCGGTGAGCGTCCGCGCGATCCCCTTCAACTCGAGACCCACAAGCCCCGTGCCGCAGCCGATGTCGCAGATGTCGGCCTTGGGCGCGCGGGAGCCACGCGTCTTGAGGACGGTGGCGCCCAAGATCTTCGGCGCCTGATAGCCCAGCTCCTTGAGCAGGGACTTGTCGAAATCCTCGGCATAGGAATCGAAATGCATGCGCAGGTATTCGTCCGAGGCGCGCCTGGGCACCGCCCGCCCGCCGAGGGAGGCGATCATGTGCAGTGCCTCGGCATCCCCGGGATGCAGGTACAGGTACCGGCGGTAGAATTTCAGGGCGGGCTCGCGCTTGTTGACGGTGTGCCAGTAGTCCCCCATCCACCAGATGGCGTCGGAGCATTCGGGATCCATCGCGAGGGCGCGTTCCAGCGCCGCGCGAGAGGCCTCGTAGTCGTTCCGTTCCCTTGCGGCTTCGGCCTTGCGGCACAGCTTTTTGACCTCTTCGGCGATGGCGCGGCGCGAAGGCCGCTTTGCGGCGGCGCTGGGGCGTGCCGGTTTCGTCTTCGATGCAACGCGGGGCATGGGTACTCCGGTGAGGTCTGTCTCGGGCGTGAATGAAAGGTCCGGGTTCGTCCGCCTTGCGGCGTCCGCCCGAAACTATAGGGATGCAAACGGCGGGGCAACCCTGTTGAGAAAACCTCTTCGCGTCGTGGCACCGTTCGGCCTGCGATTTCTGTTGCGCCCGTTGCTGCGCGGGAGCAGGATTTTAGAAAACGACCAACGAATGACAGGCGAGGAGATCACATCATGCGGATCCGTTCACGACTGGTTGCCTTGGCGGCGGCGATGACGGCGGGTGCCGCGGCAGCGGACGCGGATACGGGCAAGGACTTCTTCAAGGGCAAGACCGGGCAATGGATCGTCGCCACCGCGCCGGGCGGCGGCTTCGACTACTACGCGCGGCTCATTTCCCGCCACATGCCCAAGCATATGGGCGCGCCCGGGTTCACTTATGTCGTCCTCAACCGGCCAGGCGCGGGCCACACCATCGGCACCAACCTGATCTACGTCGCCAAGGCCGACGGCATCACCGTCGGCAGCTTCACGACCAACCTGGTCTATTCCCAGATCATCGAACGCAAGGGTGTCCGCTTCGACCTCGCCAAGATGTCGTGGATCGGCAAGGCAGCGGCGGACACACGGATCCTGATGGTGGCGGTGGGGTCTCCGTTCAAGACCTTCGCCGATGTGGTCGCCTCGTCACAGCCGGTCAAGTTCGCGGCGTCCGGCGTGGGCTCCGGCTCGTTCATGGAGGCGCATCTGGTGGGCGCGGCCTTCAACATTCCCCAGCGCGTCATCCCCGGGTTCGGCAACCAGGATGCGACGCTGGCCATGATGCGCGGCGAGCTCGAAGCGCAGATGAGCAACTCGACGGAAGCGATCAACTGGAGCAAGGCCGGCCAGGGCCGCATCGTCATGCAACTGGGCGAAAACGCGGTGCCCGGCGTACCCAATGCCGCCGACCTCGTGAAGACGCCCCAGGGCAAGACCATCGTCGACCTGCTGGTCGCACAGGCGCAGCTCGCGCGCGTGACGGCGGGACCGCCGGGCATCCCTGCGGATCGCCTCAAGGCCTTGCGCGACGCCTATGCCGCGACCCTCGCCAGCGCCGAGGTGAAGGCCGAGGCGGCCAAGGCCGACTTTCCCATCGCGCCGCTGGTCGGCGACGCGGTGCGCGACAAGATCGTCGCGGCGCTCAACCAGCCGCCCGAGGTGGTGGCGCTTCTCAAGAAGCTGGCCACCACCAAGGTGGAATACCTGACCCACGCGGGTCCGGTCACCAAATCCGAGAACGGCGGGCGCAAGGTCTTCATCAAGCATCAGGGCAAGGACGTCCATGCCGAAACATCGGGTTCGCGCACCAAGGTGACCATTGGCGGCAAGCCTGCCAAACGTGGTGACATCAAGGCGGGCATGACCTGCGCCCTGACGTACCTGCGTCCCGGCGCGGAAGCGACGAAGATCGACTGCAAGGGATAGATCTCCCGGCGACAGACGCGCCGTGGATCTGGATTTTGCCGTGGCCGTAGTAGCGTGGCCGGTGGATCCTGAGGCGGCGCGCCGGTCGGGCCGGCGGCTCAGGCGTTGACGACGAGAACCGGAGCCTGCCGCACCGCGACGACGCGATCCGCCGGGAAGACAAGCGTTGCCGTCGTGCCCTTGCCGACCTCGCTTTCGATCTCGAGGCGGCCGCCGTGACTCTGCATCAGGCTTGCGGTCAGGGCCAGGCCGATTCCCGATCCCTCCTTGGCGGCGACGCGGCTGGAGCGGCCGCGGTTGAACGGTTCCAGGACCCACTTGAGGTCCTCGGCGGGAATTCCCTGGCCATCGTCCCTGACGGAAATCGCCATGCCGCCATCATCGGTCGCCCTGGCGCCGATCCAGACGATGCCGCCGCCTTCCGAAAACTTGACAGCGTTCGACAACAGGTTGAGCACGGACTGCTTGAGGCGCGTTCCGTCGGCGCGAAGGTGCGGCAGCTCCTTCGGCAGCGAAATTTCGATCCGGGTGTTGTTGGCCGCCGCGCGTTCCGCCACAAGCCGCTGGCACAGGCCAAGCACATGGGTGACGTCGATTTCCGCGTCGACAATCTGGAGCTTGCCCATTTCGATCTTGGCGACGTCGAGGATGTTGTTGAGCAGTTCCAGGAGATGCTGGCCGCTTTCGCGGATGTCGGACAGGTATTCCGCGCGTTTTCCCGTTTCGATCGCGCCGACGCGGTCCGCGATCAGCACCTCGGCGAAGCCGATGATGGAATTGAGCGGCGTGCGCAACTCGTGGCTCATGTTGGCCAGAAACTCGGTCTTCGCCTTGTTGGCGACTTCGGCGTCCCGGCGCGCCTCGATCGCCGCCTTTTCCGCGGTCCGCCGGCGCCGCGCGCTCCGAACCAGCAGCAGGATCGCCAAGGCCTGACCGAAGACCACCGCGGTCGCGACGAGAATGACGCCGCGGTTTTCGTAGAGGTACGAAGCCGGCCGATTGACGAATTCGGTGTCCGGCGGGAAGGCCCGTTCGTTGAAATGCAGGCGCTGCGCCTCCTTGAAGTCGATCGTCAAGGTGTTCGGGCTCTTGTCGATCACGGCCATGGTGGAAACCGGGATTCCCGAAAGGATGCGGGCCGTCAATTGTCCGGCGGTCAGGCCCTGGCGCCAGTGATCCACGACATCGCCGCCGAGAACGCCGTGCCCGATGCCGTGACGCTGATTGGCGAAGATGGCGCCCTTGTACGCGACCCGGATGCGCGCCAGCACGTCCAGGAATTCACCGGTGGAGTCATTCCTGTCGCGATAGGCGGACAGCAGCATTACCGGCACGGTCGGCGGCACTTCTGCAAGCTTCCGGAAGAATTCCGAATATGAAAGATCGGCGAGCGAGAGCATTTCCACGCTGTGGTTCCGGAGCTTCTTCTCGACCCGAGCGGTCCGCAGCCTGCCCAGCGCGCCGATCGACGTATTGTCGGTGATCGCGACGATGCGCCTACTCTCGGGGTAGAGATGTTCGATCAGGCCGAAATTGATATCGTAATCCACATCTTCCACCACGCCGGTGACCCGCGGGTTCCGGTTCTGCTGCAGGGCGACTTCCCGGTTATTGACCCCCAGGAACACGATGGGGCTGTTGCCGAAGAGCGTCTCCTGATGCGCTACCGCCATTTCAAAGGCGTTATCGTCCGCCGCGATGACGATATCGTAGGAATCGAGGACGGCGAGCTTTTGCCGCAGATTGGCCACGAAGCGCGGGACCTGCGTTTCCTTCGGGAACCGCTTGGTGTCCATGTATTCGAAGTCGAGGACGATCCGCGGTTCCGGGAAGCCGCTGGCGGCGAGGCTGGACCGGATGCCATCAACCTGCGGCAGGAAGGACGGGAAGGCGGGGTGGTAGGAGCTGATGTAGAGCACGCGCTTGCGCGCCGGCGGGTCGTCCGCGCCCAGCGCCGGAAGGGCGGAGATGCAGAGTATTGCCACGGCGCAGACCGCGCGTGCCAGTCCCATGAAAATTCCCCTTCGGGCTGCCTTGCGTGCCGAAAGGATGCCTACGACTTCTTAAATATTGGTTGAGCGGCGTGGGGGGCCGCCCCGGCGGCGGGAAACCAACGGTTTTCGCGGCCGTCCCCAGGGACGTGCGGCAAATTCGCCATGTGCCCGTGAAATGGGCAGGATCAGCGCGAAAAACGCTCAAGGACCCAGACGGCGATGCGGCCGGTCACCCCGACCATCACGAGGAAAATGCCCACGGTGGTCAGGAATATGCCCAGAGCCACGACTGTTCTCCCGCTTGCGGCTTCCGGCGCACCCCACGGCGCGCCTGGCCAAGTGCCAGCAAGAGCCAGGCCAAAATCGGTCGGGGGTCGGATTTTTCGTGCCGGCGCCGGCGTCACCGGGCCGCGCCGGCGCGCCACGGGTTCACCAGCAGGGCGATGAAGCCGTGATCGCTCGCTTCACGGAAAGCGGGCAGGCCGATCGTCATGGCGTCGTGACCCGCCGCGGGCTGGTCGCGGTAGGTTCCGAACAGGCGGTCCCAAATCGACAGGCAGAACCCGAAGTTGCTGTCGGTTTCGGCACGCACGACGGAATGGTGCACCCTGTGCATGTCCGGCGTGACCACGAGGGAGCGGAGCAACCACTCCATCCCGCGCGGAAGGCGGACATTGCCGTGATTGAACATGGACGATCCGTTCAGCAGAACCTCGAACGCCACCACCGCCACGACCGGCGCGCCGAGCGCCGTCACGGCCGCAAACTTGATCAGCACTGACAAGACGATCTCGACCGGATGAAAGCGGATTCCGGTGGTGAAATCCACATCGAGGTCCATGTGGTGGACGCGGTGGAGGCGCCACAAGGGGCCGAAATGATGGAAGGCGACGTGCTGGGCATAGATGGCGAGGTCAAGAAGGATGACGGACCCGACGACCGCGATCACCCCCGGCACCGCCACGAGGTTGAACAGACCGATCCCGTGCGCCGTCGTCCAGGTGGCGATCCCCGCGACCACGGCGGCCGGAAACAACAGCCGCACCAGAGCCGTGTCGACGACCACCATGGCGGCATTGACCGGCCAGCGGCGCCCGCGGCCGCGTGAAAGCAGTCGACGAGGCGCGAGCATCTCCCACCCCGCCATCGCAAGGGCGACGGCCAGGAATGCGCCGAGTCTGAGGACAGGTTCATGGGCGGTCAGGAATTCCGTCATGTCCGGAGGCGGGTGAGTGGCGAAAACCGATCGCCGTCAGGCTAGCACGATAGCGGCAGGAACGCTGGAATATCCGGTTGTTCAGAACATCTTAACGAAAGGGCCCTACTACAGACAGGTATCGGAGAAACTGTGGCGTCCGAGGCAGGGCTCAGGGGCAAGCCTCGAACCCAGGGGTGCAGATTTCTCCCTCGACGTGAAAGACATCCGGCATGAGCTTGACCACCGCCCTGAAGAAGTTCCTACCGATCGCCTCAGGCGGTTCCGACAGCGAGACCGATGCGCGGTCTGGCGACTTCGGCGCCAAGACCCCGCTCCATTCGCGCCTTCATGTCTGGTGGAGGACTTCTTCTTCGTGGGAGGACGCCATGACCAACGATGTACGACGTGCCACGAGACGGGACGGCCAGTCTGCCGCCCGGTCGGATGATGAAACCGATTCAGCCTCTGGCGCGCGTTCCGCAATGGAGGAACGCGGGTCAGGTGTCGGCGCCGCGGCGCCCGGGGAAGACCCCGCCGGGGGGCATTGGTCGCCCGCCCGCATCGCGATACACGAAACCCTGTTCGGCAACGGCGAAATCCGGCCCGGTGGCCCCCGGCGCACACGCGACATCGTCTCCGGCCTGAGCTTGGGCAAGAACATGAATGTCCTGCATATTGGCGCCGAACTCGGGGGAGCGGCCCGTGTCATCGCTATGGATCACCACTGCCGGATCACCGGGTTTGAAGCGGATCCCGATCTCGCGCGTGCGGCCATGGCGTCCCAACGGATCGCGAAGAGCCTTGGCAATGCCAACGACGGCGCGCCGAGGTCGAAGGCCAGCATCGACCTTCACGACTTGGTGCGTGTTTCCCACGCGGACCTGGAGCATCTCACGCTCGAAGCGAAGTCTTACGATTGCGCCATTGCGCGCGAGGTCCTGCACACCCTTGGCGACAAGGCCAGCCTGTGCCGTGCCGTGTTCGACGCCCTGAAGCCTAATGCCTCGTTCCTGATCACGGATTACTTCGTCGCCGAGGGGGCTGAAAACAGCCCGCAATCCCATGGTTGGATCGCGCGGGAGCCCCGCTCCATGTACCCCTGCACCTTCGGCGAGGCGCGGAAACTCCTGACCGATGCCGGCTTCCAGCTTCGTTCCGTCGCCAATATCACACCGCAGCATCGCAGCGACATATTCAACAGTTTCGCCAGGTTCGTGGTTGCACATGAACGGGGCGGGGTCGCCCCCGATCTGATCGAACCTCTTCTGGAACTGGCCGAGCTGTGGACCAATCGGGTCGCGGCCCTCGATGCGGGGACGGTCGAAGTCTGCAAGCTGGTGGCCGTGCGCGGCAAGGCCTAAACCGCTCCATCACCACGTTTTAGGCGGCTTTCGGACCGTGGCCGGTGGTTGACAGGCCGGCGCCGGCCCCGTATCTTCCGGCCCGCGCTCCAGGGGCCGCCCCACGGCCCTTCCGCGTTGCCTGAAATAGGAAGCCGTGATGAAGATCCTGAATTCCCTCAAGTCGGCCAAGACCCGCGACAAGAATTGCCGTGTCATACGGCGCAAGGGGCGCGTCTATGTCATCAACAAGAAGAACCCCCGTCTGAAGGCCCGTCAGGGCTGAACGAGGGCCGTCGCGGCCCTCGTACCCGTGCCCGCGCCGGCCCTTGGGCCGGCGCAATGCATTTGGGGCGTCGCCGTTTCTATTCGGCCGAATGGGGGATGGTGTGGATGCGCAGGACGTTGGTCATCCCCGGCGTGCCGAAGGGAACCCCCGCCGTCACCACCAGCTTCTGCCCGGGGCGCCCCAAACCTTCGCGGACGGCGATATGCGCGGCGCGTAGTACCATCTGGGAAAACGTCCGGACGTCGCTCGTGGTTACTGCGTGCACACCCCAGACCATCGCCATACGCCGTGCAGTGGAACGATCATTGGTCAAGCTCAGGATAGCCACGTCGGGGCGCTGGCGCGCGGCGCGGTAGGTGGTCGATCCCGAGGTCGTGTAGGTGACGATGGCGGCGGCCCCGATGGTGTGGCCGACCCTGCTCGCCGCTTCGGTGATGGCGTCCGACTCGTTGGGCTGGGTCATGACCTCGCCGATTTCGAGCAGTTGGCGGTGGTAGGGATCGCGCTCTACCCGCCGGATGATTCGATCCATGATGGCAACCGCCGCGGGGCCATGGTCCCCGATCGCCGTTTCCGCCGACAGCATCACCGCATCGGCGCCGTCGTAGACCGCGGTGGCGACGTCCGAAGCTTCGGCGCGGGTTGGGGCCGGGGCGCTGATCATTGATTCGAGCATCTGTGTCGCCACCACGACGGGTTTCCCGTAGTGCCGGCAGCAGCGAATGATCTGTTTCTGGACGGTCGGAACTTCCTCCGGCGCCATCTCGACGCCGAGGTCCCCGCGCGCCACCATGACGGCGTCGCTCAGGGCCACGATTTCTTCCAGGGAAGCGATCGCGGAGGGCTTCTCCAGCTTGGCGACGATGCCGGCCCGGCCCTTGACGAGGTCACGCAACTGGGCCACGTCTTCCGGCCGCTGGATGAAACTCAGCCCGATCCAGTCCGCCCCGCTGGCCAGCGCGAACCGAAGATCACGACGATCCTTGTCCGTCAGTGCAGCGACACCCAGCACGGTATTGGGGACATTCACGCCCTTGTGGTCCGATACCACGCCGCCGGTTACCACACGGGTCTCGGCGAAATCCTTGCCGGACCTTTCGACGCGCAGGCGAATCTTTCCGTCATCGAGCAGTACGTCGGTCCTGGGTCCGACCGCCTCGAACACTTCCGGATGCGGCAGGGTCACTCGGTTGATATCGCCAGGCTTGCCGGACATATCGAGGCGGAAACGCTCCCCGTTCCTCAGCGTCACCTTGCCCTCGGCAAACGTGCCGACGCGCAGCTTGGGGCCCTGCAGGTCCATCAGGATGCCGATGGGCCTGCTGAATTTCGTCTCGGCGTTGCGAATGAGGTCGACCAGCGCCTTCAGGTCCTCGTGACTGCCGTGGCTGCAGTTCAGGCGGAAAACGTCGGCGCCGCGGCGGAACAGTGTTTCGATCTGACGGGCGCTCGAACTGGCGGGACCCAGGGTGGCGATGATCTTGGCTTTACGGCGACGCTGCATGCCGCGAATCTAGCGCCCGGCCGTGACAGTTGCCAGTACGTCTTTGACTCTTTTTGATTTTTTCAGACGCCGTCAATTGATCGTTCCGTCATCCGCCCGCTATGATGACCTCCCCGGTCACGGAAGCGCCAGGCCCGTCCGCGGGGAGGGAAGGGAAGCCCGCCATGCACATGCCGCTGCCCGACGTCGCCGTCATCGCCCGGCGGGCCGAGATCGCCCGCGATCTGCGCCGCCTGATGCCGCGCGGCACGGTGGTGGATCGCGCGGCGGGCCTCTCGGCGTATGAGAGCGACGGACTCACCGCCTATCGGCAGCAGCCCCTGATCGCAGCGCTGCCCGCCGACCGGGACGAAGTGGCCGCGGTGCTCGCCTATTGCGGGCGCGAAGGCATCAAGATCGTGCCGCGCGGCGCGGGCACGTCGCTGTCAGGCGGCGCGCTGCCGCTCGCTGACGGCATCACCCTCGGGCTGTCGCGTCTCAACCGCATTCTCGACATCGATGTCGCCAACCGCACGGTGACGGCGGAGGCGGGCGTCACCAATCTCGCCATCAGTCATGCGGTGCAGGACCTCGGCTACTACTACGCGCCCGATCCGTCGAGCCAGATCGCCTGTACCATCGGCGGCAACGTCGCCGAGAACGCGGGCGGCGTCCATTGCCTGAAGTACGGGCTGACCACCAACAATATCCTTGGCCTCGAAGTCGTGCTGCTAAGCGGCGAAACGCTGCGCCTCGGCGGCAAGTGCCTGGACGCGCCGGGGCTCGACCTGATGGGCGTGATCACGGGATCGGAAGGGCTGCTGGGGGTCGTGACCGAGGTAACCGTGCGCATCCTGCGCCGGCCTGAGACGGCGCGCGCGTTGCTGATGGGCTTTGCCCGGGTGGAGGACGCCGCGCGCTGCGTGGGTGCGGTGATCGCGGCGGGCATCATTCCGGCGGGGATGGAGATGATGGACCGCCCCGCCGTCGCTGCCGCGGAGGCCTTCGTTGGCGCCGGCTATCCGTTGGACGCGGAAGCGCTCCTGATCGTCGAGGTCGACGGTCCCGCCACCGAAGTTGCTGCCGCCGCGAAGCGGCTGGAGGAGATCGCTGGAACTGCGGGCGCCACGTCACTGCGCACCAGCCGCGACGAGGCCGAACGGCTTGCCTTCTGGGCCGGGAGAAAGGCGGCCTTTCCCGCCGTCGGCCGTATCGCGCCGGACTATTACTGCATGGACGGTACCATCCCGCGCGGCCGCCTGCCCGAAGTCCTTGCCCACATCGGCGAGATGTCGGCACGGTACGGTCTCGCCGTCGCCAATGTCTTTCACGCCGGCGACGGCAACCTGCACCCGCTGATCCTCTACGATGCCAACGCACCGGGCGAACTGGAGAAGGCCGAGGCCTTCGGCACTGAAATCCTGCGCCTCTGCGTCGCCGTCGGCGGCGTGCTGACCGGCGAACACGGCGTCGGCGTCGAGAAACGCGACCTGATGAACGAGGTGTTCAGCGCCGACGATCTCGCCCACCAGCAGCGCCTTAAATGCGCCTTCGACGCGGACGGTCTGCTCAATCCCGGCAAGGTCTTCCCGACGCTGCATCGCTGCGCCGAGCTCGGCCGCATGCACGTGCACGGCGGCAAGCTGGCGTTCCCCGGCATCGAGCGCTTCTGACGTGGCGCCTTCCGTCCTCGTGCCGGACAGCGACGCGGCCGTACGCGATGCGGTGATGAGCTCGG
>WHSO01000058.1 GCA_009380075.1 Alphaproteobacteria bacterium | reverse complement strand
TCACCTGCTTGAGGTCGAAGATCAGCTGGGCCAGGTCCTCGATCGAGTAGATGTCGTGGTGCGGCGGCGGCGAGATGAGGGTGATGCCCGGCGTCGAATGACGCAGGCGGGCGATCATCTCACTGACCTTGATGCCGGGTAGCTGGCCGCCCTCGCCGGGCTTGGCGCCCTGGGCGATCTTGATTTCGATCTCGCGGCAACTGTTCAGGTACTCGGCCGTCACGCCGAAGCGGCCCGACGCCACCTGCTTGATCGCCGAGGATGCGTTGTCGCCGTTCGAGCGCGGTCGGTAGCGCGCGGAATCCTCGCCGCCTTCGCCGGAATCGGACTTGGCGCCGATGCGGTTCATGGCGATGGACAGCGTTTCGTGCGCTTCAGGGGAGAGCGCGCCGAGCGAAATGCCGGGCGCGACCAGGCGACGGCGGATGTCGGTGATCGACTCGACGGTGTCGAGGTCCACCGGCTTCTGCACCTGCTTGAAGTCGAGCAGGTCGCGCAGGTTGACCGGCGGGCCGGACCGGCTCATCTCCGAAAAGCGCTTGTAGACCGCGTAGGAATCGGTCGCCACCGCGGTCTGCAGGGTATGGATCATGTCGCCGGACAGCGCGTGAACCTCGCCGGCACGGCGGTAGGTGTAGAAACCGCCCACCGGCAGCGTCACGTTGGCGCCGGAAAACGCGGCGGCGTGAAGCTCCGTCACCTTGCGCTCGATGCCGGTGAGGCCGATGCCGGAAATGCGCGACGTCATGCCGGGGAAATAGTCCGCAACCAGGGCGCGGCTCAGGCCCACCGCTTCAAAGTTGTAGCCGCCGCGGTAGGACGACAGGACCGAGATGCCCATCTTGGACATGATCTTGAGGAGGCCCTGGTCCGCCGCCTTCTTGTAGTTGCGGATGCAGTCCTCGGCCGTCAGGCCCGGGAACAGGCCGCGGCGGTGCCGGTTTTTGATCGATTCCTCGGCGAGGTAGGCGTTGATCGTAGTGGCGCCGACGCCGATCAGCACGGCGAAGTAATGCACGTCCATGCATTCGCCGCTGCGCACGTTAAGGGACGTGAAGGTGCGCAACTGCTGGCGCACGAGATGCGTATGCACGGCACCGGCGGCGAGGATCATCGGGATCGCAGCGCGCCGGTCGTCCAGCGCCAGATCGGTCAGGATGACATGGACGGCACCGCCACGCACCGCGTCCTCGGCCTCGCGCTGGATGCGCTCGATGCCTTCGCGCAGCGCGCCCTCGCCCCGGGTGACGTCGAAGGTGCAGTCGATCTCGACCGCGTTCTTGCCCATGTATTCGCGCATGGCCAGGAACTCCGCGTTCGACAGCACCGGGCTTTCGAGCTGCAGGAGCCGCGACTGGGATTCGTCCTCGTCGAGGATGTTGCCGAGGTTGCCGAGCCGCGTCTTGATGCTCATCTGGTAGCTTTCGCGCAAGCTGTCGATGGGCGGGTTGGTCACCTGGCTGAAGTTCTGGCGGAAGAAGTGATGCAGGCCGCGATAGCGTTCCGACAGGACCGCGAGCGGCGTGTCGTCGCCCATGGAGCCCACAGGCTCCTTCGCGTCCTCGACCATCGGATGGAGCACGAGCTCGAGCTCCTCCATCGTATAGCCCAGCGCGCGCTGGCGCTGGCGCAGCTCCTCGCCGTCGTAGACGGGGGCCGCGTCCTTAGCGGCGCGCAACAGCGAATCGAGGGGCGTGATGTTCTTGACCCACTTCGAATACGGCTTACGCGCGGACAGCATGTCCTTGAGGTTACGGTCCGAATAGAATTTTCCTTCGGCGAGGTCGACGCCGATCATCTCGCCGGGTCCGACCCGGCCCTTTGCCGTGATGTTGGCTTCGGCGACCGGCACCATGCCCGATTCCGAGCCGACGATGAGCAGGCCGTCCTTGGTCAGGGTGTAGCGCATCGGCCGCAGGCCATTGCGGTCCATGCCGGCGATCACCCAGCGGCCGTCGGTGGCCGCTACCGCCGCGGGCCCGTCCCATGGCTCCATCACGCAGTTGCAGTAGGAGTAGAAGTCCTTGTGGGCGTCGGGCATCAGGTCCTTGTTGGTCCAGCTGTCGGGAATCAGCATGGACTTGACCATCGGCGCCGGGCGCCCGGCCCGCACCATCACCTCGAAGACGTTGTCGAGCGCCGACGAATCGGAGCATCCCGCCTGGATCACCGGCTTGACGTCGGCGATGTTGTCGCCAAAGACGTCGGAGGCCATACGCGTTTCATGGCTCTTCATCCAGTTGGTGTTGCCGCGCAGCGTGTTGATCTCGCCGTTGTGGGCCAGCGTGCGGAAGGGCTGCGCCAGGCGCCAGTTCGGGAACGTGTTGGTCGAATAGCGCTGATGGATGATGGCGAAGGACGAAATGAAACGTTCGTCGAGAAGATCCGGGTAGAACTGGTCGACCTGCTCGGCGAGGAACAGCCCCTTGTAGATGATGGAACGGCACGACAGCGAGCAGATGTAGAAGTCGTTGATGTATTCGCCCAGCACCTTCTTCTCGATGCGGCGGCGGATGATGTAGAGGTCGGTCTCGAACTGCTCCTGGCTCACGCCCGGGTTGGACGCGATCATGATCTGCTCGATCTCTGGCCGGGTCGCGTTGGCCTTCTCGCCGATGACTTCGACGTTCACCGGCACCTGGCGCCAGCCGTAGATGGTGTAGCCGAAGCTGAGGATCTCGCTCTCGACGATGGTGCGGCAGCGTTCGAGCTGGCCGAGGTCGGCCTTGGGCAGGAACACCATGCCGACGCCGAGGCGGCCGGGCTTGGGTTCGTGGCCGGTGCGCGCGATGTGTTCCTTGAAGAAGTCCTGGGGAATTTCGACATGGATGCCGGCGCCGTCGCCGGTCTTGCCATCGGCATCGACGGCGCCGCGGTGCCACACCGCCTTGAGAGCGTTGATGCCGGCGACCACGACCTCGCGCCGCGGGTGGCCGTCGACGGCGGCGATCAGGCCGACGCCGCAGGCGTCGTGTTCATGGGCGGGGTCGTAGGCGTGGGCCGCCTCGAGGCGGCGCGCGTTCTCGCGCCACAGGCGGACGCTGTCTTCGCCGTTCATCGGCATCCGGTCGTCCATGACCCTCTCCTTTTTTCCGCGGGCCGCGCCGAGGGCGCCGCCTCCGTTCCTACTCGGCTGCACTGCGGGCGCCGGCGCGGTCGCGCGCCTTCTGCCGGCACCAGTCGTGGATGGCCTCCGCCGCCTGGCGGCCGTCGTGAATCGCCCACACCACCAGCGACGCGCCGCGCACGATGTCGCCGGCGGCGAACACCCCGTCGAGCGACGTCATCAGGTTGCGGTAATTGACCTTGAGGGTGCCCCAGCGCGTCACCGCGAGGTCGGGCTCGCCGAACAGGCCGGGCAGGTCCTCGGGATCGAAGCCGAGCGCCTTGATGACGAGGCCGGCGGGAATGTTGAAGCTCGATCCCTCGATCGGCTCCGGCGTCTGGCGGCCGGTAACGTCGGGCACGCCGAGGTGGATACGCTGGGAGCGCACGCCGTCGACCGCGCCGTTGCCGAGGCAGGCTTCCGGCGCCGCCAGCCAGACGAATTCGACACCCTCTTCCTCGGCGTGGGCGACCTCGCGGCGCGACCCCGGCATGTTGTCGCGGTCGCGGCGATAGAGGCATTTCACCGATTTGGCGCCCTGGCGCACGGCGGTGCGCACGCAGTCCATGGCGGTGTCGCCGCCGCCGATGACCACGACGTCGCGCCCGGCGGCGTTGAGCGTGCCGTCTTCGAACTCGGCCACCTTGTCGCCGAGGCCCGTGCGGTTGGAAGCGGTGAGGTACTGCATCGCCTGGAAGATGCCCTTGAGGCCGGCGCCCGGCATCTTGATGTCGCGCGCCTTGTAGACTCCGGTGGCGACGAGGATGGCATCGTGACGCTCGCGCAGTTCGGCGAACGTCGCGTCGCGGCCGACTTCGAAGTCGAGATGGAAGTGGATGCCGCCGTCCGCCAGCAGCCTGGCGCGCCGGGCGACGACGTCCTTCTCCAGCTTGAAGTTGGGAATGCCGTAGACCAGCAGCCCGCCGACGCGGTCGTAACGGTCGTAGACGTGAATGTCGTAGCCGAGCCGGCGCAACTGTTCCGCCGCCGCGAGGCCGGCGGGACCGGCGCCGATGACCCCGACCGAAAGGCCGTTTTCGCGCAGCGGCTTGGGCGGCTTGACCCAGCCGCGTTCGAACGCGGTGTCGGTGATGTATTTTTCGACGCTGCCGATAGTGACGGTGCCGTGACCCGACTGTTCGAGGACGCAGTTGCCCTCGCACAGCCGGTCTTGGGGGCAGATGCGGCCGCAGACCTCGGGCATGTTGTTGGTGGCGGCGGAGACCTCGTAGGCTTCCTCGAGGCGCCCCTCGGCGGTCAGCTTGAGCCAGTCCGGTATGTTGTTGGACACCGGACAGTGGACCTGGCAGAAGGGAACGCCGCACTGCGAACAGCGCGAGGCCTGCTCGGCGGCGGCATCGTCGGAGAAGCGCTCATAGATTTCGTCGAAATCGGCGCGGCGCTGTTCCGCCGTTCGCTTGTCGGGCATCCGGCCGGCCAATCCGGTGAATTTGAGCATCTTCTGGGACATGGGGTACGGCGGCCTTTCCTCGGGTTTCTGGTAACGGTCTCGGCCGTACGCGTTTGTCTACATCCATGGCGACGGATGCCGCCGACAGCGGTCCGCGGCACCCGTCCCAGACGCCGGGCCCGATGGGGCGGCGCAAGGGCTGAACCCCGTATGGGGCCGGTCTTCGTCCTGAAGGGAACCGGCGGAACGCCTGTCACGGCTCCTGAATATGGGACAAACCGCAGAAATGCGAGCGAAAACGTACAAATAGGACAAATTCACTGTCATAATATTAGCCTTTTTTGGGAAGCAAGGCCGCATCAATGCGATGCTGACCCCCACCCCTCCCATTGAAGGCCTCAAATTGGTTCCGTTATAAGACTAATTTTACCGAAACTTTAGTACGTACCCTGCCTGACACCCCCAACATCCTGTGTTATAAGCCTTTCTGAGCGCACCGAAGGGGCGCACCGCGGGAGCATCAAGAAGCATCAGGTAAGGTCCCGCGTTTCTGGCGACAGGGGGGATGCGCCGCGTGAGTCTCATTCATATTTTCGTCGTGGCCCTGGTCCAGGGCATTACCGAGTTCCTGCCGATCTCCTCCCAGGCCCACCTGATCCTGGTGCCCCGCGTCACCGGCTGGTGCGACCAGGGCCTGCTGATGGACATCGCCGTGCATGTCGGCACCCTCGGCGCGGTCACCGCCTACCTGTGGCGCGAGTGCCTCGGCATGACGCAGGGGGCGTTCGACCTGGCGCGCGGGCGCAGCACCGCGAACGGCCGCCTGCTGCTGTTCGTCGTGCTGGCCACGCTTCCCGTTCTCGCGGCGGGATACGCGGTCAAGGAACTGATCGGGATGGAACTGCGCAGTCTCGCCGTCATCGCCTGGGCGACCATCGTCTTCGGCATCGTGCTGTGGGCGGCGGACCATTGGGGCGTCAAGCTGCGCCGGCTCGAGCACATGAACTGGAGCAGCGCCCTCGTCATCGGTTGCTTTCAGGCCGTGGCGTTGATTCCGGGCACCTCGCGCTCCGGCATCACCATGACCGCGGCACGGCTCCTCGGCTTCGAGCGCATCGACGCGGCACGCTTTTCGATGTTGATGGCGATCCCGGTGATCGTCGCCGCCGGAACGCTCGCCGGCATCGACCTCTTCAAGGCTGGCAATACGCAACTGACCCACGCGGTCCTGCTGGCCACGGCGCTCGCCTTCGTCGCCGCCTTCGTCGCCATCGTCGCCATGATGGGCTGGCTGCGGCGCGCAACCTTCACGCCCTTCGTGATCTATCGCCTCATCCTCGGCGCAGGCCTGCTGATCGCGATGTACGGTTTCGGCGTCAGCGACAGCGCGCTCACGGCCGCCTGCCCGAGCTGACGGGCGGCAACGCGCGGCCGGAGCCGCCCGCCACCGACGGCCCGTCCGGCTACACCTGGGATGGCCGGAAACGTCCGGCCTTGCGGAAGCGGTCGAGATAGTCGGGCAGGACGACATCCATCGCGGTCGGGCGGATGCCCAGCGCGTCGAAACCCTCGCCCGAGGCGACGTTGTCGCGGCGCAGCTGCCGCGCCTGGTCGCGCGTCAGCGTCGGCTTGATGCCGAACCAGGCGACGAAGTCGCCAACGTAGCCGATCAGGTCCGCCAGCGCCATCGGCAGCGGGACGAGGCCGCGCCGCCGCCCGGTGACCTCGAGAATGTCCTCCATCAGCTCGCGGAAGGTGCGGATGTGCGGGCCCCCCAGCTCGAAGGTGCGGCCGCGCAGCTCCGGCTGGGTCAGGCCGCGCACCACCGCCTCCGCAACGTCGCAGACATAGACCGGCTGGAACCGCATCGTGCCGCCGCCGAACAGCGGCAGCGCCGGGCTGATCCGGGCCAGCGCGGCAAACCGGTTGAAGAAATCGTCCTCCGGCCCGAACACGATCGACGGCCGCAGGACGACGGCGCCGGGGAAGCCGGCGCGCAGCGCCGTCTCGCCCACGCCCTTGCTGCGGGCGTAGTCGCTGCTCGCGTCGGCGGCGGCACCGATGGCGGAGATATGGACCAGCGTCTCGACACCGCCGGCGGCGGCGGCACGGGCGATGATGCCCGGCGCCTCGCCGTGAATCGTGTCGAAGCGGATGCGCCGGGTCTCGTAAAGGATACCGACCAGATTGACCGCCGCGTCGGAGCCGCGCAGCGCCCGCGCCACCAGATCCGGATTGCGCACGTCGCAGGCCAGCGGCGCGATCTGGCCGACGTCGCCCATGGGCCTGAGGAAGTCCGCGGCCACGGGGTCGCGCACGGCGGCGACGATGCGGGCGCCGTCGGCGGCGAGCCGCCGGACCACATGGCGGCCGATGAAGCCCGAGGCGCCGAAAACCGTGACCTGACGTGGACCCATGCTGATCTCCTCTGGTCCTGTGACCACTGTGCCCGGTGCCCGCGGCGGCATCCGGCCTGCCCTATAGGCGACGCGCCCCGCCGACGTCAAGCGATGCCCTGCCGCGGCGGTCGCGCGAACTTCGGCGGCACGGTTGACTTTGCCCGACGCCAAGTATATTCAACCCGGCTTGCAACGGCAGGGCGCTTTTTTCGCGTCGGCCGGGCCCCGGAGGGGGTATTGCTCCGAGTTCCGTGCCCAGGTGGCGGAATTGGTAGACGCGCTAGTTTCAGGTACTAGTGGGCGAAAGCCCGTGGAAGTTCGAGTCTTCTCCTGGGCACCAATTTAGGCCTCCGCACCCATTGGGGGGACGGGCCGCGGGAAACACGCCATGACCATCCATCTTCACGAGGGCGATCTGCCGAGGGGTGTCGATCTCGGCAATGTCATCGCCGTCGATACCGAAACCATGGGCCTGAACACCGCCCGCGACCGGCTGTGCCTGGTCCAGATGACGGGGGGCGATGGTGACGACGCCCATCTCGTGCGCCTGCCGCTGCAGGCGCGCCCGTACACAGCGCCCAATCTCGCACGCCTGCTCGGCGATCCCAATCGCCTCAAGATCTTTCACTTCGCCCGCTTCGACCTGGCGGCGCTGAAATACTGGATGGACCTGGACTGCGGGCCGGTCTACTGCACCAAGATCGCGTCCAGGATCGCGCGCACCTATACGGATCGCCATGGCCTTGCCGACCTGTGCCGCGAGCTCCTGGGCCTCGACCTCAGCAAGCAACAGCAGTCCTCCGACTGGGGCAGCGAGTCCCTGACCGAGGCGCAACTGACCTACGCCGCCTCCGACGTGCTGCACCTGCACGCCCTGAAGGACCGGCTCGACGAGATTCTGGCGCGCGAGGGCCGCACCGCCCTTGCCCAGGCCTGCTTCGATTTTCTGCCCCATCGGGTGGCGCTGGACCTTGCGGGCTTTGGTCAGGGCGACGATATCTTCCAGCATTGAACCCGACGCCGGGTATTGCGCCGCCACCGAATCTGGTAGCATCGCCGCTGAGTCCGGAGCCCGCCCTCCCCGGTCACAAGGATGCCGCCCGAACCCATGCCCGCCGCCATCAAGCGCAAGCCCTCGCGCAAGCCCGCCCGTGATCCCGCCCGCCATCCGGCCGCCCGCGTGAAGATGCCGGCCGCCTCCGGTGCCGCCAAGGCCACGGTGAAGCGGCCCGCCGAGGGGCCCGGCCTCGCGGCGGCGCGCCGGGTGTTCGACATCGAGGCACGGGGTCTGAAGGAGCTGGCGCGCGGGCTCGACCACCGATTCGACGCGGCGCTCGATCTTCTCGCCAAGGTCAAGGGCCGCGTCGTCGTTTCCGGCATGGGCAAGAGCGGCCATATTGCCCACAAGATCGCCGCGACCCTCGCCTCAACCGGGACGCCTGCGTTCTTCGTTCATCCGGCCGAGGCCTCCCACGGCGATCTCGGCATGGTGACGCGGGCGGACGCGGTGCTGGCGATCTCCAACTCGGGGTCGACGGCGGAGCTCGGCGACCTGGTGGCCCATACCCGGCGCTTCTCGATCCCGCTCATCGCCGTCACCGCCGACGGCGCGAGCCAGCTGGCCGAGGCGGCCGACGTCGTGCTGGAACTCCCCAACGCGCAGGAAGCCTGTCCGCTGGGACTGGCGCCGACGACGTCGACCACCATCACCATGGCGCTCGGCGATGCGCTGGCCGTCGCGTTGCTCGAACGCCGCGGCTTCACGCCCGACGATTTTCACGTGCTGCACCCGGGCGGACGCCTCGGCAAAAAACTGCTCAAAGTCGCCGACATCATGCACGCCGGCGACGAGATACCAACCGTCACGCCCACCGCGCTCATGGACGAAGTCCTGGTCACGATGACAGCCAAGCGTTTCGGCTGCGCCGGCGTGGTCAAGGGCGGCAGGCTCGTCGGCGTGATCACCGACGGCGACCTGCGCCGCCACATGGCGCCGGGACTCCTGCGACTGAAGGCCACCGACGTCATGACGCCGGCACCGGTGACGATCCCGTCCGGGGTGCTGGCGGCAGAGGCCCTGTCCGTGATGAACGACCGGTCCGCCCCGGTCACCGTGCTGTTTGTCGTCGACGGCGGCCGGCTCACGGGAATCCTGCATATCCACGACATCCTGCGATCCGGCGTCGCCTGAGCCATGTCCGGCACCGCGCCCATCGCCGCCCCCCGGATCAACAACAGGCCGCCGCGTCACTCCCAGGGCTGGAGCCGCACCGTCGGCCTGCTCAAGGTATTGCTGCCCACCGTGGCAGTGTCGCTGGTGGCACTGGTCATCGTGTGGTCCATGGTACGAAACAGCGAAAGCGGATTCAGCTTGAGCCTTTCGCTGTTCCGTACCGAGGACGCCCGCAAGCTGAACATGGTGAATGCGCGCTACGCCGGCATGAGCAAAAACCGCCGGCCCTATCTGGTCACGGCCAGCACCGCGTTACTCGACAACCCGCGCGCCGACACCATTCACCTGACCGATCCCAAGGGCGACGTGACGCTGAAGAGCGGCGTTTGGGTCGCGCTTACCGCGCCCAAGGGCGATTATCACCAGCAGAAGCAGATCCTCGACCTGCGCGACGGGGTCAACCTGTTCCATGATTCGGGGCTGCAGTTCGATACGCCGACGGCCACCATCAACCTCCAGGATTCAAGCGCCTTCGGTCACGACCCGGTCACCGGGCACGGCCCTGCTTCGGAGATCACCTCCAACGGGTTCCGCGTGCTCGACGAAGGCAACCGGGTGATCTTCACCGGCAAATCCCACCTCACGCTCTACCCCAAGGTGAAGACGCCGCCCAAGCCCCAGCGGGCCGGCCCGACCGTGTCCCCGGGCGGAAGCGGGCGATGACGGCCCGCGGCCTTGCCCGCCTCGGCCGGGCGATGGCGTGCGCCCTGTGCCTCGTTGGCGCCATGTCCGGCAGCCACGCATCCTTTGCGGCGCAGAGTCTCGGCATCGGCGCACAGGGCGACAAGCCCATCCAGGTCTATGCCGACGAGGGCATCGAGTGGAACCAGAACACCCGCCAATACATTGCCCGCGGCAACGCCAAGGCGATCCAGGGCACCACCACCGTCTACGGGGACACCCTGATCGCGTATTACGAAGAGATCCCCGGGGGCAACACCGAGATCTACCGCCTCGACGCCATCGGCCGGGTGCGCATCGTGTCTCCGACCGAGACCGCCTATGGCGACAAGGGGGTCTACGACGTGCGCAAGGGCGTGCTCGTGCTGACGGGCAAGGCGCTGCGCTTCGTGACCGAGGAAGAGGTCATCACCGCGCGCGACAGCCTCGAATACTACGAGGAGAAGAGCCTCGCCGTCGCCCGCGGCGACGCCGTGTCACGCCCGGTCCCGTCCAAACGCGCGACCGCCAAGACCAGCAGGACGGTGCGCGCCGACGTGCTCACCGCGCACTTCCGTGACAACGACGCGGCCGGCGGTGGGGCAAAGAAGACAAAGGGGAAAGCGCCGAAAGGGAATACCGCCGCATCGGGTGGAAGCGGCAATTCCGTCGACCGCATGGACGCCTACGGCAACGTGGTGGTGACCCGGCCGGGGGAGGTCGCTTTCGGCGACCGCGGCGTCTACCTGCCGGATACCGAGATGGTCCATCTCTGGGGCAAGGTCCGCATCACCCGCCAGGACAACCAGATCAACGGCAATTATGCGGAGGTGAACTTCCGGTCGGGCATTTCGCGCATTCTCGCTAGCCCTTCGGACCCGGTCCGGGCGCTGATCGAAGCGGAAAAGGAGCCTCCGGCAAGATAACGCTTCACTCCGGAGCAAGAAATGGGCCAATAATACGGGCCATGAAAACCAAGTCGCCGAAAGCCAAGTCCCCCCGCAAGGGTCTTTCCCCCGCCGCCGCCCGCCCCCAGACCGAGGGGCCAGCGCTCGTCCGCGACAACACCGGCCTCGAAGCCGTCAACCTCGGCAAGCGCTTTCGCAAGCGCCCGGTGCTGCGCGATGTGTCGCTGTCGGTACAGCGCGGCGAAGTGGTCGGCCTGCTCGGCCCCAACGGCGCCGGCAAGACCACCTGCTTCTATATCGTGAGCGGGCTGATCGCGGCCGACTACGGCATGATCCGGCTCGACGGCGCCGATATCACCAGCCTGCCGATGTACCGGCGAGCACGGCTCGGTATCGGCTACCTGCCGCAGGAGGCGTCCATCTTCCGCGGCCTGTCGGTTGCCGACAACATTCGCGCCATCCTCGAGGCTTCGGAGCCCGACCGTGATCGGCGCGAAGCGATGCTCGACGACCTGCTCGCCGAGTTCTCCATCTCGCACCTTCAGCGCACGCCCGCCCTGGCGCTGTCCGGAGGCGAACGTCGCCGGGTCGAGATCGCCCGCGCGCTCGCGGCACAGCCGCAGTTCATGCTGCTGGACGAGCCGCTCGCGGGGATCGACCCCGTGGCGCTCGGTGATATTCGCGACCTCGTGATCCATCTCCGGGACCGCGGCATCGGGGTGCTCATCACCGATCATAACGTACGCGAGACTCTGGAGGTCGTAGACCGCGCCTATATCATTCACGACGGCAACGTGCTGATGGAAGGCAAGCCTGCGGAGATTCTGGCGCATGAGGACGTACGCCGGGTCTACCTGGGGGAACGGTTCAGCCTGTAGGGTGATCCGAGATGGTACTGTCCCAAAGACTCGTCCAGAAGCAGACCACCCAGCTGGTGATGACGCCCCAGTTGCAGCAGGCGATCAAGCTGCTGCAAATGTCGAACCTGGAGCTCTCCACCTTCATCGAGGCCGAGATCGAGGAAAACCCGCTGCTCGAGCGCGAGGATCCCGAAGGCGGTTTCGATCGCGAGACGGACGCTGCGCCCGCCGGTGATGCGGAGATCGACTCCGGCCGGGACGCCGATGACGGCGCGGCCGACGGACTCGATGCGCCGACCGAGCCCATGGATTCCGCCGAGCTTGCCACCGCGGAGCTTCCGCCGGACCCGAAGGACGCGCCGCTCGATACCGATTACGAAAACGACTGGACCAACGACGACCGCGCCGGCGAGGACGACACACGCGGCGCCCAGCAATTCGCCGATTGGGGCGGCGGTACCGGCGACGGACTTCACCTCGAGGACCGCCTGCGCGGCGAGACCACGTTGCGCGACCATCTGGAATTCCAGATCAACGTGCAGATCGCGACCCCGGCGGAACGGATGATCGCCCTGGCGCTGACGGATCAGCTCGACGAATCGGGCTATTTCCGCGGCACCGTCGCCGAGATCGCTGAGCGGTTGGGCGTCCACGCGGACGCGGTCGAGGCGGTGTTGTCCAAATGCCAGACTTTCGATCCCGCCGGCGTCTATGCCCGCAACCTTGCGGAATGCCTGGCCATCCAGCTGCGCGACCGCGACCGGTTCGACCCGGCGATGGCCACCCTCGTCGGACACCTGGACCTGCTCGCCCAGCGCCATGTCGCCCAGATCAAGCGCCTGTGCATGGTCGATGATGCGGACCTGGCCGAAATGGTGGCCGAAATCCGCGCGCTTGATCCAAAACCGGGACTGTCCTTCGATTCGACCGTCGTCCAGACGGTGGTGCCCGACATCCTCGCGCGCGCGCGCGGGGGCGATGGCTGGCACATCGAGCTCAACGCCGATACCCTGCCCCGCGTCCTCGTCAACCAGGCCTATTTCGCCGAAGTCCGCGCCAGTGCTCGCAGCAAGGCCGAAAAGGATTACCTGAACGAACGCATGGCTTCGGCCAACTGGCTGGTGCGCGCCCTGCACCAGCGGGCGACCACGATTCTCAAGGTGGCGAGTGAGATCGTGCGGACCCAGGGCGCCTTCCTGTCCCGGGGAGTCCAGTATTTGAAGCCGCTGACCCTGCGCGACGTGGCCGACGTTATCGGCATGCATGAATCGACGGTGAGCCGCGTTACCTCCTCCAAGTTCATGGCGACCCCGCGCGGCGTATTCGAGCTCAAGTACTTCTTCACCACCGCGATCGCGTCGACCGCGGGCGGCGGCAGCCATTCGGCCGAATCGGTGCGCTACCGCATCCGCGAGATGATCGCCCGTGAAACCGGCCGCACCGTCCTGTCCGACGACAAGATCGTCGGCCTCCTGTCGCGGGAAGGGGTCGACATCGCGCGGCGCACCGTCGCCAAATATCGCGAGTCGATGCGGATTCCGTCCTCGGCGCAGCGCCGGCGCGAAAAGGCGATCACCCTGTAGAAATGGTGCATTGCATAAATATTTCAGTCAGTTACTGGGGATTTCCAGTTCTATTGACTTTCGCCCGCCGCAAGAACTATGGTGCGGCCATCGCGCAAATGGGTCCCGGCAAATGAGACCGAGCCCAGCCCCAGGCGTCGGGCAGATTGGTCCCGGCAGACTTGATACGTTGCCTTGTTTGGCCCGCGAGTTCATACACAGAAGGACATGACAGTGGACATCAGTGATCTGATCACACCTTCCACAATCGTTCCCAGTCTCAAGGCCACCAGCAAAAAACAGGCACTTCAGGAATTGGCCCGCCACGGAGCGGCAGTTACCGGCGCGAGCGAGCGCGAAATCTTCGAAGTACTGCTGGAGCGTGAACGGCTCGGCACAACCGGGGTGGGCGGCGGTGTCGCCATTCCCCACGGCAAGCTGCCCGGGCTCAATCGCCTTTACGGCGTGTTCGCCCGCCTGGAGCAGTCGATCGATTTCGATTCCATCGACGAACAGCCGGTGGACCTGATCTTTCTCCTGCTCGCGCCGGAGACGGCGGGCGCCGACCACCTGAAGGCGCTGGCCCGGGTTTCGCGCCAGTTGCGGGACAAGGAGATGTGCGAGAAGCTGCGCGGTTCCGACACCGCGGAAGCGCTTTACGCACTCCTGACCGAGGCGCCCGCGAGCCACGCCGCCTGAGACCTGCGACATCGGGTGATACGCCCCCTTGAAAAGCAGAACCCCGCGCCCGAAGGCGCGGGGTTCTTCATGTTTACGAGGGTGAGGTCAATGAACGCAGACCGGCTCCAGGTCATGGCTGCGGATGGTCGCCAGCGCGACGTCGCGGTCGTCCATGACCGCAATCTCGGTGCCGTCGGCAGCGTGGATGGAATAGGCCTTCGTGCCCTGAAGCGCCACCGGCTTGACGTAGGCGACGAATTGCAACCCCAGGACGGCGAGGTCATGATCGGACATGATTCGGTTGTGTTCCTTGACTTCCATGGTTCCAGCCTTTCCAGGCTCAATACCTGTTCAACGAGCCTAAAAGAACTTGCTTAATAACGGGTTTACGCACCTGTTGGTTCGGCACAACGGCACGAATCAGGCAATTTCGCGCCGATATCAGGCGGATTGCGGACGGCCGCGCCGGATTTTGATGGTGCGGCTCACGTCTTCGGCGCGCGGGCGGACCAGTTCGATGTGCAAAAGGCCCTTGTCGAGGCTCGCGCCGGCGATCTCCATGCCGTCGGCCAGTACGAAGCAGCGCTGAAAGGCCCGCGCGGCGATCCCACGGTGGAGGAACACCCGTTCCCCGGTTTCGTCACCCTGGCGGCCGGCGATGGTCAACTCGTTGTTCTCCACCGTCACCGACAGCGCGTCCTCGTCGAAGCCGGCCACGGCGACGGTGATGAGAAGCTTGTCCGGACCCAGACTTTCGACGTTGTAGGGCGGGTAGCCATCGGCGCCCCCCTTGGACACCCTTTCCAAGGCGTCCTCAAACACGTCGAAGCCCAGCATGAAGGGCAATGGAAAGGCGCGTTCGCGCGGCATCGGGACTCCTCCTTGGAGCGAGATCCATCCGGCGGCCCGCATCGGCACCGCCATGGGCAAGAAATAGGCGGCCGGGCATGAAATTCAAGTGGGCGTCAGGGAGGGCGGCTGTCACCCGCCCGCCCCCGACGGCCCGGGCGATGACCCGGGCCGTCCTGTAGAGGCTGGCGCGGGCGACTACTGGCCCGAGGAGACCACCTCCCAGGCGCCGTCGGGCTTGCGGCAGGCGGTACCGTAGGCCTCCTCGTTGCGCCCCCCGATGGTCACCGTCTGCTGGAACTCGCGGCAGTACTGGCCGTTCGATGCGGTGCCGTCGCGCAGCGTCGTCACGGTGCCGCGGGCGTTGCCGTCGTTCCACGCGATGGTCTGGCCCACCGGTGCCGTCACCGCCCGGATCTGGGCGCTCTCGTAGGTGCGCTGCTGGCGCTCGTTCAGGTTGTTCAGGATCGCCAGCGTGATCGCCGTGAAAGCGAGAAAACGCCACGCCTCGGCATCGCGGTGATAGTGCCCGTAGCCGTGGTACCAGTGACCGTAAGGCCGCACGATGACGACTTTGCGGTAATGGCGGACGCGCTTCGTCGGCACGTAGATCACCTTGCCCCGGACGATGGGGCGGCGGTAATCGCGATGACCCCAGTCATGCCGGCGGTGGCGGTCGCGCGAATCGACCACGATCACCTTGCTCCGGACGGCGTCGCGCCGATGGCCGTGGGAGCGGTCGGACGGCTTGCCCCAGACGCGGGTTTCCTCGCGCTTGTGGCGTGCGCCGTAGGGCTCAGCCACAGCCGGGGGAACGACGAGGGCGGTCACCAGGCTCGCTGCAAGGAACGAGGCCAGGACCGGATGGCGGCGGTTAAGGAACGTCATGGCTCAAACTCCCGTCTGTGACGTTGATGGGGCCATACTTGCAGAACCGCCTTGAACCGATGCTGAAGCCCCCCTTCAGCCGGCGTTCACCTTCGCCCGCGGATTTCGGCCAAAAGCAAAGGCCGGATCCCCGGAGGGACCCGGCCTTCGCCACGGGTCAGGACCGCCTACTGACCCGCGGACACCACCTCCCAGGCGCCGTCGGGCCTCAGGCAGGCGGTGCCGTAGGCCTCTTCCTCGCGGCCGCCGATGGTGACGGTCTGAAGGAATTCCCGGCAGTATTCGCTGTCTTCGGTGCGGCCGTCGCGCAGGGGGGTCACCGAACCGGAAGCCCCGCCGTCGTTCCAGGTGATGGTCTCGCCGATCGGCGCGGTTGCGGCCAGGACCTGAGCGGCCTCGTGCTCGCGCTGCTGCGCTTCGCTCAGGCTGTCGACGATGGCCAGGGTGATCGCGGTCAGGGCGAGAAAAGCCCAGGCGTCCGCGTCGGAGAAGAAGTGGCCGTAGCCGCCGTACCAGTGGCCGTAGGGCCGGATCACGATGACGTTGCGATAATGGCGCACGCGCCGTGGCGCGACATGGATCGTCCGGTTGACGATGATGGGACGGCGATAGTGGCGCGGACCGCGAGTGACGTGGCGGTCACGGACGGCGGTGCGGACGACGTGCCGGGACGGAGCGGGCAACACCCGCTTCGCCCGGCTGGACACGCTGCCGGCGCGCGGCAGGACCGGGAGCGACGACGGGCGGGCCGTTGCCGCAGTCGGCCGCGGAGGGGCGCCACGGCGGCCGTCGTCACGGCGTCCGCGCTCACGCACCGCCGCAGTGGACGGCGTCTTGTCCGGTGTACGGGCCGTGCGCGCGGCAGGTGGGCGATCGTTCAAGCGCGTATCGCGGCGCTCCTGCACCTGAGACTTTGGCGCAGACTTGGCCGACGCACGCGCGGCAGGCGCCATCGTGGCGCGGTCCCGCACCTGCGCCTTAGGTGCAGCCTTTGTCGGCCCGCGCCCGGCGCGGTCCGCCCGTTCGCCACCCCGTGCCTTCGGCTTCGCCGGCTCCTTGGCGCGCAGGTTGGTTCGCCCGTTGTCCTTCGGTTCACGGCGGGCTTCGTCGGCCACCATGTGCGTGCGCCCGGATTGCGCCATGGCGGGCGGGGTGCAGACGCTCGCGACAAGACTGATGGTGAGAACAGAAGCAATGATCGGATGGCGGCGGTTCGAAAGGGCTTTCATGGCACCCTCCTGCGGATATCGAGGCTGGGGCCATGATGTCGCCTGCACCTCGAACCCGACCTGAAGCGACCCTTCATCCGGCGTTCAGGTTCGCGCGCACCCGTCCGGGATGAATGCCAACGCCTGACCTCTTCGCAACGTCGCGATTTCGGAAGGAGGCACCGAGATGGTGCGACTTTTTTACCACAGCCAGGCTTCCTTTGGCCCTTTCCGTTCGGTTCCTCGGAACACCTTCCAAACCGCCCGCGTTGATGGAAAACATTCGGCGTTTTGGGAGCGCCGTTCGTCCTGTAACCAGCTTTCGAAAGGGCTTCTACCGTGAGAACACTGGCTTTTGGATTGCTTGCCGCCCTCGCCTTCGGCAGCGCGGCTTATGCACAGTCCACCAATACCACCCGCGACGTTTCAGCCAAGGGTCCCGTCGAGGGAAACTGGGAAGGCACGCTTTCGGGCAACGGTACCAGCAACAACGATTTCGACAATCATCAGTTCGGCCTGTCGGGCAGCATCGGCAAATACATGACCGATAACGTACTCGTGGGCTTACGCCAGAGCGTCAATTTCGTGGATGTCGAAGCCGGCGACGACCTGACGAATTTTTCCACGCGCCTGTTCGCGGACTACGTGTTCGACCTGGGTGCGTGGCGCCCGTTTCTGGGCGTCAATTTCGGCGGCATCTACGGCGAGAATATCAACAATACCTTCGCTGCCGGGCCGGAACTAGGTGTGAAGTACTACGCCGACCGCAAGACCTTCATCTACCTTCAGGGCGAATACCAGTTCACGTTCGACAGCACGGAAGATGCCAGCGACGCGGCCGACGACGGCCAGTATTATTATACCGTCGGGGTCGGCGTGAACTTCTGAGCCGAGCACCCGCGACGGTCGTAGCGGCACGCCGCCGGTCGAAGCGATTCAGCAAAAAAGGCCCGGGTTCATGCCCGGGCCTTTTTCCGATCTGGTGAAAACTCCCGTCCCGTGCGGATCACCCTCCCGTAACGTTCCCGGCCCGTGGCAAATATCCCTGCCTCGTGTTCATTCACGTCATCTTCGATCGGGCACCGGTATCTCATGGATCAACCCAAGGTAACGTTCCTGCTTACGAAGTAACTGTGCGTGATGCCGGAAACCATCGTCCATATACGTTGGACAATGCGTGCTCAATACTCTTTAATTCCATGAAGTCTCGGTGGTGCTGGACGTGCCCGTAAATAGCGGGGACTGCGGGTTAGCGGCACTCATACTGGACAGTACTTCCCAACCTCTGTTGACCCGGATGTCTCTCAGTTCGTTGGGATGGAGAACACCGATGGACAATCAGGGAGGAGACGACAATGACTCGAGTTTTGACGTCCGCGTTAATCGCGGCATGCTCGCTGGGTATCATTCAGACACAAGCCAACGCACAATCGGCAGCAGAATTTTTCCAGGGCAAGACGGTCAACATCACCGTAGGAAGCGGTGTCGGTGGCGGCAATGATTCCTATGCGCGCCTGATCGCCCGGTTCCTGCCCAAGCATATTCCCGGTAATCCGAGCGTCGTCGTCAAGAACATGCCGGGCGCCGGCGGCCTGAAAGCGCTCAATTACATGTATGAGCGTGCGCGCAAGGACGGCACGGAAATCGGGGGCACGAATCAGTTCACCGCATTCGAGCCCCTGTATGCGGGCAAGAGGTCGAAAGCCACGTTCGATGCGCTGCAGTTCAACTGGCTGGGCAGTCCGGCAAGTTATTCGTCGGTCGGCATCGCCTGGCATACGACCGGCGTGAAGACGGCGAAGGACTTGCTCACGCGACAACTGCTTATCGGGTCGTCGGGCATTACGTCGACGAGTTCCAATGTCTCCTACGTGCTGGGCAACACGCTCGGGTTCAAGTTTCGACTGATCCTGGGTTACCCGGGAGGGGCTGACGTCGACCTCGCGATCGCGCGTGGAGAAATCCATGGCCGCTCGTCGATCAACTGGGACAGCCTTCAAAGCCGCCACTCCGACTGGATACGGGACAAGAAGGTGAATATTCTCTATCAACTCGGGGTGAAGCGCGATCCGCGGATTCCTTCAGACATTCCCCTGATCCTCGATCTGGCCGAAACGCCCGAGGCGCGCCAGGTCCTGGAACTTCAGTTTGCATCCTACGGGGTGGGCTATCCTTACATGGCACCGCCCAAAGTGCCCGCAGAACGTGTAACGGCACTCCGAAAGGCCTATGCGGCAACGATGGCCGATTCTGAATTGCAGGCCGCCGCCGCAAGCCAGAAGTTCACCATCCAGCCTGTAAGCGGCGAGGAGGTGGAGGAGATCCTTCGAAAATCCTTCAGCGCACCGCCGTCGATCGTCGCTCGCTGGATCGAGGCCGCAAAACCGCCCAAGAATTTCGAGAAAGCGAAGCCGGTCGTCGCCCGGGCAACCATCGAAAAGATCAACAAGAAAGGCAACAGGATCACTTTTGCCGATAAGGCAGGCAAGAAGGTGACGGTCGGCCTGTCCAGCCGCAACACCAAGATCCAGGTCGGTGGCAAACCGGCGAAAAGCAAGGCGGTCAAGGTCGGGATGACGTGCGACATCAACTATTTCGGTGATGGCGGGCGTGCCGTCCAGGTGACCTGCAACTGACCCGTCCAGGACCAGCGCGAACCGTCACTCGCGGTTCGCGCTGGCACCGAGCGTCGCCCGACGGAGCCGGAGCCCGACCCGGACAGATCGCCCCGAGAACGGCAAGACTCCCGGAAATCCCGGGGTCTTGCGGAGATTCTGTCGGCGCCTCCAGAATCTCGAGAATCTATGGTGGTGCTTCCAGTCTTGAGCGAACCCGTCTCTGCAGGAATTCCCTGTTTTTCTGAAAATTCAGGGATTTTCCGTTTCGCTCCGCCGTCGCGGTCACCATTGGCGAAAATATCCGCGATATCCGCACGTTAGAGTGTTACGCAACCGCAACCAGCTGGCCCCAATTGCGGGCGCCGGAGGGCGGGAACAGGGAATTTCCCCGTAAAACCATCGCGCTTTGGCGGGACAGCATTGCCGCAAAGCGGGACGGGATTGTCGTTTACCGGGAACGGAGGGTCACGATGCGAGACGAGATTGCTGCAAACACAGATTGGATTGCTGATGAGCGGAAGCGGATGGCGATCATGCGGGATGGGTTTGCGCCATGGCGACACGCAATTGTCGCATCGGGCAGCATTGCGACCGATCTTGGTAGCGGCTGAGCGGCATCTTGCGTCACTTCGTCACGCGTTTGCGAGCGCCACCTGGAGGTGATCACGCAAGAGGTCGAGAAGCCGCGATCGCTCCAGGAGCGGATCCATCGGCCGGTTCACCGGCGATGCACTATGCCGCCATTGGCAGGCGATGGGCGCAATTCGCCGATACATCGGCGATCGAAGCGGTGATCTGTACACGATTTTTTCCGATGCGAGAAAGTGGGGCTTTCAGCCTCTCGGTGTTCAAAGCTTGTTTAAACCCCCTTTAAAACCCCTTTGAAAGATTCGCGGTTTCGAATTCGCTCTAACGGCCTGATTGGACGCGATTTTTTCTCATGCAGCGCAGATTTTTCGATTGCGCTCGCGGGATCTGTTCCTGCAATGTTCTGCACAGGGTTCGACGCGATCGCACGAGCCATTGCCGTCACGAAGAGGAGCAGTTCTCATGGACCTGCCTCAACCGAACATCGTCATGCGCCGCGTCTCGGCGCTGAAGCCTTATGCCCGCAACGCACGCCGGCACTCCAAGCGCCAGGTGCGCCAGATCGCCGACAGCATCCGGCGGTTCGGCTTCACCAACCCGGTGCTGGTCAGCGACGAGGGCGAGATCATCGCCGGGCATGGCCGCGTGCTGGCGGCCAAGGAGTTGGGGCTGGAGACGGTCCCGACGCTCAGGCTCTCGCACCTGACGTCGGAGGAGCGACGCGCCTATGTGCTCGCCGACAACAAGTTGGCGCTCAATGCCGGCTGGGACACGGAGACCCTGGCGATCG
>WHSO01000094.1 GCA_009380075.1 Alphaproteobacteria bacterium | reverse complement strand
GAATACGCGGCCGCCGCGCGGAACCCGCGACGGCCCCGCCACAAATCCGGCCACAAATTCGGGAGGTCCGTTATGTGCGCTAGTCCCGTCCTCAAGCATGCCGCCGCCAACGATGTCGCGATGACCGAGCCCGAGTGGCGCATGCGCGTCGATCTCGCCGCCTGCTACCGGCTGATCGCGCACTACGACATGGACGACCTGTTCGCCACCCACATCTCCGCGCGCGTGCCGGGGAAGGAAGAGCACTTCCTCATCAATCCCTACGGCGTGCATTTCAGCGAGGTGACGGCGTCGAACCTGGTAAAGGTCAACCTCGATGGCGAGATCATCGACGAGACCGACCACGTCATCAACCCGGCCGGCTTCGTCATCCATTCCGCCATTCACGGCGCGCGGCCCGATGCCAAATGCGTACTGCACACCCACACGGTCGCGGGCATGGCCATCGCCACGATGGAGGACGGATTGAAGCCGATCTTCCAGAAGGCGACGCGCTACTACAAGCGGCTCGCCTACCACGATTTCGAAGGCAAGGCGCAGGATCTCGACGAACGCGCCCGGCTGGTGCGCGACCTCGGCGACAGGAACTACCTCGTCCTGCGCAACCACGGCCTGCTGGTCTGCGCGCCGACCATCGGCCAGGCGTTCAAGGAGATGTATGCCATGGAGAAGGCGTGCAAGACGCAACTCGCGGTCATGGCGGCGGGCGGCAAGCTGGTGCCGCTGTCGGAAAGCCTGCTCGAGCACACCGCGCGCCAGTTCGAGAACGACGCCAAGGTGACGAAGGAACGCCCGTCGGGCTGGGAATCGCTCAAGAAGATGCTGGACCGCGTCAGCCCCGGCTACGACTGCTAGGCCCGCAACGGCGCCACCTCATCGAAGGCCCCCGCTCGCGGGGGCCTTTTTCGTGCCGGCGCGTCCCACGCGACTTTCATGCGGGCGGTCCCGCGCGACCGGCAAAGCGGCTACCATGTGAAACCGCATCCGGTTGCGGACGACATTGAAACGCACAAGAGGCCCATCATGGCGACGAGGAAGACGGTCACGACACCCCGAAAGGCCAAGGGAATCCGGCGCGGCGGAAATACGCCCGAACTCGCGTTCTTCGACGACGATTTCATGACCAGTCCCGAGGCGCGGACGCTGCGCATCCTGTCGGAGTACCTCGAGCCCGCCAAACGGTTCGAAGCCGAGAACGTTCGCGACACGATCTGCGTCTTCGGCTCCGCCCGCATCCTGGCGCGCGAGACAGCGCTGGCGCAACTGGAAGAGGCGCGCCGCCAGCGCCAGGGCGTCGCCTCGGCACGCCAGCGCGTGACGATGTCGCGCTACTACGAGGAGACCCGCGAGCTCGCCCGCCGCCTCACCGAATGGTCGAAGGGCCTGCCCGGCGGCCGGCGCTTCGTCATCTGCACAGGCGGCGGACCCGGGATCATGGAGGCGGCGAACCGTGGCGCGTCCGACGCGCGCGGACTCAACATAGGCCTCAACATCGCGCTGCCGTTCGAGCAGGTTGCAAACCCGTACATCACCCGCGCGCTCAACTTTCAGTTCCACTACTTCTTCATGCGCAAGTTCTGGTTCGCCTATTTCGCCAAGGCGATGGTGTTCATGCCGGGCGGTTTCGGCACGCTGGACGAAATGGCGGAGATTCTCACCCTGTGCCAGACGCTCAAGCTGAAGAAGCGAATGCCCATGGTGCTCTACGGCACCGAGTTCTGGCGCCGGGTGCTCGACCTCAACGCACTGGTGGAGACCGGGACGATTTCCCGTGACGACCTCGACCTGCTGCACCGATCCGACTCCGTGGATGACGCGTTCGAATACATCAGCACGCATCTGGCCGGCGACGTCAGCGAGCCGGGCGGACAGCCGACGGAGGAATCGGGTGTGCTCACCGCACCGGCGGAGAAGGGCGCGGCGACGGGCCCGCGCCGGACGGCGATGCGAAAAGCCGGCCCCGCGGAAACAGGGCCGGCCTGAACGCGTTTACGCGGAAAGTCACTTACGCAGTACGCTCCTAGTTCGTCATCGCCCGGTTTATCCGGGCGATCCGTCATGCGGATGCGTGCTGCGCACGACGATGCCCCGGACGTGAAGCTTGTCCTTGGGCCGCGCTTCGCGCGGGCCCGAGGGCCGGGGCATGACGGTTCAATAACAAGGCAACATGCTTTAGCTGCTGACGATCTTCCAGGTGCCGTCGGGCTGGCGGCAGGCGGTGCCGTAGGCTTCCTGCGTCTTACCGCCGACGGTGACCGTCTGCTGGTATTCGCGGCAGTACTCGCCGCTCGACTGCTGGTAGGTGCGGGTCGGCGTCACCGAGCCGCTGTGGCCGCTGTCGGGGTTGTTCCAGATCACCGTCTTGCCGCTCGGCGCATGCTCGAACGTATCCTGGGCGGTGCGCGCCGCGGCGGCGCGGTCGGCGTTGTCGAGGGACTGGCCGACCTCCGAACCGACATAGGCGCCGAGCAACGTGCCGAGGCCGGTCATGATCAGCCGGCCGCTGCCCTTGCCGAAGGCCGAGCCGGCGAGGCCGCCGGCCACGGCGCCGATCACGGTGCCGCCGACCTGCTTGTCGCCGGCGTTCCGCGTCGCGCAGGCGCCGAGGCCGAGCGACGCGACGAGGGCCAGCACGACCGGCAGGCGCAGGCGCGGCCGGGCCGTCGCGCCGGAACGAAAGGTTGAAAGAGCGGTCGTCATGTTGATCCTCCTTGGGACCGGTTCACAGGTTGCCGGGCGCCCTTCGGCGCGCCGGGTGTCGCCCGCCGCCCAATTTTCAGGAGCGGGCCGCAAGCGATGGCGCGATACTGTCCGATACCGCCTGAAACGGTTCTGAATGGGATGTTCAGCGATTGTTCATCTTGGCCCCCGTAAAACCGCGCCCATGAAGACCCTCGTCTCCATGGTCCTGGCCGCCTTCGTCGCGCTCGGCACCTTCGCCGCGCCTCCGCCCGTGGCCGCGCGGGAGCCGGGCGCCGTGTGGGCCGGCGGGGTCCAGAAGGTCCAGGATCGCGGCAACTGGAGGGTCCAGGACCGCGGCAAGCGGCCGCCGCCGGCGGCGCAGCCGATCTGGCCGGCGCCCAGCAGCCGCGAGGGAAAGACCCAGCGGCGCGCCCGCGACGCGGTCAAGCGCGGCGAGATCCGTCCCCTCGACGAGGTGACGACCGTCGTGCAGCGCCGCTATCCGGGGCGCCTCCTCGACGTGCAGCTTCAGGACAACCGAGGTCGGCCCATCTATCAGCTCAAGATGCTCACCCGCGACGGCCGCGTGCTGAACGTCGCCGTCGATGCCCGCACGGCGCAGATTCTCGGCGTCGCGGGCAAATAGGAGAACGACGCCATGCGCATTCTGGTGGTCGAGGACGACGCGACGCTCTCCGCCCAGCTCGAGTCGGGGCTCAAGGACGCAGGCTACGCCGTGGACACGGCGAAGGACGGCGAGACCGGACACTTCCTCGGCGACACCGAGCCCTATGACGCGGTGGTGCTCGACCTCGGCCTGCCGGTGCTGGACGGCATCACGGTGCTGACGCGCTGGCGCTCCGACGGGCGGACCATGCCTGTCCTCATCCTCACCGCGCGCGATCGCTGGCGCGAGAAGGTCGCGGGCTTCGACGCCGGCGCCGACGACTACCTGACCAAGCCGTTCCAGATGGAGGAGCTGCTGGCGCGCGTGCGCGCGCTGATCCGCCGCGCCGCCGGCCATGCCTCGCCGGTGATCGAGATCGGCGAGATCGCCATCGACACCCGCGCGTCCCGCGTCACCCGCGGCGGCGATACGGTCAAGCTGACCGCCCACGAATACAAGCTGATCGCCTATCTCGCCCACGAGCGCGACCGCGTGGTGTCGCGCACCGAACTGACCGAGCACATCTACGACCAGGACTTCGACCTCGATTCCAACACCATCGAGGTGTTCATCGGGCGGCTGCGCCGCAAGCTCGGCAGCGACGTGATCGAAACCGTGCGCGGGCTCGGCTACCGGCTGAGCGTTCCCGCCGCAACTCCGGACAAGAAGGCGTGAGCGCCGGCAGGCCACACGCATGATCGGCCCGGGGACCATCGGCTTTCGCCTGATCGCCTTCGCGCTGGCCTGGATCGTCGGTGCGATCGTGGCCGGCGGGCTGCTGCTGTCGTCGCTGTTCGAGGATCACGTGCGGCGCGGCTTCGACGACCGGATCGAGGTGCTTCTGGAAACCCTGGTCACCGTCACCGATGCCGATCCGGCGACCGGCGTGCGGCTGCTCGGCGCCCAGGGCGAGCCACGGTTCGAGCGCCCGTTCTCCGGCTGGTACTGGCAGATCGAGGATGCGCAGGGAATCCGTATCGCCTCGCGCTCGCTGTGGGACCAGACCCTGACGCTGCCGGCCAGTCCGACGGCCGATACCGACGGGATTTCGCGCTACGACCTCGCGGGGCCGCGCGGGCAGAAACTCCGTGTCGTCGAGCGGCCGATCCGCTTCGATGCCGGCGGCGCGTCCTTCCGCTATGCCGTCGCCGGCGACCTGGCGGAGGCGGAAGCCGAGCTGCGTCCGTTCCGTGTCACGCTGGCGTGGTCGCTGGGGCTTCTCGGCCTCGGCCTCATCGCCGCGGTGGTGATCCAGGTGCATTTCGGCCTCGGCCCCTTGCGCCGGCTGAGGGCCGCGCTGGCGCGTGTGCGCGCCGGCACCGCGGAAAAGCTGGAGGGCGAGTTCCCCGGCGAGATCCGTCCGCTGGTGGACGAGGCGAACCAGCTCATCGTCCATGTGTCCGACGTGGTCGAGCGCGCCCGCACCCATGTCGGTAACCTCGCCCATGCGTTGAAGACGCCGCTCAGCGTGCTCGCGGTCGAGGCCGAGAAGGCGGGCGGCACCAGTGACGCCGCGCTCGCCGGCACCGTGGCGCGCGAGACCGCGCGGATGCAGGAGCGCATCGACCATCACCTCGCCCGCGCCCGCACCGCCGCCTCCGCCGCGCTCATCGGCCAGCGCACCGAAGTCGTGCCGGTGGCCGAAGGGCTGGCGCGCGCGCTCACCCGCATGCACGCGGAGCGCATCGCCGCCATCCCGGTGAACGTCCCCGCGACTCTCGTCTTCCGCGGCGACAGCCAGGACCTCGAGGAGATGCTGGGCAACCTGATGGAGAACGCCTGCAAATGGGCGAAGGGCAAGGTGCGCGTCGGCGGCGCGCCGGCGCCGGGCGGGCGTATCCGGCTGTGGGTGGAGGACGACGGGCCGGGCCTGAAGCCGGAGGACCGCGCCCGGGTCACGGCGCGCGGCGCGCGCCTCGACGAATCGGTGCCGGGCTCCGGCCTCGGCCTCAATATCGTTTCGGAAATCGCGGCGCTCTACGGCGGCAAGCTGATCCTCGAGGCCGCGACCCTTGGCGGACTCCGGGCGGAGATCGACCTGCCCGCGGCGGCGGGGTGAGATCCGGCGCGCGCAGCGCCGTTTCAAAATTAAATCGTCATGCCCCGGCGTAGTCCGGGGCATCCATGTGGCGGTTCGCCCCGATAAACCCGGCCATCCATTTCAACCCATCATATGGATGCCCCGCATGCGCGGGGCATGACGGAATAGAGTCAGGCGAATGGCTCCCGCCGCGGTCTCACGCCACCGCCGTGAACCAGCCGTTGTCCTGATCAAGCCCGAGCAGCCGCCCGTCGGCGATGTCGAAATAGGCGCCGTGCAGATGCAACCGGCCCGCAGCAACCCGTTCGCGGATGAAGGGGAAGGTTTCGAGGTTGCGCAGCGAATGGCGGACCGAGGCGTGCTCCAGCGCCTGCTGGCGCGCCTCCATCCCCTGGCCGGCGGTGTCGCGCAGGGCTTCCGCGCCGGCGGCGGTCAGCAGCGAGAGCCAGCGGTCGATGAAGCCGCGTTGCCGCGGCGGGTTGGAGAGCCCGTCGAGGAAGGCGCGCACGCCACCGCAACGCGCGTGGCCCATGACCACGATGTTTTCGATCCCGAGCCCGGTGACGGCGAATTCGATGGCGGCGCTGGTGCCGTGATAGAGGCCCTCGCCCTCGAAGGACGGCACCAGGTTGGCGACGTTGCGCACGACGAAGAGCTGGCCCGGCGCGGCGTCGAAGACCGTCGCCGGGTCGGCGCGGCTGTCGCAGCAGGCGACGATCATCGTCTTCGGCGACTGGCCGACGTCGGCGAGCTTGCGGTAGAGGCCCGCCTGCTCGGGATAGCGGGTGGCGAGGAAGCGGCGGTAGCCGTCGACAAGTTCGGAGACGTCGTGCATGCCGCAGCCCGGTTTTTCCGCCTGTAGCGGTGTGTTCCTCGAACGGTCCGGATGGAAATGGTGCCGCCTGCGTGACTCGAACACGCGACCCTCGCATTACGAATGCGATGCTCTACCGGCTGAGCTAAGGCGGCCCCGTCTCATGGCGTCCTGCGCGTCCCGCGCGCCCCCCGTTTACGCCAAACGGGGTTTGAGCGCAAATCCCTAATCCCCGGTCAGGACAGCGGGCGCGGGGCCAGCCAGCACCTCGGGCGGGCGGGCAGCCACTGGCGCCAGGGCCGCAAGCGGGGCGGGCGTGCGCCATTCGAGCGTATCGAACGCGCCGCAGGACGGGCATACCCCCGCCCAGACCGGGGCAGCCGTGCCGCAGGCGGCGCAGACCCAGCGCGGATCGGGCGCCGCACCGGCGGCACGGACGAGCCAGCCCGCGGCGGCGCGGACATCGCCGCTTTCGTCCTCCGCCAGCCGCGCCCGCAGGCGATAGAGCTGCGCCGGGCGCGCACCCTCACCGGACGCCGCGTCGATGCGCGCCTCGGCCTCGTCGAGGTGCTTGCCGGCCTTGCCCCAGAGCCTGGCGTCGAGCGCGGCCTCGGCCGCGATGAGCGCGGATTCGATTGCCTCCGGCGCGCGCCCGGCGAGGTTCGCGGCGAGGCGCAGGCGGTCGAGGGCGAGCGCCTCGCCCTCGCCCTCGGCGGCGGCGAGATAGGCGCGGGCGATCTCCGGATGAGGGTTGGCGGCATAGGCGCGTTCAAGGAGGCGGCGGGCGCGGCGGGTATGGCCGTCCTCGGTCTCGAAGCGGGCGAGCATCAAGGCGGCGGGAACGGAGGCGCCGTCGGCGCCGCGCGCGCGTTTGGCGCGGGCGCGGGCCTCGACGCCGAAGCCGCGCGCTTCGGCCGCGGCCGCCTGCACCAGATAGAGCGCGGCGCGATGGCGCGCGCCCTCGACGCGGGGGATGCCGCCCCGGCGCACGGCCCGGTCGAGGGCGGCTTCGGCCTCGGTCCAGGCGTGGGCCTTGACCGACAGGTCGAACATGGCGGCATGGGCCCAGCCGGCGTCGGGACGCAGCCGCGCCGCACGGCCCGCATAGGCGAGCGCGCGGATCGGATCGCCGGTGCGCTGGGCCTGCACGACGAGACCGCGCAGGCCGAGGAACTCCGTCTCCTTGCGCGCCAGCATGGCGTTGAAATACTTTTCCGCCGCGCGTTCGTCCCCTTCGAGCTGCGCCGCCTGGGCGCCAAGCAGCAGCGTCAGCGGCGTGTCGGCCTCGGCCTGTTCGGCGCGGCGGGCATACTTGCGCGCGCCGCGCGCGTCCCCGGCGGCGACGGCGACCATGCCGGCGGCCAGCGCGCGCAGGCCGCGCTTGCGCCGCGCCGCCACCCGCCACAGGCGAACGCTCCGGGGCGTCCCGAAGACCCAGGCGAACAGGGACCACACGGCGATGGCGGCGGTGGTGACGGCGAGCGCGGCGAGCGCCAGGATGCCGACCGAGGTCTCGATGCGCCAGCCGCGGAAGTCGAGCACCACGCGGCCGGGATCGATGGCGAACCAGCCGGCGGCGACGGCGGTCACGGCGACGAGGATGAAAAGGACCAGGGCGCGGGTCATCGGTCGCCGGCGGGCCCCATCGGCGGCGGCACCATCATCGCGCCGGTCGCGACCCGGTCGGCGGCGAGGCGGGCGGCGACATCGGCGGCGAGCGCCTTCGCCGCATCGCGCACCGGCGCCGCCAGCGCGGTTTCGGCGACGGAGCCGAGCGCCGCCTCGGCCTCGGCTACCTTGCCTTCGGCCAGCAGGCGCTCGACCGTGGCGAAGGGCGCGGCGGGGTTTTCCTTCGCGGCCTTCGCGGCGGGTGCGTCCTTGCCGGCGGAGGCGCCGTCGTCGATGCGGCGGATGGTGACGAGGCCGCCGATGCGCGCCTTGATCCGCCCCCACAGGGTATCGGCCGGTGGTGGCGTCTCCGCCGGTGCCGCGGTCTCCGCTACAGCGGATGCCGCCATGCGGCGGATCGCACCGGCGCGGGCGGCGAGCATGGCCACGGTCGGCACCCCGGTGGCAGCATGATTTGCGATCTTCTTGAGGGCGGCGAGCCGCGCCGCACCTTCGGTCCCCAGCCCAGTGAGCGCCTCGCGCGCACCGGGCAGATGCGCCGCGAACGGACGCCCCGCGTCGAGGGCGGCGGTCAGCGCAACTAGCGAGAACGCACCCGGGTCGGGGCCTGTCTCCCGTGGCGCATCGGATTTGGCCGCGGATTCGGCCCGCGCCAGCGCCCCCGAGAGTTCCTTGACCTGGCGTTCGAGGGCGGTGAGCCGGGTGTCGTCCACGGGGAGCGGGTAGGGGCGTTCCTGCAGGGCCTTGATGTCGGCTTCCATGCGTGCGAGCCGCGCCGCGAGCATACTTGGGTCGGGCGCGGATTCGGCACCCGGCGCCGCGGTTTTCGACCCGGGGGGAACGAGCGCGCCGTCGCGGACCTCCCACCCCGCCATCCACAACGCGCCGCCGGCGACCGCCGCCAGCACGACGACGAGACCAGCGGCGACGAGGATCCCGCGCGAGCGCCGCTGCTGCCGGTCGCGGCCCAGCGGCGGCGGGATCGGCGGCCGATCGCCCTCCGGCGCCTTGGCGGTTTCGCCGCTAGCCGGCGCCTCCGCCTCCGGCGCGTCAGCAGGCGCCGCTTCGGCCGGCGCACCGTCGCCCGGCGTTTCGACGGAGTCCGATGGGTCCGTGCCGGCGGTCCGCTTGTCGTCGTTGTCGGTCATCGGTCCAGCCTTTCACTCGCTACGCGCTTCGGCACCGAGAAGATCGAGCAGCGCCTCCTGGTCCGGCCGCGCCGCCACGGCGATGGCGGCGAACCTGGGG
>WHSO01000160.1 GCA_009380075.1 Alphaproteobacteria bacterium | reverse complement strand
GCGATCCGGTCCAGGCGGATGACGGCGCCATCTGGTGGGTCGGGCAATGGGGCAACCTGCTTGGCCGGATCAACCCCGCGACCGGCGAGATGAAGGAATATCCGCTCCCCGCGAACGCCATGCCGCATACCGTGACCATCGATGCCAAGGGCAACGCCTGGTACACAGGCAACAAGAACGGCACCGTCGGCTATCTCGATCCCAAGTCCGAGAAGATCACCGTCTTCAAGATGCCCGACCCGAAGGCGAAGGACCCGCATACGCTGGAGTTCGACGCGAAGGGAATCGCCTGGTTCACGCTGCAGCAGAGCAACATGGTCGGCAGGCTCGATCCGGCGACCGGCGACATCAAGCTCGTCACGGTGCCGACGCCGGGTTCGAAACCCTACGGCATCAAGATCGATGCCGAAGGCAATCCCTGGTTCTCCTGCAACGGAGCGCCCTGCCTCTACAAGGTCGACCCCGCGACCATGGCGTTGACCGAGGTGAAGCTGCCGCTCGCCGGCACGACGGTACGGCGCCTCGACATCGCCGATGACGGCATGATCTGGTACGTGAATTCGGGCATGGGCCGGCTCGGCCGCTACAATCCCAGGAGCGGCGAGATCAAGGAATGGCCTTCGCCTTCGGGACCGAAGTCGCACCCCTACGCCATTGCGGTGGTCGACGGCATCGTCTGGTACAATGAATCCGGCGTGCGGCCCGACCCGCTTGTGCGCTTCGATCCGAAGACCGAGACGTTCCAGAGCTGGCCGGTCCCCTCGGGCGGCGTCTATGCGGGCATCATCCGGCACATGCGGCCGACCAAGGACGACAACCTCCTGATCCACCAGAGCGGCACCAACCGGATCATCCTGGTGACGGTGAAGCGCCGCGCGGCCAGCCGGTAGCGCCGGCGACGTTCAGGTCTTACTTCTTGTCCCGGATGCGCCACTGTGCGTGGTCCGGGACTGTTCATTTCAAGTGCTTTGGCTGCGCCAGGGCGCGCGCCGAGCCGCAAGTCTGGCGCCTTTCGGCCAAGAGAATACCGGTCTAAACAGTGTCCGCCAGCGAGGCTTCTGCGGAAGCCGGGCGCAATGCCGGCAACCCGGCCAAGCGAGCGCGACACAGGACCAGGCATGGCTTTCCCCGAACGGTTGATCAGGGCTATCGCAACTTCCTTGCAGGGCGCCTGCGGCAGGAGCAAAGCCGCTTCCGTGAACTCGCCGAGCATGGGCAATCGCCGGAAGTCATGGTGATCGGGTGCTGCGACTCCAGGGTCTCGCCCGAGGTGATCTTCGACGCGAGCCCGGGCGAGTTGTTCGTTATCCGCAACGTGGCGAATCTTGTGCCGCCATACGCGCCGGACGGCGCACTTCATGCAATGTCGGCCGCGCTCGAATTCGCGGTCCTCGCGCTGAAGGTCAAGCACATCGCTGTTCTGGGACACGCTCGATGCGGCGGCGTTCGCGCCTTCGTCGAAGGCGGCGTGCCGCTGTCGCCGGGCGACTTTATCGGCAAGTGGATGGAAATCCTCGCGCCGGCCGCCGCCTCCGTCGGACCGCAACCGCAACATGGTCTTGCGGACTATCTGACCCGCGTGGAACATGTCTCAGCGACCCGGGCGCTCGACAATCTCATGACATTCCCCTGGATCCGCTCGCGTGTCGAAACCCGCATCCTGCAACTG
>WHSO01000057.1 GCA_009380075.1 Alphaproteobacteria bacterium | reverse complement strand
TTCAGTCGCGGAAGGACGGGTCGGCGGCGTCCAGCATGTCGAGGAGCGCGTACCATTCTTCCTCGGGCTCGTCTTCGTTGCGCGGGCGGTTGGCCTGCTTCGCGGCGAAATCGACCACGTCCTTGCGCGGCAGGTGCAGCTTGTTTCCGCCTGCCATCGCCGCGACCTGGACCCGGCAGGCCGTTTCCAGCGAATACATCCAGCGGAACGCGGTCCAGATCTGCGGCCCGCAGACCAGCAGCCCGTGATTGCGCAGGATCAGCCAGTTGTGGGTGCCGAGGTCCGCGACCAGGCTTTCCCGTTCCTCGAGCTCGGTCGCATAACCTTCGTAGTCATGATAGGGCATGTTAGCGGCGAACTTCATCGACTTCTGGTTGACCGGCAGGAACCCGCATTCCATCGCCGACACCGCCATGCCGGCGGTGGTATGGGTATGGATGACGCAGCCGACGTCCTGTCGCGCGCCCATCACGGCGGAATGGATAACGTAGCCCGCGCGGATGACATCGTGGCGCGTGTCGTCGAGGATTTCACCCTTCAGGTTGATCTTCACCAGGTCCGAGGCGCGGATCTGGCTGAACAGCCGCCCGCGGGGGTTGAGCAGGAATTCGTCGGTGGTGCCGGGCACGCGCGCCGAGATATGGGTCGAGGTCTTGTCGTCCATGTCGTAATGGGCGGTCAGGCGATAGCAGGCGGCGAGATTGACCCGGACCTCGCGTTCCGCCTCGGTCATGTTGGCGCCCTTGCGCGGCGCCCGCGTAATCGTCACCGTGGTCATGCCGGCCTCCCCGGTTCATGCGCCGGACCGGCGCGTTTGACGGGACTCTAGTCCGCGCCGGGGGCGGGCGGCAACGGCAAACGGCGGGTCCTTGCCCGGTCCCCGGATACGGTCTAGGACTCGCGCGGAAAACCGCCAGGCCCCGAAATGTGCGGGGCCAGATGCGATGATAAGGGGAGAGCCATGACCACACTGATCACCGGCGCCGGGCTGATCGGCACCGCCTTTGCCCAGAAGGCGCTCGCCCGCGGCGAGGGTGTCGTCTTCTTCGACCCCGAGCCGCGCGAGACGTTCATCCGCCTCAAGCTCGGCGACGCCAATGTGCCTCTGGTGCGCGGCGACGTGCGCAACCTGCCCGACCTGATCGACGCCATGCAGACCCACAAGGCGACGACGGTCGTCCATACCGCTGGCATCATTGGCGGCAACGTCGACGCGATGATGTACCCGGCCCTGCAGATCAACGTCATGGGCACGATCAACGTGGCCGAGGCGGTGCGGCTGACCGGCGTCCGGCGGCTGGTGCACGTCTCCACCTTCGGGGTCTACGACATGCGGCGCGACGTGCCCAAGATCATGCCGGAGGATTTCCACCGCGGCCACGGCCGCGCCTACGGCAATTCCAAGGTCGCGAAGGAACTGCTGCTCGAGGCCTACCAGGCGAAATACGGCTTCGAACTGGTCGGCGTGCGTCCCGCCAACGTTATCGTCAACGGGCACTTCTGGTCAGGATCGGGCGGCGGCGGCAAGGTGCACGAAATGGTGCTCGCGGGCATCGACGGGCGTCCGGCGCAAATCCCCGCGGGCCAGACCATGGCCAACGAATACATCTATGCGAAGGACATCGGTGGCATCCTCGATGCTGCGGCGACGGCGCCGGTGCCGAAGCAGCTCTGGTTTAACGGCGGGACCGGCGTGCTCACCTCTTTCGACGAACTGGTCGATATATTCAAGACCTTCTTCCCCAGGTTCTCCTATGAGGTCCTGCCGGGCCGGAAGGGCCACGACCGCGACAACGTGCTCGACATATCCGCGGCCCGGGCGCAGCTCGGCTGGAAACCCGCCTACGACATGAAAAGTGCGCTCGCCGATTACATCGACGAAGTGCGCACGCACGGGCGCGCCTGAGGTGCCGCCATGCGCCAGGCCCAGACCGAACTGACGCTCGCGCCGCGTGGCCAGGGGCTGCATGAATTCACCGACGAGGTCCGTGCCTGGGTCCGGGCCCAGACCACGGGCGACGGGCTGCTGACGCTGTTCCTGCGCCATACCTCGGCGTCGCTCCTGATCCAGGAGAACGCCGATCCCGACGTTTCCCGGGACCTCATGGATATTTTCAAGAAATTGGCGCCGGAGGACACGGTGCTCTACCGCCACGTCACCGAAGGCCCCGACGACATGCCCGCCCATATCCGGGCGGCCCTGACCCAGACCCAATTGTCCATCCCCGTTCACGCGGGCGCGCCGGTTCTCGGCACCTGGCAGGGCATCTTCCTGTTCGAGCACCGGACCGCGCCGCAACGGCGGCGCGTGGCCCTCCATCTCCTGTGTGACTGAGGGCGCGTCGCGCCCGCTTGCCGGTTCACCGGCCCGGGGGAATGGGCTAGAATACGTCAGGGAAACGCGTCAACCGCAGGAGACCGTTATGGCGGAGACCAAAACCACTGAGAAGAAGAAGTTCGATATCGATCCCGCGACCCTCAAGCTGATCGAGGCGGCGGAGAAGGGGATTTCGTCCTTCGCGTTCGACCGGCCGGACGTGGACATTCCCGTCGGCAAGAAGCTGCACGTCAAGCTCGGCGCAAACGCGAGCTCCCGCACCTCGGTGCAGATTCTCAACAAGGGCGGCGAGAACAACCTCCATTACCACGCCAACATGGACCTGATGTACATGGTCCTGAAGGGCAAGGTCCGGTTTTATGGTGAGGGCGACAGGCTCCTCGGCGAGTATGCCCCGTTCCAGGGCGTGACCCTGCCGCAATATTCGCGCTACTGGTTCGAAAGCGCGGGCGACGACGAGGCCTGGCTCCTGCAGATCGCGGGCTACCCGTCCGGGGCGGAACAGGCCCAGCGCATTCCGGTCGAGGAGGGCAAGCGTCCTTCCAGCGACTTGTGGATCGGCCTGTCCGCGGAGGAGGAAGCCATCCGCCGGCGCAACAACCGTTAGGCGACGAGCGTCCGCACGAAGGCGATGTGCAGGCGAAGGTGATACAGGTTTTCAGCGTAGGACAGGGGCACGTGGAGCTGGCCGACCTGGATCTGGATCTTGTCGAGCTGCCGGGTTAGCTCCTCCCTGTTGCCGGCGCTTTCGTCCGCCCGCATCTGCGCCTCGAGCTCGCGCAACTGCTTGTACCAGCGGTAGATCTTGCGCCGCACGCCCCAGCGGTAGGCCGGCGGCGCGATCTTCATCAGCGGGATCATGATGGTGATCAGCGGCACCAGAAGAATCAGCAGACGTTCGACCATGACCGCCGCCCAGAACGGCAGGACCCGGCGCAGGAAGGTCGGCCCCGACTTGAAATAGCGCCGGGCGTCGTCGCTGAGTGAGAAGTCCCCGTAATTGGGCGAGGGAAACGCTCCGACCGGCGAAAACAAGCTGCCCGGCTGGTGCACGCGCGTGGCGGCGCCGAGCACGAGATCGACGATCGCCGGATGCAGGTCGTTGCGCGCCACCAGGGCCGCCGTCGGGGCCACGAGCGTGAGGTCGCCAGGCGGCGCGTTGAGGTCCAGCGCGAGCACCCCTTCGGGCACCGTCACCGTCGACAGGTAGAGGTACAGGCGCTTGTAGGCCTCGGCACGGCTGAAATTGAGAATCCGGATGTTCGGGTTGCGCAGCAGGCGGTTCATCGTTTCCGATACCCGGGCGGACACGGTGAACATGGCGTCGATCTCACCTCCTTCCAGGGCACCCGCCGCCTCGCCGCCGCCGATGGACCGGAAGGTCGCGTTCTCGTCGTCGATGCCGCTTGCCACCAGAAGCGTCTTCGCCAGGGCGCGGGTACCGGAGCCGGGCACGCCGATGGCGATGCGCTTGCCTTTAAGTCCGGTCAGGCGGTCACCTGGCACGTCGGCGCGGACGAAGACCCACAGGGGTTCGAGGAAGACGCTGGCGATGGACATCAGCTCCGGCGCGCCGAAGGGATCGCCGATCCCGCCCTGGGCAAAGGCGATGTCGACGCCGCTCGCCGGGTCGGTCAGGAGACGAAGGTTTTCCGCCGCGCCGGCGGTATGGCGGACTTTGACATCGACACCGGCCTCGGCGAGGATTTTCCGGTAGCTCTCGGCGGAGGCGGAATAGGCCCCGTCGGCGGCGCCGGTGGCGATGGTGATGGTCTTGGGCGGGGCCGGATCGACGAACTGCCAGGTTACGACGAAGCCGGCGACGACAAGGAGCGCGATGGGAACATAGATTTTCAGGATGTCCCACATATCGCGTTCGGTCTCTTTCGCCTTCGCCATGGTGTCCCCGTCCGCCCCGGGGAAATCTAGGCCGCTCCGGGACGGCGGGCAAGCACGGCAATTCTCTGGAAACCGGGCCCCGGCTCTGCTACCGCTTGGGCTTCGCTAGCGGGGAGGCACGCCATGATCGATCTCTACACTTGGACCACGGGCAACGGCCGCAAGATCGTGATGATGCTGGAGGAGACGGGGATGCCCTACGAGGTGCACCCGATCAACATCCGGCGCGGCGACCAGTTCAAACCCGAATTCCTGAAAATCTCCCCCAACAACAAGATTCCCGCCATCGTCGACCGCGACGGCCTCGGCGGCAGGCCGGTGTCCGTCTTCGAATCCGCCGCGTGCCTGATGTATCTCGCGGAAAAATCGGGAAAGTTCCTGCCCGCCGATGTCGCCGGCCGCTACGCGGTGCTCCAATGGCTGATCCTGAGCGTCGCCGGCCTCGGCCCGGCCATCGGCCAGGCCCATTACTTCCGCGGGCCCGGAAAGGACGGCAACGAACGCGCCGCCGAACGGTTCACCAACGAAACGCAGCGCGTGTTCAACGTCCTCGACAAGCGTTTGTCGGAATCGCCCTGGCTCGGCGGCACGGAGTATTCCATCGCCGACATCTCCGCCTATGGACGGGCGGCGGGCTACAAGAACGCGGGGCTCGACATCGACGACACGCCGCACGTCAAGGCCTGGCTCGCGCGCATCGAGGAACGCCCCGCCAGCCGGCGCGCAGCCGCGGTGATCGCCGACATCCGTGCCAGGTACGACACACCGCTCGACGCTGCTGCACGCGAGATAATGTACGGCGCCACCCAGTACGCGCGGCGCTGACCGTGCCGCGACCGGGGTTCGACGGCTTGGGCTACAGCTTGCCTTCCGCCTTCAGCTTGATGACGTTGTCGCGATCGCGCAGGAATTTCTCGTCGTAGCCCTCGTCGACCAGCTTGCACATGTTCTCCGCATTGAAGGCGCCCGCGCTCATGTCGTAGTCGAGACCGGGCCGGTACTGGAACCAGTGCTTGAAGTGCGTGCACTCCTGCGGGGTGTCGAAGTTGTCGATGTAGGTCTCGATCTCGTTGCCGTCGGGGTCGTGGTAGTAGAACGACGTCGACTGGCCGTGGTTGATGCTGTGAGCAAGCGGGATTCCCCAGGCTTTGGCCTGACGGAAGAGCGCCACGAGATCCTTGAGCGAGCGGTAGCGGAAGGCCGCGTGGGCGATGCCGGCGCGGCCCGTGGCGCGCTTGCCGCCCCGGCGCTCGAGCAGGGCGAAGCGATGGTCGAAGTCGTCGAAACTAAGGAAGCAGGCGCGTCCGCCGTCCTTGCCTTCCGCCCGCTTGTCGCGATAGTTGGTGACCGTGCAGTTGAAGAACTTCACGTAGAAGTCGACCATCTTCTCGAAATTCTCGTCGGTGCCGATTGACACGTGAATCAGCGCCTCGGGCTTGGGTGCGCTGCCCGGACCGATCCGGTCCTGTTCCTTCGGCAGGTAATTCTCGACGAAATTTTCGTACCAGACCTTGTCGTCGGTCCGGATATCGCCCTTGTCGCCTTCGGCCATTCCATCCTCCGTCTCTCTCGGGATCAAATTTTCTTTAGTCTACCATTTCCAACTGGGTTCGAGCGGGTCATCGACGATGCGGTTGCGCAGGCAGCCGATGCCCGAAATTTCGGACTCCAGCACGTCGCCGGGCCCGAGAAATCCGCCGTCGCCGCCCTGGGCGACACCCTCGGGCGACCCTGTGGTGACGATATCGCCCGGCAGAAGCTCGATCTGGGACACGTAGGCCAGGATATCCGGAATCTTCCAGATCATGTCGCTGGTGCGGGCATCCTGGCGCATCTCGCCGTTGACGCGGGTCGCGAGCGCGAGATTGTCGTGATCGCCGACCTCGTCCGCCGTGACGAAGCACGGCCCGATAGGGCAGAAACCGTCGAAGCTCTTGGCCAGCAGGCGGTTGCCCTCGGCGCGCTCCATGCGCCCGACGTCGCGCGCCGTAATGTCGTTGGCGACGGTGTAGCCGGCGATGACCTCGGCGGCACGTTCGCTCGGCACGTTCTTGCAGCGCGTGCCGATGACGAACGCCAGTTCGGTCTCATAGTCGAGCTTCCGGGTCGCCCGCGGACGGACGATGTCGTCATGGGGACCGACGATGGTGGACGGCCCCTTGAGCCAGGTCGAGGGCAGCTTATAGGGCATATCGGAGCTGCCCATCTCCTCGTGGTGGGCGCGGTAGTTGCGGCCGGCGGCAATCACCTTGGAGGGGGCAAGGGGGGCGAACAGATGGGCGTCGTTGACGTGCAGGAACAGGGGTTCGTCGTCCGGGCCCCGTGCCTCGGGATGACTGTCGTGCAGGCGCGCGAGCCAGGCCGCGGCCCGGCGGGCTTCGGCCATGGCGGCGGGTCCTCCGGCCAGGAAGGCGGCGGCCTCGGGTGGCAGCCGGACGGCGGCGATGGTTTCGGCCTGGAGGTCGCCGGCCTCGGCCAGCATGCGCGCGTATCCGGCCCGGGCGTCGGCGATGACGTCGTCGTCCAGAACGATGCCGAGGCGCCGGTGCCGGGGCCTGTCCCCCTGCGCGATATAGCTCACCAGTTTCATTGAAAGACCACTCCGCCGTATCCGTTTCGTCGGACGTTGCCGCGCTCCCGGATTTCGAGATTAAAGCCGGGTCCGCCGTCCCGAAAGGTCCCACCCGGCAGACTTTTCCGGCGATTGACCGCCGCGGCCATTTCCGCCACTCTAGCCCCCAAATCCCGTGAATTCACGAAAAACAGGGGGCGGATTCGCCCACTTTCGGCAGACTTCATCAGCGGGTCCCGTCGGCCCGGCAACAGAGAAAGGGAGGCGTACTCCGATGAAACGTATTTCAGCAGTCTGTTCTGCGCTGGTCGCCGGCATGGCGATGACGACCGTTGCGAACGCGGCCGACTTGCCAAAAGCCACCCAGACGATGCTCAAGGCCTTGAAGTTCAATGCCGATATTCTGAGCGGCGTGGACGAGGAACTGAAGGTTCCACAGGCGTGGCTCGACGCGGCCAATAACAAGGAAAAAGAGGTCATCATCTATTCGACCCATCGGCCGAAGGACTGGCAGAAGATCAACAGCGTCTTCTCCGCCCGTTATCCCGGCATCAAGGTCAAGCAGTCCGAGGTACGGACCTCGGCGCGGCGTTACATCCGTCCGCTGGCCGCGTTCAAGGAAGGCCGCTATCTCACCGACATCACCATCGGCCTCTCGGGCAACGTCTATCTGTTCCGCCAGGCCGGCGCCTTCGCCGACATGTCCGACGTGCCCAACTACAAGAACATCCCGGATGAGGCGAAGCAGGCCGACCACATCGCCGTCGCCACGCGCACGCGCTACTGGTGCATGACCTACAACACCAAGAAGGTGAAGAAGGAGGAATTGCCCAAGACGTGGGACGACCTCGTCAGTTCCGAGCGCTTCGGCAACAAGAAGCTGATGATCGGCAACCGGCCCAACAACTGGCTGCTGAACCTGTGGGAATCCCAGGGTGACCAGTGGGGCCAGGATTTCACCCGCAAGCTTCTGGTGAACCTCAAGCCGCAACTGCGCAAGGAAGGCATGAGCGCGCTGCTCAATCTCGTCGTTCTGGGCGAGGGCGACATGGCCGTGCCGTCCGCCATGAACCGCGCCGGGCCTCTGGTCGAGAAGGGTGCGCCGATCGGCTTCCATTGCCCCGAACCGGTGCCCTATACGGTGTCGGAACTGGGCGTGTTCAAGGGTGCCCCGCACATCAACGCTGCCAAGATCTGGGTCAACTGGCTGCTGTCCAAGGAGGGCCAGGTCGCCCAGTACTGGGCCGAGGAATCGACACCGGTGCACACGGGTCTCCAGCGCAAGGAATTCATCTTCTTCCCGGAGGCGGTCGCGGGCAAGAAGAAGGCGGTCCTGGGCGCAGAATCGGAAAAGACCTCGGTCCGGCTGGCCAAGTATTGGGACCCCCTGTGGCTCCAGGGCGGCGGCTACATTCCGCCCAAGGCGACCGCGATCGAGACGAAGCTCGGCGAGATCATCAACGGCGGCCGCAAGATTGCCTTCGACGTAAAGGGAAAGAAGCACACCGCGTCCGTCTCCGGTTCGCGCACCAAGATCACCGTCGGCGGAAAGCCGGGCAAGCGCGGGTCGCTCAAGGCCGGAATGCAGTGCAAGGTCAACTACGCCGGCGATGGCGGAGAGGCCAAGTCCATCGAGTGCAAGTAGTATTTGCGTAAAGTCCTGACCGGCCCGGTGGCAACAGACTCCGGGCCGGTCAGGCCCCGTTTCCGGCCCGCCCGGCACGGCGGCTCCCCTGGGCTTAAGCACCAAGCAGGAAAGAACCGGTCATGGCGGTTGAAACCCTTGAATTTCGGGCGACGAGTTCCTGGTTCGAACGGCTGAGGACCGGCAATCCCTGGCACTGGGCCCTGCTCGTGCTGATGGCCTTGCTGGTCGGCTTGCCGGCGGTGTTCCTCGTGCTGGGATCCCTGTCCCAGACCCAGGTGCCGACCGATATTTCGCTGTCGGCGCTGAACTTCGACAACTACCTCGACGTTTGGTTCGACCCCGTCACCTACGGGCTGTTCTACAACACCTTCATCTACGTTTTCGGCGCCACCGCGGTCGGGATTTCGCTGGCGGCGACGCTGGCGTGGCTGGTCGAGCGCACCGACTGCCCGGGCAAGATCTGGATCTACGCCGGGGTGCCGATGACCCTCGCCATGCCCGGCATGCTTCAGGCGATGGCCTGGGTCCTGCTGCTCAGCCCGCGCATCGGGTTCCTCAACACCTTCCTGGTCGATGAGCTCGGCATTTTGCCGGGCCCCATCAACATCTATTCGCTCGGCGGCATGATCTTCGTCGAGGGACTCCGGCTCGTACCTACGGCCTTCCTCATGCTGGTGCCGCTCATGCGCTCCATGGACCCGTCGCTGGAGGAAGCCGCCGCCATGTCGGGCGCCGGCCCGTCTTCGACGCTGCGCAAGGTCACGATGCGCCTGTTGCTGCCGGGCATCGTTGCCATTGTGATCTACCAGTTCATAACGGCGCTGGAGGTGTTCGAGGTGCCGGGCATCCTCGGCATGCCGGCGGACCTGTTCGTGTTCTCGACGAAAATCTACCAGATTCACCATTCCGCGACGGTCCTGCCCGAGTACGGCAAGGCCAACGCCCTGGCGATGATCTATCTGGTGGTGGCGGTGGTGGCGACCATCGCCTATTCCCGGGTGATCGTGCATCAGGAACGCTACACCATCGTCACCGGCAAGGGCTACCGGCCGCGGACGCAGCCGCTCGGCTTCTGGCGTTGGCCGGCCGTTGCGCTGGTGGTCCTGTTCCTGCTGTTCTCGATCCTCCTGCCGCTGCTGGTGTTCATCTATGTGTCGCTGCTGCCCTTCGTGCAGGCCCCCAGCCTGGAAGCCTTCCAGAACCTGACGTTGCAGCACTATTTGAACCTCGGCGACGATCCTTTCCTGATTCAGGCGATCTGGAACACGATCGTGCTGATCGTGTTGACCTCGACCGGAACGGTGGTGCTGGCGTTCCTGGTGTCGCTGGTCGTCGTGCGGTCGAAGTTCATCGGGCGCAGGTTCCTCGATCAACTGGCCTTCATGCCGCACGCCATCCCAGGCATCGTGCTCGGCCTCGCCTTCCTGTGGGTGTACCTGCAGGGCGCCAATTTCGGCTTCGATATCTTCGGTTCGATCTGGTCGATCTGCATCGCCTTCATCGTCAGCTATATCGCCTACGGCACGCGCGCCATGAACGCGGCCATCCTGCAGATCCACAAGGACCTGGAGGAGGCGGCACATGTCTCCGGCGCCCCGCACTGGCGGACCATGTGGCGCGTGTTCTACCCGCTCATGCTGCCGACCTTCGTCGGCGTCTGGGTCTGGGTCATGCTGCACGTCGTCCGGTCGGCCTCGTTGCCGCTGATCCTGTACGAGGGGCCCGAGAACCAGGTCCTGGCAGTGATCATCTGGAACATGTGGGACGAAGGCGAAATGCAGGCGGTGGGCGCCATCGGGGTGCTCATGATCGTCCTGCTGCTGCTGATTACGGTGGCCGTTCGGAGCTTCGCCTTCGGATCGAGCCGCCATATCCAGACGGCCCAGGGACACTGATCGCGGTGAACGGCGGCGACAGCCCGGCGTCGCCGCGGAAGCGTATCGTCTTCTCGGTGCCGGCGGGCGCGGCTTCCACAATTTCAACACCGTCTGCAGGGCCGAAGCGGCGGCGGAGTTTGCCGTATCGGGCGGTTTCGCCGCCATCGGCCGGATGGAGGAGGCCCTCGACCTGCTGGCGGGACGGACCGGGACGGTCATCACCGGGCAGCATATCGAAGGTGGGGCGGAGAGAATAACTCTTTGGAAACACTGTGTTTCTGCCATGCCGCGGTTCGCGCGAGTCATTGTTGCAAAGCGGCTGTAACGCAGCCAGAATGCGTTCTGCTAATTGGCCAATGCGCCGAAAAATCAAGTGCGTCGGGAGACATGGGGAGCCACGATGATTGAGATCAAGAACCTTCACGTCCATTACCAGAGCGCGGAGGGCAGCGTTCACGCGGTGCGTGGGATCAATATCTCCGTGAAGCCGGGACAGTTCTACACGATGCTGGGGCCGTCGGGCTGCGGCAAGACCACAACGCTCCGCTGTCTCGCGGGCCTTGAGCGTCCGTCGGGGGGCGACATCGTCATCAACAACCAGCTCGTCTATTCGGCCGATCAGCATGTCATGATTCCCGCCTACAAGCGCGACATCGGCATGGTGTTCCAGTCCTATGCCATCTGGCCGCATATGGACGTCTTCGAGAACGTTGCCTTCCCGCTGAGGGAGATGAAGGGCCGCTTCTCGCGGCAGGAAATCCGCGACAAGGTGATGAAAGTTCTCGATCTCGTGCAGCTCACCGGCTTCGAGGACCGGCCCGCGCCGTTCCTTTCGGGCGGTCAGCAGCAGCGCCTCGCGCTTGCCCGGGCCCTGGTGCGCGAGCCGCAGGTCCTGCTGCTCGACGAACCGCTGTCGAACCTCGATGCCAAGCTGCGCGAGGAAACCCGTACGGAAATCCGCGACCTGGTCAAGCGCCTCGGGATCACCACCGTTTACGTGACCCACGACCAGCTCGAGGCATTGACCATGTCCGACGTCATCGCCGTCATGGACCAGGGCAAGATCGTGCAGGAGGGTTCGCCGCTGCAGATCTACCGCGAGCCGAGTATCCGCTTCGTCGCCGACTTCATCGGCCTGACCAATTTCATCGAGGGCCGGGTCAAGAAGCTGGCAAACGGCTCCGGCCTGGGTGAGGTCGAGACCGCCTCCGGCGTCATCCGGTGCGAGCTGCCGGACGCGGCGACCACGGGTTCTTCGGTGATCATCGTCGTGCGGCCGGAGGACGTGAACCTGATGCCGGTGGGCTCCGGTTCCGGTTCCGGCAACGTGGTCGAGGGCAGGGTTTCCGCGGCGATGTTCATGGGCGATGCGACCGAATTCCGCATCGCGCTGCGCGATACCGCGCTCCGGCTCAAGCTGCACCCGTCGACCGACGTGGTCGAAGGACAGATGATCCAGGTCGAGCTGCCGGCCGAGCGCTGCCGCGCCCTGATGGGGTAGGGGATCGAGCCCGGCGTAATCGCCGGGGCGGAATGCGGAAGGACGGTCCCGGAGGACCGCCCTTCATCGTTTCAGCCTTGGTCGCTTTAGGCCGCCGGATGCGGTTCGCGGTCGATCAGCCCGCGGCCTTGGCCGCCGCCCGTTTGGCCATGACCGTGACCAGATGGGCGCGGTAATCGGCGCTGCAGTGGATATCCGACATCATGTCGTCGTCGGGCAGTTTGATCTCGGCGATGGCGTCGCCCGAGAACTTGGCGGCGAGTGCCTTCTCCATGTCCGGCACCCGAAAGACGTGATCCTTGGCGCCGGTGATGGCGACCCGCACGTCCTTGCCGAAGCGGGCGACGAAGGCGCCGACCATGGCGAAGCCCGAGGCGGGCTGCGGGAACTTCTCGTAGGCCGCGGCGTCGGGCACCGGGAAGTGGATCGCCTTGATGATTTCGCCGGGCTCCAGCGCCGTTTCGAACAGCCCCGTGAAGAAATCGTCGGCCGCAATCTTGCGCTTGGTCGTCTCCACCGTGGCGTTGAGGCCGAGCACTGCCGCGGGGTAGTCCGCCGCCGGGTCGGCGTTGGCGACCGAGCCGCCGATGGTGCCGCGGTTGCGCACGCTGGGATCGCCGATGCCGCCAGCCAGCGCGGCCAGCGCCGGGATCGCCTTCTTCACCTCGGCGGAGGTCTGCACGTCGACATGGCGGGTCATGGCGCCGATGGTGACCGTCTTGCCGGAAACCGTGATGCCCCTGAGTCCCTCGACGGCGGCGAGGTCGACGATGTCCGATGGTGCCGCGAGGCGCAGCTTCATTGACGGCAATAGCGTCATGCCCCCGGCGATCAGCTTGCCGTCCTCGGCCTCGGCGACCAGCTTGGCCGCTTCGTCGGTCGACTTGGGACGATGGTAGTTGAATGCGTACATGATTGTGTCTCCTCCCGCGCGCCGGTCAGCGTTTGCCCTGGTTCATGGCCTGGATGCCGCTGTGGACGGCCTCGACGATGTGCTGGTAGCCGGTGCAGCGGCAGATGTTGCCTTCCAGCCCGTGGCGGATGGTGGCCTCGTCGGCGTCGGGCTTCCGGCGCGCGATGTCGCAGGCGACCATGACCATGCCCGGGGTGCAGAACCCGCACTGCAGGCCGTGATGCTCCCAGAAAGCCTTCTGCATCGGGTGCAGCTCGCCGTCGGGGGAGGCGAGGCCCTCGATCGTCACCACGTCGGCCCCTTCGCATTGCACCGCCAGGATGGTGCACGACTTGACGGCTTCGCCGTTGAGATGGATGGCACAGCACCCGCACTGGGTGGTGTCGCAGCCGACGTGGGTGCCCGTCAGCCCGAGGTGCTCACGCAGGTACTGGACCAGCAGGGTGCGCGGCTCGACATCGGCCGACACCTTCCTGCCGTTGACGGTCATCGAGACTTTGGTGCTCAAGGCTCCCCTCCTTTTGGTGCGCCGGCCCCTGACGTGGGCCGTCGCGCTTTTGCTCAGTATGAACTCAGTGATTGATGATCCAAAGTGCTATCAGGGCGGCGATGACCAACAGCCAGAAGGCCCATCCGCTGAACGGCGCCGCCGGTGTCGCGGCCGGTGCCGGCCTGGCGGGTGCCGCCGCGGCCGATGGCGCCGACGCCGCGACGACGGCCGATTCCTCTCCGCTCTCGACGTGGCGTGAGAATTTCTCGAAGAACTGGTCGGCCAGCTTCTTGGCGGTCGAATCGATCAGGCGCTGGCCCACCTGGGCGAGCTTGCCGCCGACCGTGGCATGGACCTGGTAGGCGATGATCGTTGCGCCGCCGTCGTCCCGCAGGGACACCTTGGCTTCGCCCTTGCCGAATCCGGCGACGCCGCCCGAGCCCTGGCCGCTGAGCGTATAGCCGTTGGGCGGGTCGAGGTCGCTCAGCGTCACCTCGCCGGTGAACTTGGCCTTGACCGGCCCGATGGCGAGGGCGACCTTGGCGGTGAATTCGGTGTCGGATTTTTTCTCCACCGAATCGCAGCCGGGAATCGACGCCTTCAGCGATTCCGGATCGTTGAGCGCCTCCCAGACCCTGGCGCGTGGCGCGTTGATACGCTTTTCGCCGGACATGTCCATCAGGCGGCTCCTTTGACCCTGGCGCTCTGGATCGTGTGCCAGACCCGGTTCGGCGTCAGCGGCATGTCGATCTCCGCCACGCCGAGCGGCCTGAGCGCGTCGAGCACCGCATGCACCAGGGCGGTCGGCGCGCCGCAGCAGCCGGCCTCGCCCGCGCCCTTGACGCCGAGCTCGTTGTTGGTGGACGGCGTCGGCACGAACACCGCCTTCATGTCGGGGAAGTGCTCGGCCCGCGGCATGCCGTAGTCCATGAAGGTGCCGGTCAGAAGCTGGCCGGTTTCCTCGTCATAGACCAGGTATTCGGTCAGCGCCTGGCCGATGCCCTGGGCGACGCCGCCGTGCACCTGTCCGTGCACGATCAGCGGGTTGAGCACCACGCCGCAGTCGTCGGCGGCGGCGAAATCCACGATGGTGATCCCGCCGGTGTCGGGATCGACCTCGACCTCGCAGGCGTGGCAGCCGTTGGGGAAGTTCATGTCGTCGCGGCTGGCGCGCTTGTAGAGATAGGTTTCGTCGAGGCCCGGGGGCATGCCTTCCGGCAGCTTGGCCGGATCGTGGGCGGCCTTGGCGATCTCGGTGACGGAGACGGAGCCGGCGCGGGCCTTGAACTGCCCTTCCGTGAACTCGACCTCCGTCGGCGGCGCCTGCAGCAGGTGGCCGGCGATCTTCTTGCCCTTGTCGATGATGATGTCGGCGGCGCGGATGATCGCCATGCCGCCCATCTGCGACGAGCGCGAGCCGAAAGTGCCCGCCGCGCCCTCGGGCGCGGTGTCGGTATCGCCCTGGATCAGGTTGACGTCGTCGAAGGGGATGCCGAGCTTGTCGTGGAGAATCTGTGAATAGACCGTGGCATGGCCCTGGCCGTGGGAGAAGGTGCCGCAGATGACGCTGAGCGTGCCGTCCTTCTCGAAGCGCAGGCGCATGGTCTCCTCGGGCCGCCCGCCGGCGCCCTCGATGAAGGAGGTAAGCCCGATGCCCCGCAGCTTGCCGCGTTTTTCCGACTCCTTGCGCCGTGCCCCGAACCCGTCCCAGCCGATGGCCTTGCACGCCTCGTCCTGGCATTTGGGGAAGTCGCCGATGTCGATGGTCAGGCCCATCTGCGTCTTGTACGGGAATTTCGTGATGTAGTTGCGCCGGCGCAGCTCGCGCGAATCGATGCCCATCACGTGCGCCGCCTTCTCGACCAGCCGGTCGATCAGGTAATTGGCCTCGGGCCGTCCGGCGCCGCGGTAGGTGTCGGTCGGCACCGTGTTGGTCATCACCGCCTTGCACGAGTAGTACAGCACGGGGATGTCGTAGACCCCGCCAACGATGCGGCCGCCGCCGTCGACGGGCAGGCGGGCGCCGTTCTCCGTCACCCAGGCGCCGATGTTGACGTAGTTGATGATCTTGTAGCCGAGGATCTTGCCGTTGGGATCGAGCGCGATCTCCGCCTCGTTCACCTGGTCGCGGCCGTGCAGGTCCGACACCATGGTTTCCGAGCGGTCGCCGGACCACTTGACCGCGCGGCCGAGCTTCTTCGCCGCATAGGCGATGGCGATGATCTCGGGGTAGATCTTCGAGCGGGTGCCGAAACCGCCGCCGGTGTTGTCGGAGACGTGCCGCACCTTGGTCCCGTCGCCGCCGAACAGCATCTCCGACAGCGCACCCTGGACCCGCCGGCCGCCCTGGAAGGGCGCATAGACCGTCATCCGGCCGGATTTGGTGTCCATATCGGCGAGGCAGCACTTGGGCTCCATCGGCACCGGAATGACGCGGTTGTTGATCAGCTTGATGCTGACGATCTTGTGCGCCGTTTTTGCGGCCGCGTCGTAGGCATCCGACGTGGAGTTTTCCCAGTGCAGGCAGATGTTGTCGGGCTGCTCGTCGTGGATGGCGGCGGCGTCCTTGGCCAGGGCCTGGGCGGCGGTGACGATGGGGGGCAGCTCGTCGTAATCCACCAGCACCATTTCGGCCGCGTCGCGGGCCTGGTAGGCGGTCTCGGCGACGACCACCGCGACCGGTTCGCCGGCGTAGCGGACCTTGTCGGTGGGCAGGGCGAGGCGGTGGGTACGGAACATGATCTCGCCGGCGAGGTTCTTGAGCGCCGCGTCGGTCATGACCGTACCGACGCCGTCGGTCTCCAGGTCCTTGCCGGAATAGACCGCGAGGACCCCCGGCGCTTCCAGGGCGGCCGACGCGTCGATCCCCTTGATCCGGGCATGGGCGACGCCGGCGCGCACGAAGGCGAGGTGGGCCTGGCCGGGCACGTTGACGTCGTCGGTGTATTTGCCGCCGCCCTTCAGGAGGCGCTGGTCTTCCTTGCGCCGAACGGGCTGACCGACGCCGAATTTTTCACCGAAACTGTCCATGCATCCTCGTCCCCGCCGGAGCGGCGGTATCCCTTCGTTCGCCTCACCGGAACCCGCGGTCCCGGCCCTCTCCCCGCCGGCGCCGGGCACCGGACAGGGAACGGCAGCCACCTTCCGCCGCACCGGCGGCGGCGCAGGAGGCCGCTCTTTCAATTTGATGGCGCCGCAGATGACCTCCGGCGCCGTGTTGGGACCGAATTTTATAGGCTCGGCGCCAAAAGGCCAAGGAATTCCGTGGATGGCGTCCGGCCCGCCCCCTATCGTGCGCGGCGGTAATCGGGCTATAAACTCAGGTTATTGGACCGGCGCGCTGCCGGGCCCGCGTGCCGTACCGCGCAGAGGGGGGACGCCCCCCGGGAGACACCGCCATGACCGTCATCGACGCCGACGCCCATGTGATCGAGAACGACCGCACCTGGAGCTACCTGCCCGAAGAGGCGCGCCGATTCGCGCCAGCCGTGCTGCAGCAGGGCTCGGGCGCCTTCGGCCAGACCAACCGCGGCAACGTGTCGAAGGAATGGGTCATGTTCGAGACCCATATCCAGCCCTGGGACCGCAACATCAACCTCGAGCAGACTGACCCCGAATCCCGCAATCTCACCAGCGTCGCCAAGCGTATCGCTCACATGGATGAGTTGAAGATCGACGCGCAAGTGCTTTATCCGACGATCTTTCTGTCGCCCTGCGCCCGGGACGCGGCGGGCGAATACGCGCTCTATCACGCCTACAACGAATGGCTCGCCGACATCTGGAAGCAGGCGCCCAAGCGGCTGCGCTGGGCGGCGATGGTGCCGCTCAACTCCATGCACCGGATGCGCGAGGAGCTGGAGTTCTGCAAGGCCAACGGCGCCGTCTCCATCTTCCTGCGCCCGTACGAGTGCGAGCGCATGGTGTTCGAATCCTTCTTCCACCCGCTCTACGAGGCGGCCCAGGACCTCGGCCTCGCCGTCACCTTCCACGCCGGCAACGGCTCCTACCAGAACCACAAGTTCCTCGAGCCCGATAATTTCGCCAAGTTCAAGCTGTCGATGATCGCCGGATTCCACGGGCTGCTCGAATACGAGGTGCCGAAGCGCTTCCCAGACCTCAACTGGGGCTTCATCGAGGCCTCGGCGAGCTGGGTGCCCTACGCGCTCATCGACGCCGAGAAGCGCCTCAAGCGCAAGGGGAGGCGGCTGGCGTCGGACCCGCTCGGGGACAACAACATCTTCGTCACCGTCGAAGTGACCGACGACATCCCCTATGTCATCGCCCGCGCCGGCGACGACAACCTCGTGGTCGGCACCGATTACGGCCACACCGATACCTCGGCCGAGATCGAGGCGCTCCGCATCCTGCGCGAGGGCGGCACCGTCGCCGCGGCCAGCGTCGACAAGATCCTCGGCCCCAATTCCGAACGGCTCTACGGCCTCGCCTGAGGGGTGCGCCTGCGCGCATTGCCTCCGTCCACCCAAAAGCGTCATACCCCGCTTTATGCGGGGTATCCATTTTCCGGCGTCCGAGGCACGGCACGGGCGTATGGATGGCCCGGACGTGAAGCTTGTCCTTGGGTCGCGCTAGGCGCGGGCCCGAGGGCCGGGGTATGACGGTAGTGGGAAAAGGCGATTAAGAGGCGTTGACCGGCCAGGCCTTCGCTCCGCCGGACCACCAAGAACGTCATCGCCCGGTTTATCCGGGCGATCCACCTTCCTTCGCCCGCCGGCCCGTCCTCCGCAGCAGCGGCGCTGCCGCTGCGGAGGGTGGAAGCGGGCTTCGCGAAGGCGGGTGGATACCCCGCATAAAGCGGGGTATGACGTGGGAGGAAGGACGGGGGTTATAGTCTATAGGGCGGGTGCCCCGCCCTCAGTCCTTGCCGCCCCTAGTCCTTGTCCGAGTCGTGCAGCTCGATGACGTTGCGGTCGGGGTCGTGGAAGTAGAGGCTGCGGCCGGTGAAGGTGGCGTCGCCGTGGCGCTCCTCGTCGAGCAGGATCTTCACGCCCTTGGATTCCAGGTACGTCTTGGCCCGGTCGTATTCCGCCGGGTCGACGTAGAACGCCGTGTGGATGTCGCTTTCGTCGTCCGGGTTGGGATCGACCGGCTTCTTCGAATGGGTCAGGACGAAGTAGTCGTCCTGGTTCTTGACGAAGACCATGTGCTTGTTCTCGCGCACGAAGTCGAAGCCCAGCATATCGACGTAGAACGCCTTGGAGCGCTTGAGGTCGGTCACCGGTATGGTGAAATGGGTCAGGCCCTTCATCTTGATCATTGGCTGTCTCCCTGATTGGTTGCCGCCATTATACTGACGCCCTCGGGCGACTGCCAACGGGGAGGGCGCATGGTATCGCGTTTGAAGGCGGGAATATGGGTGCGGGCGCAGGTGCGGCTCTGCGACATGGCGGGGCGTCCCGCCGCGATCCTGCGCCACGGCGACGACGACGCCGGCGTGGTCATCCTCAAGCTCGTCGGCGCCGACGGCACGGCCAGCGTGCTCGCCCAGACCACCGCGCCCGACGGCGGCCTCGCCTGGCACCGGCCGCTCGGCGCCGCCCCGGTGCCGGAATCGGAAGCCGACGCCTACATCGCCCGCCAGGCCGGCTACGATCCCGACATCTGGGCGCTGGAAATCCTCGACCGGCAGGGCACCTACGTCCCCGACGGGCGGATTCTGGAGGGACAATAGGCGGTTTTCCGGCCCGGCCCGATCTGGTAGGATCGCGCCAAACAAACAACCATCGCGGCATAGGAGGAATCAATGTCTGTCGCCGAAAATCTGCCCAAGCAGCTCCCCGAGGAAGTCCACCGGGACGCGGAATCCCGCATCGTCAAGTTCTCCTACAAGAAGCCCGAGGGCTTCGAGCGCCAGAAGGTCTCGGTGCGGCTCTGCGACTCCGGCCTCGTGCGCGGCCATATCCAGGTGCTGAAGGCCCACGGCGGCGAGAACAACCTGCATTACCATTCCAAGGTCGACGGCATGTTCACTGTGCTGTCGGGCACCATCAAGTTCTACGGCCCGGGCGACGAGCTGATCGGCGAGTTCGGCCGCCTCGAGGGCGTGCTGATCCCGAAGAACGCCCGCTACTGGTTCGAGAACACCAGCGACCAGGAAGCCGAGATCATGCTGGTCCAGGGCTTCCACGAATTCGGCTCCACCGGCTCCGGCCGCACCGATTCGTCGCCGCGCAAGATCGCCGACGCGGGCCTGGACGATGCCACCAACAAGCCCCGCTACACCGCGGTCGTGAAGTAAGCGGCCACCCGTGGACGTCAGGGCGGCCGTCGCGTTCGAGGCGGGCAAGCCGCTCTCGATCGAGACGGTGCGCCTCGACGGCCCGCGCGCCGGTGAGGCGCTGGTCGAGATCAAGGCCACCGGCGTCTGCCACACCGACTGGTTCACGCTTTCGGGCGCCGACCCGGAGGGCCTGTTCCCCGCCGTCCTCGGCCATGAGGGCGCGGGGGTGGTGGTCGAGGTCGGGCCCGGCGTCACCACGCTCAGGCCCGGCGACCACGTCATCCCCCTCTACGTGCCCGAATGCGGCACATGCAGGTTCTGCCTCTCGGGCAAGACCAACCTGTGCCAGGCGATCCGCGAGACCCAGGGCGCCGGCCTGATGCCCGACGGCACCAGCCGGTTCTCGCTGGGCGGCAAGCCGGTGCATCACTACATGGGCACCTCGACCTTCGCCCAGTACACCGTGGTGCCGGAGATCGCGCTGGCGAAGATCCGCCCCGACGCGCCGTTCGAGGCGGTGTGCTACATCGGCTGCGGCGTCACCACCGGCATCGGCGCGGTGATCAACACCGCGAAGGTGGAGAAGGGCGCCACCGTCGCCGTCTTCGGCCTTGGCGGCATCGGCCTCAATGTCATCCAGGGCGCGCGCATGGTCGGCGCGTCGCGCATCATCGGCATCGACGTCAACGCCGCGAAGAAGCCGATGGCCGAGGCCTTCGGCATGACCGACTTTATCGACGCGAAATCCACCGCCAACCTGGTCGAGGCGGTGCAGGACCTCACCGGCGGCGGGGTGGACTATTCCTTCGCCTGCGTCGGCGACGTCAACGTCATGCGCGCGGCGCTCGAATGCTGCCACAAGGGCTGGGGCGAGAGCGTCATCATCGGCGTCGCCGGCGCCGGGCAGGAGATTTCCACCCGCCCGTTCCAGCTCGTCACCGGCCGCGTCTGGCGCGGCACCGCCTTCGGCGGCGCGAAGGGGCGCTCGGACGTGCCCAGGATCGTGGACTGGTACATGGACGGGAAGATCTCGATCGACCCGATGATCACCGACCGCCTGCCGCTCGCGGACATCAACAAGGCCTTCGACCTGATGCACCACGGGAACGGCATCCGGACGGTGGTGACGTTCTAGGTTTTCTGTAGCCAGCTCGACCGGATTCTAAGCCCCGACAACGAACGCGTGCAGCTCGACACCATCATCAAGGCGGCGCATGTGCTGGGCCACCGACTCCACATCGAGCTCGTTTAGCTATTGCCCGGATCCATACCCGAATGGCGGCCGGTGCGGAGAATAACG
>WHSO01000048.1 GCA_009380075.1 Alphaproteobacteria bacterium | reverse complement strand
TTTGTCATACTCACAATATTTTGCAATAGCTTCTCATACGAATCTGAGATTTTACTGGAATTATCGGCGAACAGGACCGTACCGACCTGGATGCCGGCGGGGACGGGCGCCCTTGTGGCCGCCTGGGGCACCGCCGCCACGTTGTCGGACCGCGACGGCGATGCGCCGTCGCCACGGCCACCGGTTGGAGGGACCGCCGGGACAGGAGGAGGCCCCCCCGCCGGTTGACTCGTCTCGCGGGACCGCGCGGTCGTGTCGGGGCCGGGAATGTCCGCCTGCGGCGGTGGGCCGGCCGGCATCGGCGGTGTGCCAGCGGCGGGCGGCGGCGGCGCGGATGGCCTCGACTCCACGGGCGCCGAAGGCTCGGCCGGGCGCGGTAACGGCGCGGCTTGCACCGGTGCCGAGGGCGCGGGTGTCACCGCGGGCTGGGGCGGCGACGGCGGAGGCGGCGCCGGGCTCTTGGTCAGTTCCAGTTCGGTGTAGCGCGCCTGGCTGCGGTCGGCGACGAGGCCCTTTTCGACCCGGTTCGCCTGGGACGTGTTCGAAATATCCTTCGGCCGCTGGGGCACCGTCGAAAGATTGGGGTATGCACCGGGCGGAGTCGCCTGTGCCTTAGCCTTGGCGCGCGCGCGCGCGGCCTCCGTCTCAGCATCGTCGTCGCCGAACCAGCCCGCCACGCCGTGGTACCATTCGACCGGGTTGGCCCAATCGGGCGTCGACGAGCACCCCGCAAGAAGCAGGGCCGCCAAAGCCAGGGCCACGCCGGGTATGGGACGGCGCAGCCGAACCGGCACTTTCATCCGCTGAAACATCCACGTCCTCCACCGTCCGGCCCGGTCAGCGAAAATGACCGGACGGAACCGGCATCCTGGTCCCAAAACGTCAACGGGAACGCTGCGACCGACGTGGAGCCGCGATCCCGAAGATGGCACGGCCCCTCTTGCCCACCGGCCGATCCTGCGAGAAGTATTATGTTAATTCGGAAAATTGGTAAAGCCGGGTTAACGTCGGCGCCGCCGGGCAGGCTTGCCGCGGCCCCGGCGGCGATGGTACTGAGGAATCAATAAGCCAATGAAACAAGGCGGATACGCGACGGGAGGACACCGATGACGCCGGCCCAACTCTACTGCTGGCATTTCATGGCCTATCCGCATCTTCCGGCGGATTTCGATGAAAAACACGATTCCGGCTGGGTCACCGTGCCCAACCGCCTGTGGGATGCCGAGGCCTCGCGCGACCTCTACCAGACCTACATCGACCAGCTCGCCTATGCCGACGAGCTCGGCTTCGACGGTTTCGTCCTCAACGAGCACCACCAGAACGTCTACGGCCTCGGCCCCTCGCCCAACCTCATCGCCGCAGCCCTGACCCAGGCGACCCACCGCGGGCGCATCGTCGTCCTCGGCAACCTCCTGCCGCTGCACATGAACCCGATGCGCATGGCCGAGGAATACGCCATGCTCGACATGATGTCGGGCGGGCGCGTGATCGCCGGGTTCGCCCCGGGCGGCGGGCCGGAGACCTTCAACTACGACGTTCCCTCCGCGCGCTCGCGCGAGCAGTTCTGGGAGTCCCTCGACCTCATCGTCCGGGCCTGGACCGAGGATGGCCCCTTCATCCACGAGGGCGTCCATTTTCCGCTGCGCTACGTCAACCCCTGGCCGAAGCCGCTGCAGAAACCGCATCCGCCGATCTGGGTGCCGGGGTCGCGCTCGCCGGGGACGCTGATCGAATGCGCGAAACGCGGCTACTGCTACTTCCTGTCGTCGCGCAGCCACGGCTCCGCGACGGGGCGCGCCAAGGACCAGTTCTCGGACATCCTCGAGCGGCACGGGCGCCGGTACCACCCCTTCCGCATGGGCATCCTGCTGTCGGTCTATGTGGGCGAATCGGATGCCACGGCGCGCGCCGAGTGCGAGGAAGGCGTCTGGTACTTCCTCAAGAACTGTCTTAAGGGCCACCTTCGCACCGAGGGCCGCCAACTCACCTTCGGCCCCGGCGTGCCCTACATCCCCACCCGCGCCTGGCGGCAGTATCTGGAGACCTCGAAGCCCGGGCGCAAGCTGCTGGGCGACGCCGAGAACTGGGAAGAGCTGGAAGCCTCCAACTCCATCATCGTCGGCGGGCCGGAGACCGTGTACCGGCGCCTCGCCGAACTGGTGGAGAAGTCCGAGGTCGGCAACCTGCTGATCCAGTTCCACCTCGGCAACATGGGCGACGATATTACGCGCGCATCGATGAAGCGGTTCGCCGAGCAGGTGGCGCCCCGGCTGCGGGAGCATTCCGCCCGCGTCTTCGCCGAACGCTTCCCCGAATCGGAAGAGGACATGGCGCTGGCGGGAAGCGCCCAATGAGCTCCCGTGTCATCGAAGTGGCCGGCCGCAAGGTCGGCCTGGTCGAGCGCGGCGACGGCGCGCCGCTCGTCTACCTGCACGGCTTCGCCGACCTGCACGCGGTGCGGGCCGAGCCCTTTCCGTTCCACGAGGCGCTGGCCCGCGAACGCCGCCTGGTCGCGCCCGCCCATCCCGGTTGCGCCGACAGCGACGAATATCCCGACCTGATGACGGTCGAGGACGCGGTGTTCCATTACCTGGAATTGTTCGATGTCCTTGGGCTCGACCGCTTCGACCTCGTCGGCCATTGCGTCGGCGGCTGGATCGCGGCGGAGATCGCCGTGAGCCATCCCGAACGAATCACATCCCTGACGCTCATCGGCGCGGCGGGGCTGTTCGTGCCGGGGGCTCATATCGGCGACGTGTTCATGATGGCGCAACCAGCGCGCGGTATCGACTACGCCGACCTCCGCGCCATGCTGTTTGCCCGCGCCGATGCGCCGCTGGCGCTCGATCTCTTCCCGAACGGGCGCGGCGACATCGACGACGAGGTGCGGCGCTATCAGATGCTGCGCTTCGGTTCCTTCATCGGCTTCAAGCCGCCGTACTTCTACCACCGCGCCTTGATCAACCGGCTGCACCGCATCGCCTGCCCGGCGCTGGTGATCGCCGGCGACCGCGACCGCATGGTGCCGCCGGCCATCGCCAAAGCCTACGCCGACGGCATCCGGGGCGCCCGCGGGCCGGTGGTCATCCCGGGCGCCGGCCACGCCGCGCACCTGGAAGCGCCCGACGCGACGGCGAAACTGGTGACCGACCTCTGGGTCAGCCCGAACGCCTAATACTGGCTCGCGAGCCAGTGGTAGTGGTCGGCGGAAATCTTGAAGTAGTCGGTCTCTTCCTTGGACAGCTCGCGGAAGAACTTGGCCGGCGACCCGGCCCAGAGCTGGCCCCTGGGGATGCGCTTCTTCGGCGTCAGCATGGCGCCCGCCGCCAGCATGCCCCCCGATTCCACCACCGCGCCGTCGAGCACGATCGAGCCCATGCCGACGAAGGCGTCGCTTTCGATGGTGCAGGCGTGCAGCAGCGCCTTGTGCCCGACAGTGACGTTGTCGCCGATGAGCGTCGGGATGCCCTCCCAGTGCTCGCCCTCGGAATCGACGTGGATGACGACGCCGTCCTGGATGTTGGTATGGGCGCCGATGCGAATCCTGTTCACGTCGCCGCGGATGACGGCGCCGTACCACACGCCGGTTTCCGGCCCGATCTCGACATCGCCGATGATCACCGCCGTCTCGGCGATGAAGGCGGAGGGATGGATCTTCGGGGTCTTGCCCTTGAACGGGCGAATCAACGCGGGCATCGGATGAAACGGGTCCTCATGGAAACAGCGCTTCCTGTTCAAGCGCGGTGGTCTCGGCCAGGCCGGCGACCAGGTTGAAGTTCTGCACCGCCTGCCCTGCCGCGCCCTTGACCAGGTTGTCGATGGCCGACACCAGGATCGCCCGGCCGGGCTGCCGGTCGGGAAACACGCCGATCAGGCAATGGTTCGATCCACGCACGTGGCGTGTTGCCGGCGCCACGCCCCGGGGCAGGACGCGGACGAAGGGCTCGCCTTCATAAGCCGATGCGAGCGCGCCGTGCAGGTCATCGACCGCCGCGCCGTTGGCGAGGCGCACGTAGATGGTGGCGAGGATGCCGCGGTTCATCGGCACCAGGTGCGGCGTGAAGCTGACCGTGATCGGCGTGCCCGCGGCAAGGGAGAGCTCCTGTTCGATCTCCGGCGCGTGGCGATGGTTGGCGATGCCGTAGGCGTGGATGCCTTCGGAGATTTCGGCGAACAGGTTCGCCTCCTTCTCCGCCCGGCCGGCGCCCGACACGCCGGACTTGGCGTCGATGATGATGTCGTCGGCCGCCACCAGCTTCGCCTTGAGGAGCGGAATCAGCGGCATCATGCCCGCCGTCGGGTAGCAGCCCGGGCAGGCGATCAGGCGTGCGGCGCGGATGGCCTCGCGGGCGTGCTCGGTGAGGCCGTAGACGGCCTGCTTCTGGTGCGCGGGCGCGCGATGGTCATGGCCGTACCACTGCTTGTAAAGCGCCGGATCGCGCAGGCGGAAATCCGCCGACAGGTCGATCACCCTGAGGTGCCCGGGCAGCGCCGCCACCACCTCCTGGGTGGTGCCGTGGGGCAGCCCGAGGAAGACGGTGTCGAGGGCGGCGAAATCCGTGTCCTCGATGGCCGACAGCGCTGGCAGCCCGACCGCGGCGAGATGGGGAAAGACCTCCGCCATCGGGCGGCCCGCCTTGCGGTCGGCGGTGACGGCGCGGATCTCGACATTGGGATGATGGGCGAGGAGGCGCACCAGCTCGGCCCCGGTGTAGCCGGAGGCGCCGAGGATGCCGACGGGAATGGCGTTGGTCGCGGTCATGGCTCAGGTCTTTCTGTCGCGGCTCACAATACAGGACGGTTTCCGGCCCCGTCCACTGGCGGGGGGCTTGGGCATTGCCCTGCCCCAAAACAGGAAGGGCGCCCCCACGGGGACGCCCTTCGCATGAGGGACAATGCCCGGAGATCAGCGCTTGGAGAACTGGTGGCTGCGTCGCGCCTTGTGGCGGCCGTACTTCTTGCGCTCGACCACGCGCGAATCGCGGGTGAGGAAGCCGACCTGCTTGAGCGACTTGCGCAATTCCGGCTCGAACAGCGTCAGCGCCTTCGAGATTCCATGACGCACCGCCCCGGCCTGGCCCGACAGGCCGCCGCCGGCCACGGTGCAATGGATGTCGAACTGGTTGACCCGGTTGGTGACCGAGAACGGCTGGTTGATCAGCATGCGCAGCACCGGACGGGCGAAGTAGGTTTCCTGCGGGCGCCCATTGACGATGATCTTGCCCGAGCCGCGCTTGATCCAGACGCGGGCGACGGCATTCTTGCGCTTGCCGGTGGCGTAGGAACGCCCCTGGGCATCGATCTGCGGTTCCGGCATCGGCGCCGGTTCGGCCGTTGCCTGCACGCCCGTGGCGGCGCCCAGGTCGGCGAGATCGCTGATGGTCTGTTCCTGCTCGGCCATCCTACGCGCTCCTCTTGTTCTTGCGGTTCATCGCGCCGACGTCGAGGACGACGGGCGCCTGGGCCTCGTGCGGATGGGCCGGGCCGGCATAAACGCGCAGGTGCTTCATCTGCTGGCGGCCGAGAGGCCCGCGCGGCACCATGCGCTCGACCGCAAGGGTGATGACCCGCTCCGGATGGGCGCCGCCCAGCAGCTTCGCCGGCGAGGTTTCCTTGATGCCGCCGGGGTAGCCGGTGTGACGGTAGTAGCGCTTGTCGGCCATCTTCTTGCCGGTCAGGTGCACCTTCTCGGCATTGATGACGACGATATGATCGCCACAGTCCATGTGCGGGGTGAAGGTGGTCTTGTGCTTGCCGCGCAGGCGATCGGCGATGATGGCCGCGAGACGGCCGAGCACCAGCCCGTCTGCGTCGATCACGATCCACTTCTTCTCGATATCCTTCGGGGTCGCGGAATAGGTCTTCATCGGTTCGATCCTTGCGCGGGCGGTGCAAAAAACCATGCTCCGCCCCTCTGACAGGGCGCGGAGTATGCCACGCGAATTTCTCCTGTCAACGAGGATTTCCCAAGTTTTATAGGGCGTTAGTTTTACGGTATTATATTACCACAAGGATACGCCCGCGACGGTCAGGCAGCGCGTTTCTTCGGCTTGGCCCGCCGGGAGGCCTCCAGCGCATCCCGCCCGATGCAGTCGAAATGGTACCAGCGGACCTGCATCGATTCCTCGAGGATTTCCAGGGTACGTGCCTGCTTCTCTTTCGTGTCGGCGTAGGCCGCCAGGATCTTGAGCGACAGGTCGCCGTGGCCGCCCTCGGTGGTGTCGGCCTCGTCGGCGGCATGCCAATGGGCCATCGCTTTTTTTCCCCTGAGGCCGAGGGACGCCCAGACTTCGCGGTTCATCGGCCGGGTCCGTCCCATCGACTTGACCAGCGGGCCACGGGCGCCCTCGAGGCCCGCCACCGCGGCAAAGGCCTCGAGCCACGGCCAGGCGCGGCTGGCGCGGTCCCAGTAGGCGAGCGCCATGCGGGTATAGATCGCGCCCTTGTAGCCGTAGACGAAGTCGCGCTTGAGGCCGAGCGCCACGGCGAAATCCACCATGCTTTCGTAGTGGCCGGTGGAGATGCTCGGGTCCTTCACTTCCTCCACGAACATGTTCTCGATCATGTACTGGCGGACTTCCATTTCCGGACAATTGGCGACCATGGCGCCGAACCACCGGGGGAAATGCCTCGCGAAGACGCAATGTTCGCGGGCGAACACCGCGGCACCCTCGCGGCTCAGGTGCTTGTCGAGGAATTCGTCGAAGGCGCTGAACTTCTTCCAGCGGTTTTCCCAGACGACCTTCGCCATCTTCCTTTCGAACTTGGCGTTGCTTTTCATCGGCTCATCTCCCTTCCTGATTTTCCGCTGAGCGGCCCGTCTAGGGTGCGAAGGATGGGCTATTCCTTCTTCTTTTTCTTTTTCTGCTTGCTCGATTTCTTGACCACGTCCGGCGGCGGCGCGATGGCCGCCTTCGCCTTGGCGACCGCGCTCTCCGAAACCTGACCGCTTTCGATCACCGCCTTCTGCAGGGCCGCGCCGTCGAGGGGGTTGATATCGAGGGTCAGCTTCTTGGCCTCGGCCAGGAAGGCCGTATCTTTCGTCATGCGCACGAAGGCGTCGCGGTAGAGCGCGACGACGTCGGCGGGGGCGCCCGGCGGCAGGGCGAACCCGCGGCCCACTTCGGCCGGGGCGATGAACATCTTGAGGATGCGCCGGGTTTCGTCGTCCTTGGCGAGGTCGGCGAGGAGCGGCACGTGCTTGAGCTCCGGATAGGAGGTCAACGCGATCTGGGCCAGGATGCTGACCTTGTTGTCGGTTAGCCACTTGCGCTGGTTCGCGACGGTCCATTGCACGCTGGCCGAGCCGTCGACCTCGCCCTGCTCCATCGCCATGCGGTTGGCGCCGCCGCTGCGGTAGCCGGAGATGATCTTGAGCTTGCCTCCGAGGATGTTCTTCACCGCGCTGAGAACGAGGAAGCCGTAGGAGCCCGGCCCCGTCACCGACACCGCGAAGTCATGTGTGAACATGTCCTGTGCCGTCTTCACCCTGGACGTCGGCCAGGAGATGAGCAGGAGTGGCAGATCGGCAAGGCGGCCGATCCAGTTGAACTTCGACGCGTCGTAGCGGACGTTCTTCACGCCGAGCAACTGGCTGAGATAGAGCCCGTTGGTCATCGCCGCGACGGCGGTGCCGTCCTTGGGCAAGGTGGTTGCAAACTGGTTGGCCAGCAGGATGCCGCCCGCGCCCGGCTGGTTCTTCGGCACCGTGGTCGGATTGCCCGGCAGCTGGCGGGAGATGTGGCGCGCAAAGGTACGGGCATAAAGATCGAGCCCGCCGCCCGGCGACGAGCTGATATAGACGCTGACGACCTTGCCCTCGAACGACGGCGCCGCCCGTGCGGGAGATTCGAGGACCGCGAATCCCGCAGCCAGGGCAAGCGCGGCGGCAAGCAGGCTGAAATGTCGTGTCATGGATGCCTCTCCTTCGAATCCGGGCCGGGCCGGAAGATGCAGGCAGCCGCCGCGTCATCGCGGCGGGAACGCGGACCGAGCCATGGATCAAACGCGCGGGACGATGTCCAGCGGTTGGTTCAGGGCTTTCATCAACCTGGTTACGAAGGCGCCGTTGCCGGCGCTGGCCTTCCCTCGTATCTTTTTCGGTCGTCCGCGCCGGCCGATACGGCTTCGGCGGATGATTTTTTCGAAGTCTATCAAAGCCCCCGAAAGGTGTCCCGGTAAATAGAGTTTTGCCGCGGCCGGTGCCGCAGGGTGCGAAATGAGTCCCCGCCCCGCGCGCCGATGTTGTATCTCCTTGGCTTCGGCCGACGCGAAACGAGAGCACGATGACCGACAAGCCTTCCCGCCCCGCCCCCGCGATGCGCGGCCTTTCGACCCGCGCCGTGCACGGCGGCACCGCGCCGGACCCCGCGACCGGCGCGCGCATCACGCCGGTGTACCAGACCGCGTCCTACGTCTTCAAAGACGCCGACCATGCCGCGCGGCTGTTCAACCTCGATGAATTCGGTCCGATCTACTCGCGCATCACCAACCCCACCGTTGCAGCGCTGGAAGGCAAGATGGCGGCGCTCGACGGCGGCGTCGGCGCCACCGCCTGCGCGTCCGGCCACGCGGCACAGTTCCTCGCCTTCCTGCCGCTGATGGCGCAGGGCGACCATATCGTCGCCTCGCGCCATCTCTACGGCGGCTCGATCACCCAGATGGGGCATTCATTCTCCCGCTTCGGCTGGCGCGTGAGCTTCGTCGATGCGACCGACCCCGGCACCGTCGAGGCCGCCATCGAGGAGCGCACCCGCGCCGTCTTCACCGAAAGCCTGTCGAACCCGGGAGGCATCGTCATCGATATCGAGAAACTGGCTGGGATCGCGCGGCAGGCACGGGTGCCGCTGATCGTCGACAACACCCTCGCCACCCCGGCGCTCCTGCGCCCGTTCGAATGGGGCGCCGATATCGCCGTCTATTCGACGACGAAATTCGTCGGCGGCCACGGCAATTCAATTGGTGGAGTAATCGTCGATTCGGGGCGCTTCGCCTGGGACGCGCGCTATCCGGCGCTGACCACGCCCAACGCCGCCTACCACGGCACCGTGTTCGTGGAGAAATTCGGGCCGCTGGCCTATACCGTCTACGGCCACGCCGTGGGCCTGCGCGATTTCGGCCCCGCGATGGCGCCGATGACCGCCTTCCTGACGCTGACCGGCTGCGAGACCCTGTGCCTGCGCATGGAGCGCCAGTCGCGCAACGCCGCGGCGCTGGCCTCCTGGCTCGAGGCGCGGGACGACGTCGCCTGGGTTTCGCATCCGGCGCTGCCGTCGAGCCCCTGCCATGAGCTCGCCCGCAAGTACCTGCCCGCCGGCGCCGGCGCCGTGTTCACCTTCGGCCTCGCGGGAGGCTATGCGGCGGGGCGGAAACTCGTCGAGTCATGCCGGCTGTTCTCCCACCTCGCCAATGTCGGCGACACCCGCTCGCTGATCATCCACCCGGCCTCGACCACCCACCGCCAGCTCAGCGAAGCCGAGCGCGCGGCCGCCGGGGCGGGCGACGACGTCATCCGCATCTCCGCCGGGATCGAGGACATCGAGGACCTCGTCGCCGACCTCGACCAGGCCCTCGGCGGCACGTAAGGCGCCGCGCCTACAGCGTCTTCCAGAACGCCAGCATCCGGGCGCGGGTCTTCTCGTCCGGTATGGGCCCCATCGCCGCGCCCAGGTTGTCGGTCATGTATTCCGGCTTGTCGGTGCCGGGGATGGCGCAGGTGACCGCCGGATGCCCGACGACGAACTTGAGGAAGAACTGGGCCCAGGTCCTGTCCCCGAATTCGGCCGCCCATTCGGGCAGTTTCCGGCCCTTGACCTTGCGGAAGGTCCCCGCCAGCGCAAAGGGACGGTTGATCAGCACCGCGAGCCCCGCGTCCTTCGCCGCCGGCAGCACGCGATCGCCGGATTCGGGCTGCATCAGCGAGTAGTTGACCTGCACGAAATCGAGCTTTTCAGACTTCAGAAGCGCAACGAAGCGGTCGTAGGAGCGCTGGGACGACGTGGTGACGCCGACGTAGCGCACCTTTCCTTCGTCCTTGAGGCGTCGAATCGTGCGGATCTGCGTGCCGAAATCCCTCATGTTATGGACCTGGAGCAGGTCGAAACGGTCGGTGTTCCACTGCTTGAGCGACGCATTGACCTGGTCCAGGCCTTCCTTTTCGCCGTTGGTGGAGATCTTGGTGGCGTAGAACACCTTGTTGCGCGCATCCAGTTCGTTGATGAAACGCCCGACCACGGCCTCGGCATTGCCGTAGGTGGGCGAGCAATCGATCACCTTGCCGCCCTCGCGGACGAAGGTTTCGACCGTCGCCTTGAGCTCGGGAAGCTTCGGATCGCCCGCCTCGACGTCGTACACGCGCGCGGTGCCGAGACCGATGATGGGGATTTTCTCGCCGCTCGACGGGACGGCGCGCTCGACCAGCGTCGCCGCGCGGGCGGAACGCGTCGGGCCGAGAAGGCCGAAGGCTCCGCCCGCCGCCGCCGCCGTCAGCGCCGCGGCGCCGGCCAGGAACTGCTTGCGGGTGAGACCGCCGTTGAAACGATTCGTCGCACTCATCGACTCCTCCTCTGTTGCTCGGTTGGCCGGGGGCGCCGCCCCCGTATCAGGACTGTGACTCTGTTGCCCTGGCAAGCCGTTCCTGGCGGCGGCCGATGACCAGGGCAAGACCGACCCAGAACGCCGCAAGGGGCACCGTCACCCAGGCGATTCCCGGCAGGTCGAGGCCGATGCCGCGCAACCCCGTGAAGGCCCAACCGCTGGCCGCATCGCCGCCGCGAAAGACGACGGTATCCATGAAATTCTTGGCCTTGTACTTGTCCTCGCGCGGGATCACGGTGAACAGGATCTCGCGCGCCGGATTGGTGATGGCGAAATCGGCGGCGCGCCGGATCGCCTGGAAGGCGATAACGACGCCGAGAACCGGCGCGACGGCGAGGCAGAGAAATCCCACCAGGGTCACCAGCGGCATGAAGGCCAACGCCGGGCCGACGCCGAAGCGGGTAATGAGGCGCCCCGTCGCGGTCACCTGCACCAGCAGGGTCGCCAGCCCGACGGCGAGGTCGATCAGGGCGAAGACGCGGGTGCGCTCCCCGGGGTCGGAAAAGGCCTTGGACACCACCTCCGCCTGCTGGAAATAGAGGAAGGTCGCGGTCGTCGTCAGCAGCAGGATGTGCCCGCAGATCATCAACAGGTAGGGCGACCGCGCGACGTGAACCAGCCCCGCCAGCATCCCACCACCGACGGCGCGGTCGTTATTGCCCGGCCCGCCCCTCACCGCCGCCGTACCTGCACCGGCATGGGCCTCGGCCGCACGCAGGAGGCCGCGCACGCATTGTACCGCGCCCTCGAGCAGGAGCGCCGAAATCAGCAGCAGGTTGACCGGGCCGAGGGGCACCGCAAGGGCCGCCGTCACGCTGGGGCCCAGGAGCGCGCCGGTGGTGCCGCCGGCGGCGATGAAGCCGAACAGGCGCTTGCCTTGGGCGCTGGTGAACAGGTCGGCCAGGAACGACCAGAACACGGTGACCACGAACAGGTTGAAGACCGAGACCCAGACGAAGAAGACCCGCGCCACCCAGGGCGACGAACCGGTCACGGTCAGGAGCGCGAAGAAGATCAGGATATTGAGGATGAAGAAGCGGTAGACCCAGGGCACGAACACCCGGCGCGGAAAGCGCGCCACCAGTGCGCCGAACACCGGCACGGCGGCCAGCATGACGACAAAGGTGGCGCTGAACATCCACTGCAGGTTCTTGACCCCGCCGGCGACGCCCATTTCGTCGCGCAAGGGTCGCAGGATGTAGTAGCTCGCCAGCAGGCAGAAGAAATAGGCGAAGGCCCAGAGCATCGCGCGCACCTCTTCCGGGCGCACGTTGACCAGCCGCGCAAGCGTTACGGAACCGAACCCGCCGATGGGCGTCCTCCCCTACAAGGCCGCCCCAGGCGACCGCGTCGCATTATCACCGGGAGTCACGGTCGGCCCAATGGATTCCGTCGCGGCCGTGACGATTTTCCCTGCCCGCCTACTCCGCCGCGCTCGCCACCTGGGGCGCCGGCGCTTCCGCCTCGGCGGGCAGCGCGACGATCGCCACGACGACCATGGCGGCGGCAGCGGCCAGGACGGCGAACAGGAGGAAGAAGCCGCCTGTCGTCCCCTGGATCCACGCCACCAGTTGCACGGCGACCGGTGCCACGCCGAGCGAAAGCACGAACTTGGCGCCGAAGGCCGAGGACCGCCAGCGCGACGGGGTATAGCGTGCCATCAGGCAGTTCTCCGCCGGCAGGGAACCGACGTTGAGCACCACGGCGAGCAGGACCGCCAGCACGAAGGGAATCCCCGTGGCGGAGGCAGCCACGAACAGGAGCGGCACCTGGAACGTGTAGGTCCACAGGTACACCCACTTGAGCGGGTAGCGGTCCACCAGCCAGCCGCCGGCGATCTGCAGCACGCCGGCGACGAGGTAGATCGCCGTGAACAACGCGCCGGCACCGAGTGTGCCGGATCCGACCAGTGCCGCCGCCTGCAGCGACAGGGCCTTGGGCATCGCCACCTGGGTGCCTTGATAGACCAATCCGCCAAGGAACACTGTGACCGAGAGCACGAAGAACGCCCGCATCATGTCGGCGCGCGACGGGTCCGCCTGCGGCGCGCGGTCGAGTTTGCCGTCGCTGACCCAGCCCGACGCAATGCAGGCGACAAGAGCCGCACCAATGGCCACAGCCACGGCCCCGGGGACGATGAATGCCGCACGCCAGCCGAAGAAATCCACGAGTCCCGCCGCGACCAGGCCGGCCAGCGCCACCCCGGCCGAACCGAACACACCGAACACGCCGAGCGCCATGCCGCGATTGACGGCCGTGCGTACCAGCCAGGCCATGCCGACCGGATGATAGATGGCGGCAAAGACGCCGAGCAGCGCCAGGCCGAGTCCAAGGGCCGCCGGCCCATCGGCGAAACCGCAGGCCACGGTCGCGGCGCCGGAGCCGAGGAAAAAGACGGCCATCATGCCGGGAGCCGACCAGCGGTCGCCGAGGAAACCGGCGAGCGGCGCAAAGGCGCCAACGAGAAAGGCGCCGACGGTCCACAGCCCGATGAGCTCGGCATAGGGGAGATTCCATTCCCGCTCGAGCGCCAGCACCACGGTCAGGAACAGCGCCACCAGCATATGCATGAAGGCGTGGCCGACCAGCGAAAAACCCTGAGCGAGACGGGCGGAGGTCAGAGACATCATCGAAGATCCGGGTTAAGGCCGGGCGGCGTGCGTGTGACTCGACGGCCGGTTATAGGAGCCGCCGACGCGTGCGACAAGGATGGTTTCGAAGTGCAGGAATCCCACTCCCGATTGCTTATCCCTGATCCTTATTTTCTGCATGAAAATAGTTCACACAAGTCATTGTAATAAAGTTTATTTTTCTCTCACAACTTGACAGTTATCCCCTCTCGCCGCGGGTTTCCGCGGCGACCCATTCGAGGAACTCCGCGTTGCCACCGAGGATCGGTAGCGCGACGACGCATGGCACCTCGTAGGTATGCAGTTCCTTGATCCGTACGGTGGCAGCCTCGACCTGGCCGGCCACGGTCTTGGCGATCAGCACCGCTTCCCGCTCGTCCTGGATCCTGCCGTCCCAGCGATAGAACGACCGCACCGGCGAAAGGACGTTGGCGCAGGCGCATAGATGCTCCTCGACCAAGGCCCGTCCGATGCGCGCCGCGTCGTCCTCGCTCGCGGCCGTCACATAAAGCAGCATTACTGACGTATCGTCCGCCATATCCATGAAATCCGGGGTTCAGGAACCCGCCCGACCAGCTTCGGAAGCCCCCCGGGCCTCCGCGTCAGTCTAGGCGATGCGACGTGGGGATGCCATCTCCACCCCGCCTCAGGGTCCGGGACCGGGGCAGCCCCGGGGATGACAGGCACGGCCCGGCGGATTACACTGGATAAAGTTGCAATTCCGGCCGACGGGAGGGCCGGGCGAAAGCCCGGAGACGGCATGGACGCTGCAAACACCAATATCCGGCGCGACCCGGATTTTGCCGGCGCACGGCCGACACCGGCCCAGCGCAACTGGCTCGGACGCGGGATCGACCAGCCCGGCGGCAAGCTGCCGCTGTTCGACCGGAACGGCAAGCGCATCTCGCCGCGCACCATCCGCAGTTGCATCGAGCAAGGTTGGGCGGAACCCTGGTTCATCAACCCGGTTAAGCCCGACTGGCTGGTGTGCAAGCTGACCGACCGCGGACGCGAGATCTTCGACCCCGGTTGCGATTGAGCGTGAGCCCATCGCTCCAGCGACCGTTTTTCATTCAGGTTTCGATCATCGGTCTTTGGTCCGCGGCCCGGTCACGCGCCTGGGCGATTTCAGCTTCGCGCTTGAGGATGTAGAGGCTGGCGCCGCAGATCACCGCGGCGCCGAGCCAGGTCCAGACCTGCGCGCTCTGATCATAGGCGAAATAGCCGACAAGCGCGATCATCGGCAGCCGCAGGTAGTCGAACGGCATGACGATCGACACCTCGGATGCCCGCATCGACCGGGTAAAGCAGTAATGCGCCGCGGTGGCGGAGACCGCCAGCACGGCGATCCACGGCACATCCGTCCAGGTCGGCCAGATCCAGTACGGTACCGCGCCGGCCAGGGCCAGCGGCAAGGTCACCGCATGCAGGTAGAAGACGATGACGCCGGGATTTTCGATTCCCGACAGTTTCTTGACCACCATGTTGGCGGAGGCATAAAGCGCGGCGGATACCAGCACCAGGACCATGCCGATATCGACCTCGACGAAACCGGGCCGGATGATCAGCAGCGCACCTGCGAAACCAATCGCCGTCGCCGTCCAGCGGCGGACGCCGACCTGCTCGCGGAACACGACAATGGCGAACAGGATCGTGAACAACGGCAGCGTGAACTGCAACGCCACGGCGTCGGCCAGCACGAGAACCTGCAGCGGGTAGAACCAGCTCAGCATCGCGAGGTAACTGAAGCATCCACGCAGCAGGTACAGCTTGGGCCAGCGCGGGCGCACCAACTGGCGCAGCGGCACGTTGACGGTCGGCAGGATGAGGACCAGCCCGAAGAGGCTGCGGAAGAAGACGATTTCCGACGCCGTGATCGGCGCCAGCGCGCGGATCGACCAGGACATCAGGACGAAGGCCGCCGCGGCGCAGGTCATCCACGCGGCGCCGCGCACGGGCGCGGTGCGCCAGATCGCGTCGGGGCGCATCTTCACCGGCGCTCTCGATCGGACGCGAAGCGGAACAAAGGAACTCTGGCCATGACCCTGACGCGGTAAGGAAGGGAGGCCGCAGTCTACAGCACGTTTTCGGAGAGTTGAATTAACCTGTGGAATCGTCGTCACCCTCCCCCGACGTGATCGGGGGTTTATCCGGGGCGATCCCTGTCAGAGCCGGTAAATGGATGGCCCGGACAAGCCGGGCCATGACGGTGTTGGGAATACCGCGCTCCTCTTTCTCACCCGCGCCTCTCCCCAATCGTCATTCCCCGCGCATGCGGGGAATCTATACATATGCCCAGGACTACGCCAGGGCATGACGTTTCAATGTTACGGCAACACGCTCACCCGCCAGCCGTGACCCGCGAAAGGCCCCGGGCGGCCAAAAAACTTGGGCAATCAGGCGTTCCGGGCTAGAGTTTCGAAACAACAGCAAGAACCTCTCACCTCGCATCTCCGATGCGATCGGCTCGACCGACAAGCAACAATTCCGGACAAGGGAGCTTTAGACCATGTTTCTCCTCAACACCCGCATCATGTCCGCCGCCGGCCTCGCCGTCGTGGCGGTCGCCGTCGCCCTGCCAGGCGGGGCACAGGCCGATGTCTCGGGCTTCTACAAGGGCAAGAACATCGTAGCGATCATCGGATATCCGCCAGGCGGCGGATATGACGCGTACATGCGCCTGGTGGCGCGCCACCTCGGCACCCATGTTCCGGGCAAGCCGGGAGTGGTCCCGCGCAACATGCCGGGCGCCGGCAGCCTGGTCGCCGCCAATTTCATCTATTCCAACGCGCCCAAGGACGGTTCCGCCGTCGGCATCTTCGCGTCGTCCACCCTGTTCTCGAAGAAGCTTGGCGAGACAAAGGCCAAGTTCGAGATCGACAAGTTCACCTGGATCGGCAACCTCGACCAGACCGTCGGCACCTGCACCGTCTGGCACGAGTCCGGCGTCAACTCGTTCAAGGAATTCTTCACCCGCGAGGTCATTTTCGGAGCTTCCGGGCCGACGGCGGTGAACAGCACCCACGCCAACGGCTTCAACGCCCTGTTCGGCACCCGCATCAAGGTCATCAACGGCTATCCCGGCTCGACCAACGTGCTGCTTGCCATGAAACGCGGGGAGGTGCACGGCGGTTGCGGCTTCGCGCTCTCGTCGATCAAGGCGACGCGGCGCAAGGAGTGGCAGTCGGGCCAGCTCAAGGTCGTGATCCAGACCGGCTTCGAGAAGAGCGACGAGCTCAAGGACGTGCCGCACATCTACGACTTCGCCAAAAGCGAGGACGACAAGAAGGTCATGCACCTGATCTACGGCACCCATATCCTGGGACGCCCCGTCTCGGCGCCGCCGGGAATGCCGGCCGACCGCACCAGGGCGCTGCGCGATGCCTTCAACGCCATGGTCAAGGACGAGAAGTTCATGTCCGACGCCGGGAAGCTGCACCTGCCGATCAACCCATGGACGGCCGAGCAGATGACCAAGGTGATCAGCCAGTTCGCGTCCTACCCGGACGCGATCTACGCACGTGCCATCAAGGCGCTCGAGGTCGGCCAGGTCATCAAGGTCAAACTCAAGAAGCTCGACGGGTCCATCGCTGAAATCAGGAAGCGTGACGTCACGGTCACGGGCGCCGACGGCAAGGCGGTGAAGATCAAGGTCCATCCCAAGCGAACCAGGGTCACCGTCGGCGGCAAGAAGAGCAGCATCAAGGCACTCAAGGCCGGGATGAAGTGCAATTTTGAATACTTCGGCGCCGGCGACCTCGCACCAAAAGCGGCCTGTTCCTGATCGTCGGCACTGGTCCGGAATTTGCGCCCGGCCCTTTCGGCCGGGCGTTTTTCCGGCCGAACCGGCGGCGGAATCCGCTTTCCGCCGGGTCCAAGTTCGGGAATACTCTTCCCACGCCACGGGCCGCCAGAGCCAACAACTTCCGGGCGTTCCACAGCCAGGAGGACATCCTTATGTCTGCATCCATGTTTCGCCAGCCGCGGCTCGCGGCCGTGGCCACACTTGCCCTCGTCCTGCCCGCACTCGCCGCCACGCCGGTCCAGGCCGACGTTGCCGGATTCTACAAGGGCAAGACCATCAACGGGGTCATCGGCTATCCACCGGGCGGCGGCTACGATCTCTACATGCGCACTCTGGCGCGTCACATGGGGCGCCATATTCCCGGCAACCCCAACATCGTACCGCGCAACATGCCCGGCGCGGGCAGCCTGGTCGCCGCCAACTACATCTACAACACCGCACCCAAGGACGGTTCCGCCATCGGCATCTTCGCGTCGTCCACCCTGTTCTCGGTCAAGCTCGGGGAAAAAGGTGGCAAGTTCGAGATCGACAAGTTTACCTGGATCGGCAACCTCGACCAGACCGTGGGCACTTGCACCATATGGCATACGTCCGGTGTCAAGTCCTTCGACGAACTGATGACGCGGGAAGTTATCTTCGGCTCATCCGGCCCAACCGCGGTGAACAGCACCCACGCGCGCGGCTTCAACGCGCTGTTCGGGACCCGAATCAAGATCATCAACGGCTACCCCAGCGCCACCAGCGCGCTTCTTGCCATGAAGCGCGGCGAGGTCCAGGGCGGTTGCGGTTTCGCGCTCAGTTCGCTCAAGTCCACCCGCGCCCAGGAATGGGCATCGGGCGATCTCAAGGTGGTTATCCAGACCGGATACGAAAAGAACGAGAAAGAGCTCAAGGGCGTGCCCCACATCTACGAATACGCCAAGAGCGAGGACGACAAGAAGGTCATGCACCTGATCTACGGCACCCATATCCTGGGGCGTCCGATCTCGGCTCCGCCCGCCCTGCCCGCCGACCGTGCCCGGGCGTTGCGCGATGCCTTCAACGCCATGGTCAAGGACCCGAAATTCCTGGCCGACACCGAAAAGCTGAAACTGCCCATCGAGCCGTGGACCGGCGAAAAGGTGGAGGAAGTCATCCGCCAGTTCGCCGCCTACCCCAAGGACGTCTATGACCGTACGATCAAGATCCTCGAGGTCGGCGAAATCATCAACGTCAAGCTGAAGACGGTCGAAGGCAAGGTCGCCAGCGTCAAGAAGCGCAACCTGTCGGTGACCGATGCCTCGGGCAAGACGGTGAAGCTTCGGGTCCACCCGAAACAGACGAGCGCCACCGTCGGCGGCAAGAAGGCCAAGGCGATAGACATCAAGGCCGGCATAACCTGCAGGTTCGAGTACTTCGGCGAGGGCGATCTCGCGCCCAAGGCAGCCTGCCGGTAGCCTACGAACGCCCATCGGCGACTGATTTCGCCCGGCCCTGTCGGCCGGGCGCTCTTTTTCCGGCCACAACCTTTGCGCCGGTCGACCCGTTTGCTACTCTGTCGCCAACGAGAAATTCGAACGTGTAGCAAGGGGGGGAACTCAATGCTTCTGATCAACAACGATATCGTCGCCAAGGTCCTGACCATGGACGAGGTGATCGAGGCCCAGGAAAACGCCTTCAGGAAGCTGCCGACGGGCGGCGCTATCCACCGCCCCCGCATCGACATGTACTTCCCCTGCCAGCGCGACGACGGCTACTTCCGCTGGGGCACCATGGAAGGCGCCAACGACGGCTATTTCGCCATACGCATGAAGTCCGACATCATCCACTGGCCGAAGGACGAGAACGGCAACTGGACGGAAGAGAAATACTGCCGCGAACCCGGCACCTATTGCGGCGTGATCCTGCTGATCTCGACCGAGAACGCCGAGCCCCTTGCTTTCATCAATGACGGCATGCTGCAGCACATGCGCGTCGGCGGCGGCGCGGGCATTGGCGTCAAGTACCTCGCGCGCAAGGACAGCCACGTCGTCGGCATGCTAGGATCGGGCGGCATGGCGCGCACGTTCCTCGAGGCATTCAAGAGCGTGCGCGACGTCCGCCAGTGCCGGGTCTACAGCCCGACGCCGGAGCATCGCGAAGCCTATGCCGAGGAAATGTCGAAGCGCCTCAACATCGAGGTCATCGCCGTCGACAACCCGCGCGATGCCATCAAGGGCACCGATATCCTCTCGTCCTGCACCGATTCGATGAACCCGGTCTACGACGCGGAATGGATCGAGCCGGGCATGCATGTCACCAATCTCGGACGCCGCGAAATGCCCGATGCTTCTTCGGAGAAATTCGACGTCGTCATTCGCCAAGGCACCGCCGGGTTGCAGATGAAGATGTCCGAACGCTTCCAGGCCGAGCGCGGCCTTTCCCCCGCCGCCTATCTCGGCGGCACGGTCGAAGAGATGAAGCGCATTCCGGAAAAGAATCCGGAACCCGGCTTCGGCGGCGACGACCCCGACTTCAAGGATCGCGGCAAGGGCGGCACCTATCCGGATTTCGCCGACCTCGTCTCCGGCAAGGCCCAGGGGCGCACCAGCCCCGACCAGGTGACCTTCTACCGCAACGTCGGCAACCAGGGGCTCCAGTTCTCGGCGGTGGGCCAGGTGGTGTACCGCAAGTGCAAGGACCAGAAGCTCGGCCGGGAAATCCCCACCGACTGGTTCCTGCAGGACATCCGCGACTGAGCACTCCCCTCGAAAGGAACCGGGTTGATGTTCAAGTTCATTGACCATGTCGCCGTTCATTGCTCGGACCTGGGCCGGTCCGTCGCCTTCTATCGCGACAACTTCGGCTTCGAGGAATTTTCGCGTCACGAGCGGCCGGGCGGCGGCATTGCGTATCTGCGGCTCGGGCCGACCGTGCTGGAACTGACCCAGAAGCAGGGCGAGCCCATGTCGGGCATGCATTTCGCGCTCGAGGCCGCGGACATGGACGAGGCCCTCGCCCACCTTGCCGCCCGCGGCGTCCGCCAGATCCAGCCACCACGGCCGCTCACGGCGCGTCGCCCCGGCGAGCCGGACACGACACGCCGTGCCGTCTACGGCGGTCCCGACGGCGAAATGATAGAAGTCCGTGGCTGATCCGAACGCAGGGGCCGGGCCGGCCCCGCCGCTACCAGGAGTATCCCAGAGTCACGAGATAGGTTATGTCGGTCTCGACCTCTCCCGGGGCCGGGTCGCTGTCCCAGTCGACATTCATCTGCGCCGTGGCGTTGAGCCCCTGAATGAGGAAATAGCGCATCCCCGTTCTGCTGCGCACCACGGTACCGGAATCCCCTTCCAGGTCCCCGAAGATTTCATGGAAATGAAACACGCGGATCTTCTTGAGCCAGGGGTCGTAGCGAAAATCCGTGGACCAGCGCGCCGCGGGAAAAGACTGGTCGCTGCCGACCGAATAATCCTCCATCACATAGGATAGACCGCCTTCGACGGACAGGTTCATCCGGTCGGTCTCGTAGATCTGGTAACCGGTTCCGGTACCTATCGTCGTCCGCAGGGTCAGCGACTTTCCGTCATCGTGTTCCACACCACCGGTCGTGTAAAAGAACCATCTTTTCGAGTAGAAGTGGTCGTGCTTCAGTTGAAAGACTGCACGGTTGGTCGTTTCGTTCCCATTCTCCTTCCGATAGTCAACCTCGCCCCGCGCCGTGTAACGCGTGTCCTCACGCCTGGCAACGATGTTCCCGTCAGAGTAAAAATGTTCTATGTCCGTATTGCCGGTGGTTACGGTCGAACCGAAATTGATTGCGCCCGACAGATTCCACAAGCGACGTACTTCCAGGGGATCTATGGCGCCTGACGCGATGGTATCGATGGCCTCCACGGTAAACGGCGTCATCGTGGTCCCGCCCCCGAGTTCGAGGGTCATGTATCGGCCGCCCGCGGAACGAATCACGGCGCGGCGCTTGCGGTTGTCCGTAAAAATGATCCACACGGGCCCGTCGGAGCGGATGTACGCGACCTTGTCCTTCGGAACGGAAAGGACGCCAAACACCGGTGAATCGATCTTGAGGACACCCTGGGAGAGGGTCAGGTTCTTGCCCTGAACGCTGTCGCCGTTCAGGAGGCGTACTTCATCCGCGAGACCGGGACGGCCAATGCCCAGAAACAGAATTGCGGAATATAAAGCCGCAAGGCACGTTGCGGCGACGCGACGACGAACCAGCTCCTCACCCCCTAGCGAATCACAGGCTTACGATACCATCGACACGGGCACCGCGGCCACGAGCCCGAAAACTCCGAAGCCGCAGACTAACGCCATTAATCTAAATATTGTGTGAAAATGCTGTGGCGTGCTCAGTCCGGCTTCAGCCGCGGCACGAGGCGGAGCGCGTTGCCGTGTTCTATGGCGGCGAGCGTCCCGGCATCGAGGCCGCAATCGTGCAGGCCCTCGATATTGGGCCTGAGGCGGCCATAGGGAAAATCGCTGCCCAGCAGGATCCCGGTGTCGGGCACCACCGCGCGCAGCGCCGCAAGGGAAATCGGATTCGCCGCCGTCGCCGTGTCGAAATGCAGGCGCTCGATCTCCGCCCGGTAGCCGCCCGGCGCCAGCGCGGCGAAATCCTTCATGCGCGCGGTGCCCCACTCGAGCCGTCCGGTCAGTGCCGGCAGCACGCCGCCGGCGTGGCAGAAGACGAAGCGGATGTTGCGGCAGCGCCGGAAGGTCCCGCTGAACAACAGGCTCAGGATGGCGCGTCCGGTGTCCTGGGGATATTCGATCATCGACGACGAAATGCCGAGCAGCCCGTCGCAACAGAACGGCACCGTCGGATGGATATAGACCAGCGCCCCGCGCCGGTCCAATTCGTCGAAGACCGGCGCGAAGCGGGGATCGCCCGGCCATTCGTCGCCGAAACTCGTGGCCATTCCCACCCCGTCGGCCTTCAGGGTGTCGAAGGCGTATTCGATCTCGGCCAGGGAGCCTTCGACATCCTTCATCGACAGGAAGGCGAAGAGCGCAAAGCGGCCGGGCCGGTCCTTCACCATTTCGGCGCCGAATTCGTTGAAGCGGCGAGACGTGCGCCGGAGCCAGGCGGCGTCCCGGCGCCACCAGTCGGACGGGATCGAGGAGGCCGAGAGCGCCACGCTGGCAACCTCGTTGGCATCCATCTCGTCGAGGGAGGATTGCGGTGTCCAGTCCTTGGTCGGCCCGCCGCCGAGCACGTCCTTCAGGTCGGGCGGATAGAAATGGTGGTGAACGTCGATCCGGTGACCGGGCATGGCGCGGTTCCTCCCCGTTGGTTGTCGGCGCGATTGTCGGCAACGGCCCGTGGCTTGTCCACCCTGCCCTGCCGGCGCGGGTCAGATGCGGGACAGAAAGTCCACCATGCGTTTCCGCGCGGCGGCGTCGGGCATGCGGCCGCGGCCAGCGCCGACGTTGTCCGCCATGTGATCGGGCCGGTCGGTGCCGGGGATGACACAGGTCATCGCGTCATGGCCGAGGATGTACTTGAGGAAGAACTGGGCCCAGCTCGCGCAATCGAACTCCGCCGCAAAGTCCGGCAGCGGGCGCCCGCGGGTGCGGCCGAACAGGTCGCCGCCCTCGAACGGGCGGTTGGCGATCACCGCGACGCCGAGGTCGCGCGCCAGTGGCAGCAGGCGGGACTCGGCGTCGGTGACCGTGATCGAATAGGGAATCTGCAGGAAATCCAGCGGCTCGGCCCGCAACACGCGCTCGAGCTCTTCGAACGCGGAAGGCGTGTAATGGGTGATGCCGAGATAGCGGAACCGCTCCGCCTCCCGCCAGGCCCGCATGGTCCGGAGCTGGGTGCGCCAGTCCACCAGGTTGTGGACCTGCATCAGCTCGATCCGCTCCGTGCGCAGGCGGCGGAACGATTGTTCCATCTGGGCACGGCCCGCTGCTTCTCCGTCGGTCCACACCTTGGTGGCGAGGAACGCCTTCGCGCGCCTGCCGGCCCGAGCCAGCAGGTCGCCGACGACGCCTTCGGCGCGCCGGTACATGGGCGACGAATCGATGACCGTGCCGCCCGCCGCGAACAGGGTCTCGAGCACCCGGGCCAGCCGCGCCCGGTCGTCCGCGTCGTCACCGACATCGAAAGTCAGCCAGGTGCCGACGCCGACGACGGGCAGCAACGCGCCGGATTTCGGGATCGGGCGGCGCGCCATCGGCGCCGGGGGCGACGCGGCGGTCACGTCCGGGATGCCGAGCCCGGTCATCGCCGCCGCGCCGAGCGCGCCCGCACAGAAATCGCGCCGGTCCGGCCGGCTCACGGCACTTCGACCCCGCGGCCGAGAGCGTTGGAGCGTGCCATCGCCTCGATCACCGCGGCGCTGTGCACGGCCTGGTCGGCCGGGCACGGGAACGGGTGCGTGCCGGCGATGGCGTCGGCGAAGGCCTCGACCTCGTTGCGCTCGGCGTCGACCTGATCGAGCCGCATCTCCTCACGCGGGCCCTTGCGCGGCTGAAAAATGAACGTATCGGCGTCGCGCACCTCGGCCCAGCCTTCGGTACCGAACACGGTGAAGCGGTAGTAGTCGGGCGTCATGCCGCAGGCGGTCAGCAGGGCGGTGGCGTTGTTCGCGCATTTGAGCAGCACCGCCGTCGTGTCGGCGAGATCGTTGTCCGACGCCTGGTTGAGGCCGATGGCATGTGCCGCCTCGATGCGGCCCAGCGTTTCGATGGTGAGATAGAGCATGTGATCGGCGAGCGCGCCCGCCGGCGCGTTGGCGGGATCGGCCTTCCAGCTTCCGCGCTTGACGCTGCCGTAGCGGTGCACGCAGAAGTCGCCCTCGGTGTGCAGGAGTTGGCCCAGCGCCCCCGCTTTCAGACGGCGGCGCAGTTCGATGACGTTGGGAAAGAAGCAGCGGTTGTAGCCCATGCACAGGGCCACCCCCGCCTTGGCGGCGGCGGCTTCGAGGGCGCGCGCCTCGTCGAGGTTGAGCGCCAGGGGCTTGACCGCGAGCACCGGCTTGCCGGCCTCGATCACGATCATCGAATGAGCGGCGTGCAGATGCGCCGGGCCGGACGACACCACCCCGGCGATCCGCGGATCGCGTGCCGCTTCGGCAATATCGGTGCCGAGCGCGAGGTCGTGCCTGGCGGCGAAGGCCTTCGATTTTTCCATGTCCGTGACCACGGCGCGCGCGAAGGGTCTATCCACGCGATTCATCCTCCGCCGGCACGTGCTCCGCAACGCCGCCGTCCCGATCTTGACGCTGACCGGCTGGGAGCTCGTCCGCGGTCTCGCCGGGTACACCATCGTGGTCGAGACGGTGTTCGCGTGGGCCGGCATCGGGTACCTGGCGATCCAGGCGATCGACCATCAGGACCTGCCGCTCATCCA
>WHSO01000144.1 GCA_009380075.1 Alphaproteobacteria bacterium | reverse complement strand
GGCACGGTCGAGATGGGCCACGGCGCGCCCTATTACTGGAAGGGCAAGGTCGCGGCCGCGCAGTACCTGGCCTCGGTGCCGTTCGGCATGAACGCGCAGGAGCAGAACGCCTGGTTCCAGTACGGCAACGGCCAGAAGCTCGCCGACAGGATCTACAAGAACATGGGCGCGAAATTCTTCCCGTCGGGCAACACGGGCACCCAGATGGGCGGCTGGTTCAACAAGGAGATCAAGTCGCCGGCGGACTACAGGGGGCTGAAGATGCGTATCCCGGGGCTCGGCGGCGAGGTGGTGAAGGCCGCGGGCGGCAACGTCATCAACCTGCCGGGAGGCGAGATTCCGCCCGCGCTGGCCTCCGGCGCCATCGACGCGACCGAATGGGTCGGCCCCTATAACGACCTGGCCTTCGGCCTCTACAAGAGCGCCAAGTACTACTACTATCCCGGATGGCACGAGCCGGCGACGCTGCTCGAGAACTTCATCAACCTGAATGCCTGGGAAAAGCTGCCGGGCGACATAAAGGCCATCGTCGAGGCCGCCAACCGCGCGGTGAACCAGACCGTGCTGAGCGAATTCGTCGCCCGCAACAACTCAGCCCTCCGCACCCTCGTCACGAAGCACAAGGTGCAGCTCAGGCAGTTTCCGGACAGCCTGCTCAACCATCTCGGCAAGCTCTCCGGCGACGTGATGGACGACCTCGCATCGAAGGATCCGCTGTCGCGCGAGGTCATGGACGACTACCTGAAGTTCCGCAGGGACGTCATCGCGTGGGAGAAGGTGTCCGAGCAGGCGTTCATGACCGCGCGGCTGCTGCCGTTCAAATACGCGGAGCCCAGCAAGTAACGCCGCCACCAGCGGAAGATCGGACGCACCGGCGGGGCCCTCCCCGCCGGTGCTCCGTTTCCGGCCCCGCCGTTCGTAGCCCGACAGGGAAGTCCCCATGACCTTTCACGCCGACCACAGCGCGCTTCAGATTCTGGGCCACCTGATGATCGCGTTCCTGTTCCTCTACCGCTGCTTCACCGCCATGCCGCGCTTCGCGGAGCACGCGGCGCGCATCGGCGAACGGGGCATGCCGGCGCCGAAGCCGATGCTGCTCGGCGGCTTCGCGCTGATGCTGGGCGGGGGCGCGACGGTCGCGCTCGATCTCTACGCCGCAATCGGCGCGGCGATGCTGATCGTCTTCACCCTGGCGGCGAACTACCTGTATCACAATTTCTGGGACATGGAGGGGCGCGAGCGGAACCTCCATCTCTACACCGCCTGCAACAACGTCGCGGTGATGGGCGGGCTGCTCCTGGTGATCGCCGGCTGAGCCGACCCGCCTCCCCACCGGAAGGCGGGCCGCATGGCGCGCCGCTACTTGCAGTCGATGGCCTTCGCCAGGCCGTGATGGCCGGGATAGGTCACGTCGCACTGAAGGCCGGCCTTCAGTGCCGCTGTCTTTTCCTTCTTGCCGGCGATGGTCACATCGGTACGCTTGCCGTGCAGCTTGGCGCGATGCTCCTCGCCGCCCACCGTGAAGTAGACGTAACGTCCCTTCTTCTCCTTGAGCGACACCGAAACCGTCTTCCAGGTGATCTTGCGCCTGGACTCGCCGACCTTCGCCGGCTTCCGGTAGCCTGCGGTCAGACGCGCCAGCTCCACCGGCGCGTCGTATAGCTCCTTGACCAGCGCCTCGACCTCCTCCCCCGAGATCGGGTCGATCTCGAGCCGGCGCTTTTCCGCATCCTTGCGGAACGCGGGATCCTCCAGGGTCTGCATGAAGGCCTTGCGCAGCGCCGCGACGCGCGCCTTCGGCATTTCCGGCGGGCCGGCGAAGGGGCGGCCCATCTCCTGCGTGCCGAACACGATCTTCAGCATCTGCCGGTCCCTGGGGTTGGTGATGTAGTCCATCATCACCGGCACCTTGCCGTCGAGCTCCTTGTGGCTGCGGTCGGAGAACTGCAGCAGCAGGTTCACTTTCTTCTCCTTGATGAAATCCGGCCGCGCGATCTTCAGGCTGCTCCAGCCGTAGCCGCACAGCCCGTCGAGCTCGCCCCGCTCCATCGCCAGGAACACCTCCGCGGGATCGTATCCGCTGATGATCCTGAACTTGGTGCCGGCCATGGCGTTCAGCAT
>WHSO01000083.1 GCA_009380075.1 Alphaproteobacteria bacterium | reverse complement strand
GCGGGTGCCGGTACCGGCTGTCTCCAGGGCTCGGCCCCTGGGCGCGACGGGCGTTGTCGCTCCTCGGCCTCAATCGCGGAGCATGGTCAGCGGGACGGGCGTCCCGCTGCCGGGCAAACCTTCGAGCTGGGCCAGCAGTTCCTCGGCCCGCGTCGCGTCCATCCCACCGTAGGCGAGGTTGGCGCAGAATTTCCTGACGATGTCCTCGCGGGTCAGCGGCGCGCGCGTGCCGCCGCGAAGGCAGGGCTGGAATTCCTCGCGCACGCCGCCATCGCGCAGCACGGCGCGCAGATAGCCGGTGTAGTTGGCGGGGTATTCGTTGTCCGGATCGACCTCGTAGGACACCTTGGCGGCAAGCGCGAGAACCGCGGCATCGCGTACCTTGTCCTCGGTGAACTGCGCAAGCCCGGCGTCGCCGTCGAGGAACCCGACCGCCACGCAGTAGGGACCGGAGAACTTGCCGCCATAGGCGGACGGCGGCCGGCGCTTGAGTTCGATCGGCGCCCACAGGCGGTGGACGGTGCCATCGCCGACCTTGCAGGTGATGGACACGATGTCGTCCACCCTCAACCCGCCCGCGGCCAGGCGCACCGCGCAATCGATGTAGGGCTGGCACATGGTGCCGCAGGCATAGGGCTTGAACGACAGGCGGCCCGCCTCCCACGTCGCGCCGAGACCCTCGACAAGGGGCGACATGTCGGGCCGGGCATCGCCGGCGAAGGCGAAATAGAAACCGTGGGTGCCCTCGAACACCGTCGTCGGACCGCGAAACCCGGCACCCGCCATGCGCGCCGCGCGTATGCCCGCCTGGGCCGCCCAGCCCGCGTGCATGCGTTTGGTCCATGAGCCGTCGGCGAGGTATTCGATGATTCCCGCCGCCATCGACCCTGCTAGGCCGAAGGCGTTGACCAGCCCGGCGCGGTCGAGGCCCAGCGCTACCCCCGCCGCCGCCGCCGCGCCCATGGCACCGATCACCGCGGTCGGGTGGAAACCCGACTTGTGGACATTGGTGCCGGCGATCAGGCCCATGCGGCACATCACCTCGATCCCCGCGGCCATGGCAGCAAAGGCGCGCCGGCCGGGGATACCCCGGTCCTCCGCCAGCGCCAGCACGGTGGGTACGACCACGGCGCCGGAATGGACCGGGCAACCTTCGTAGGTGTTGTCGAAGTCCTCACCATGGGCGCCGGTGCCGTTGATCATGGCGGCAGAGGCCGCATCCATCGCCTGCCCGTGGCCGAACGCCGTCGCCTTGCCCGCGCCGGCGTCCCATCCCGCCACCAGCATCGCCATGTAGTCCTCGCGCCGCGCGGCATAGGCGAGGCCGACGGTGTCGATCAGGCTGAACAGCGTGCCCCGCCGGGCATCCTCGGGCAGCGCACCGGCGTCGAGCCCGACCAGCCAGTCGGCCAGCGTCTCGGAAACGCTCGCCATCAGGGTGCGCTTTCGGTCTGAATGACGCGGGCGAGATTCCCAGCGTCGGGCGCCTCGACTACGCCCCAGGCGGCGGCGATGAGACGGTCGCGGGCCGCGTCGTCCATCAGCCCGGCGAGGCAGGCCGCGGTCTTCTGCTCAAGCTCCGCGTCGGTCATAGGGTTGTCGGGCCCGCCGCGGTAGCGGGGATCGGCCTCCTGGGTGAATGTCTTGCCCGACCGGGTGACGAGTTCGATGCGCGAACGGATGCGGTCCATGCCCTGGGCCTCGATCGCGGGGTCGAGGGTGCAAGTCACGCGCCGCTGCATGTCCTGCATTTCCGCCGATTTGACAAAACCGTCGGTGAACTCGGCCCGGCCGGCACGCCGCGCGATGACGATCATCGCCAGCAGCGCCGCCATCGAGAACTTTGCCTGAAGATGGTCGTTGGCGACGGGGTAGCGGATCGGATCGAGGATGTTGGAGCCGGCAAAGAAGCGGATGCTGTCAACGTCCGCGGCTTTGATGTCGTGGGTGGTCACCAGCTTCAGCATCGCGTCCATGGACTGGTGGGTGACGATGCCGGATGGATAGGGCTTGATGGAGACGCCGGGATCGACGATGGACCACGCTTTCCCGAAGCCCTGGGACAGCTTTTCCGGGTAATGCCCACCCGCGGTCACCTGCAGGAAGCCCCAGGGACCATCGATGGCGGCGGGATCGGCCTCGAACCCGCGCGCCGCCAGCAGCGCCGCGGTGACGCCGTTTTCGGCGGCACGGCCGACATGGAGCGGCTTGGTCATGGTGCCGAAGTTACAACGCAGGCCGGCGGCGAAGCTCGCCGCCATGCCGAGGGCGTTGAGCAGCGGCCGCCCTTCGAGGCCCAGCAATTTCGCCGCCGCCACGGCTGCGCCGAAGGTGCCGACCGTGGCGGAGGAGTGGAACCCCCTGCGGTAGTGATCGGTCAGCATCCATTCGGAAATCTTGCATTCGACCTCGAACCCGGTGACGAAGGCAGTGACGAAGGCACGTCCGTCGATTTTATCACCACCCGCGCCGAGGCGCTGGGCCGTCGCCAAGGCGGCGGCGAGCGGCGGGATCGTCGGATGGGTGAGCAGGCCGTAGACATGGCGCGGATCGCGCGACACTTGCGTGTCGTCCCAGTCGTGGGCATGGCCGGCAGTGCCGAGCACGCGCGCGGCGATCGGCGCGGGCGCCCGGGCGGCGCCCCGGGTCAGCACCAGCGCGTCCGGGCGGCCGCCCTGATCCACCGCCTCGGCGGCGAGGATGCGAACCGAGTGCTCGGCGCTGCCGGCGACCATCAGGCCGAGCCCGTCGAGAATGCAGCGCCGGGCGATGCGCACCGCGTCGTCCGGGATATCCTCGAACCGCGTCTTTTCGATGAAGGCCGCCGCATCGGCGGTGATATGAGTCGCCTCCCCGTCCCCCGTCATCGCCCGCCCCCTTGTGCCTGTTCGTGTCGGTCCGCCGCCAAACAACCAAACGGCCGGGCCCGGCGCAATCGAAAAATGGTGTATGGCGGATCGGCGAAAACCGGTCCCTACGGCGTCAGTCGAGCGCGTGGCGGCGCTCCGACTCCGAAGGCGCCTCCTCGGGATCGCGTTCGAGCTCTTCCGCCATCCGGCCCTGGCGCGTCGTCGCCCAGGCCCACAGCAACAGGCACAGGACGGCCCCCGCGCCGACCGTCAGCGGCAGGCCGAAGATTTCCGACAGCGCGCCCATGACCAGAGCGCCGAGCGCCGGTCCGCCGCGCCCGACGACGCCGTAGATTCCCATGACGCGTCCGCGCATCTCCGGCGTGACGGAGGTCTGCAGCATGGTCTGGATCGCCACGCCCTGGACGACGAAACCGATGCCGGTCAGGAACATGATCGGGAGCGCCACCCAGTAGACATGCACGGTGGTGAAGATCAGCAGCGACAGGGCGAGCAGCAGCAGGCTCGCCACCAGCAGGCGGGTGAAGCCGGCGACGCCGCCGCGGCTGGCGAGGTAATAGCCGCCGAGCATGGCGCCAATGCCGTGGAGCGTCAGCATGGTGGAATAGGCATCGACGCCGCGGCCGAACACCTTGTCGGCAAAGCCGGGCAGCAGGTCGATGAACGGCCGCACGAACATGCTGTCGAGCAGCATGACGATGAGCAGGAACATGATGCCGCTCTGGCCCAGCGCGTAGCGCACGCCGTCCATGGAGTCCTTCCACAACCCGGTCTTCTTCTTGCCGGAGATCACCGTCGGCGGAATGTGGATCATCAGCAGGATCACGAGAAAGGCGAGATAGGTAAACCCGTTGTAGGCGAAGGCCAGGCCGGGACCGCCCCACCAGGTGAGCGCGCCGCCCAGCGCCGGGCCGACGAAGCGCGACGAGTTGAACACCATCGAATTGATGGCGATGGCCGACGACAGGTGCTCGCGCCCGATGATGTAGTAGACCGTGGTCATGCGGGCCGGCCGGTTGAAGGCGACCAGCACCCCGCGGATCAGGGCGAAGGCCAGCAGCCACCAGACCGTGACGTGGCCCGAGAACGTCACCACCGCCAGGCCCGTCACCTGGAGGAACTGCAGAAACTGGGTGATGCGCAGGAGGCGCATCGAATCGGTGCGGTCGACGAGGGCCCCCGCGATGAGTCCGATTACGAATGTGGGGAACATGTCGGCGAAAGCGATGATGCCGAGCCAGGCCGCCGAATCGGTCAGTTCCCAGGTCAGCCAGCCCATGGCCACCCGTTGCACCCAGTTGCCCGACGTCGAAAACAGGTTGCCGATGACGTAGAGCCGGTAATTGCGGTTGGCGAAGACCCGGCGGATGACCTGCAACCCGTTCATCGGGCGTAACTCCACGTAAAGGCACGGGCGCCGGACGGCGCCGGTACGCTGCCCCGGTCAGGGGGACGGACGGAAGCCCGCCGCGTACAGGGTACCGAGATCGGTGCCGAGCCATTCGGTCGGAATCTGCCGGTTGGTGCCTTCCGCCATGACCCGGTCGTAGACGATGCGCCCGGCGGCGGCGAACTGGATCGCAAGGCCCGAGTTGTTCTTGTAATAGACGATCCCCTCTCCACCCGAACGCACCGTGGCCTTGCCGGAAACCACGTCGCCGAGCTCGACGATTCGGTCGCGGTCGATCACGCCCGCGTCGAGGAGGTCGAGAAGCTCCCTCTGGTCGTTGTCGATGACGCTTTCCCAGTCGTTGACGACGATGGTGCCGGCCTTGCGGTAGGTGGCTTCGTCCACTTCCGTGCGGGTGCGGTTGGTGGCATCGGAATTGGCGATGGAAATGACGAGCTGGCCGTCGGTCAGCAACGCACCGTCGAACACCGGCCCCATCGCCGTCGTGCAGCAGCAGACGACGTCCATGCCCGTGACCGCGAGGTCCGGTGTCGCGGCGTCGACGATGTCGATGCGCCCGCCGGAGTCCTTGCGCTTGCGCGCGACGAATTCGGCGCGGTGCGCGGCCGATGGGCTGTGCACGACGACGCGGTCGAAGTCGCGCACGCTGGTGATGGCGTCGAAGGCGGCACCGGCCTGCTTGCCGGTGCCGAACAGGCCGAGTGTCTTGACCCCTTCCGGTGCGATTTTGTCCACGGCGAGGCCCGAGGTCGCGCCGACGCGCATCCCCGACAGGTGGAATTCGTGCATCAGGGCGAGCGGTTCCGCCGTGGCGATATCGAACAGGATGACGATGCCCCAGCAGAACGGCCGCGGATTTTCGTAGAGGCGGCGGTCGTTGGTGGGCGACGGCGGCGTGATGATCTGCGAGCCGGCGCGGACGCAGGCAAGGCCCGCCGATGGGACCGCGCCGACATGGACGTTGGCGAAGTAGCGGCGTTCGGGGTCCGGGTGGCGCGCCTGGTACCGCGCGCGCGGCAGGTTGACGGCATCGCCGGCGGAAAAATCGCGGAACGCGGTCTCCATCGCACCGATGCAGTCGGCCATGGAGAGATGGCGGGCGACATCGTCGTCGGTGATGATGATGGTCATCGGCCTCGTATCCTTTCGCTCCGCCGCACCAGATCAGGGCAACTAATTTAGCCGGATTTACTTGGCCGGATGCGTTCCGCAGCACACGCCGCCGCCGGCCGGGGTGGGAATATTACAGAATAATGTTGACAAACTACCCAATATATTGTGGCTTTTCCATTTAGACCTACCATTGGTAGGTCAGTTGGGTGGCGTTTTAACGTCATCTTCCATCCTAAGGCCGCCGGGTGCCACCCGGAACAACAACAGGCGGCCGGGGGAAGATACACGAAGGAGGGGGATGCATGACATTCCTTGACAAAGTGAAAGCCTGGCTTGGCCAGATCGTCGAGGTCGGCCTGATGCTGATCGCGTTGGGTATCGTCGTCCAGGTCCTGGTCGGCCCCAAAGTCGCCTTCATCGGTGATGTAGTGACGAATCTCCTGGGGCTCATCAAGGCACTGGGTGACAACGGACTGGTCGGCCTGATCGCGATCTCGATCATTCTCTGGCTGTTCGCCAAGAGAAGTCCGGGCTAGGACAGTCCTTCGTAAGCAACTGGTAGCGCGCAGAGTGAGGGCCGGGGCTCGTCCCCGGCCCTTCTTCGTTCCGCGGACCCGATCAGAACTCCCGCAGCAGCCTGCCGTAGCCCTCAATCCTGTCGTCGATGCCGCAGCGGCGCAGGGTCTGCCAGACGATCGACTGGAGCGGCTGGATCACGGTGACGCCGAGCTCCCGTTCCAGCGTGTCGATGGCGCCGATCATGGCGTAATGGGGGCAGGAGTAGTAAATCGTGTCGATATCGGGGTACTTGCGCTTGAGGTCGCGGCCGAGCTGGACCGCCCGTTCCTCCGGCACCAGGCCGAGTTCGACGAATTTTGCGTAATGGCGGGTGCAGCCCGCCGCCTCGAGGCCGAATTCGCGGATGTACTCGAGGTGCCGTTCGTCGTGGGAATCGTCGTAAGGGTGCACGACGCCGGCCTTGCGCCCGCCCAGGACCCTGAACGCCTCGCGCTGGGCCGAGAACGAGGTGGTGACGGGGATGCCGACCTCCTTCTCGGTCGCGGCGATCAGGTCGTCGACATTGGCGAAGCCGCGGCTGACGTTGATGGGCAGTCCGCCGAAGCAGAGGATGTCCACCTTCGCCCGCGCCATGACATGGGCGGCGCGCAGGCTCGCCTCGTAGGAGCGGTCGACCTCTTCGCTGTTGCGCTCGACCAGCGGCAGGGTGTGCAGCACCAGGGTCACGCCGTCGGGAACCACCTTGTAGAATTCGTAGGGAAAGACTTCCGTCGCCGCCGGCGGCGAGGTGTAGCCGATGCGGGCGCGATGACCGTACATGGGCATGGGATCGTGGTCTCCTGTCGTTCGTTTGTCGGATGTCAACGCGCCTTCGGCATCAGCCCGTGATCACGCAGGAAATCGATCACCAGCGCATCGAAGCCCGAGGGATCCTCGATCATGCAGGCATGGCCCGCGCCGGCGAGGATGCGGTGCCGCGCACCGGGGATCGACCGGGCGGTTTCCTCGCCGCGGGGGCGCGCATTGTCGAACTCGCCGTTGATGATCAGCGTCGGCGGCTTGTAGGCGGCAAGATACGGCCGAGCGTCGCCCGCCGACAGCGCCCGGAACACGGCGGCGATGGCGGCGGGATCGTGCCACGGATCGCGCTCCGAAAACATGTCGTGCAGGTAACGGCCGAGCGGCGTGTCGCCGAACCCTTCGCGGTTGCCGAAGCGCAGGTGTGCGCGCCGGTAGGGCGAGAACGGCTCGCGCAGGTAGCCGTCGATCCGGCGGGCGAAATCCTGCGGGCCGGAATTGCCGCCGACCTGGATGACCGCGGAAAACCGATGCGGCTCCAGGCCGCCCAGCAGCAGTGCGAGTTTGGACCCGATGGAACACCCCATGACCACGGCGCGGTCGACCCCTTCGTCGTCCATGACGCCGAGGACGTCGCGGGCCATGTCTTCGAAGGCATAGGCCGCCGTCACCTTGGTCGAACGCCCGAAGCCGCGCAGGTCGACGGAAATCACCCTGAACCAGGTCGAGAATCGCGCCTGCTGATAGAGCCACAGGCTGTGATCGAAGGGGATGGCGTGGATCAGCACCATCGCCGGGCCGTCGCCCGCCACTTCATAATGGATATCGACGCCGTTCGCCCGGCTCGTCGCCATGCTGCCCCCCTCCGTGGCGCCCGCCACTCGTGCCTTCCGCCCCGGCGGGACGGAATCGCGTGACAGGTCCTTTGTTCATCGATTAGCCTTGTCCGGAGGAAACGGCAAGTCCCCATCCTTGCCGCCCCGTCGACAATCAAGAACCGGTACCTACAGGGAGATCGAACATGGCACATCTCGGTAAGGGCTTGTTGGCACTGACGGCCTTGGCCACGGCAGGCGCCGGCGCCGCACAGGCCGACGCGATCGCCGATTTCTACAAGAAGAAAAACATCAGCTTCATCGTCGCCAGCGGCGCCGGCGGAGGCTACGACACCTACGGCCGCGTCCTCATGCGCAGCTACAACCGGCACGTGCCCGGCAATCCCAACGTCGTCGTCAAGAACATGCCGGGTGCGAGCGGGCTCCGGGCCAGCGCCTATCTCTACAACAGCGCGGCGCGAGATGGCACCGAGTTCGGCATCGTCTACAACACCAATCTTCTCGAACAACTGTTCGGCAACAAGGCCGCCCATTACGACCCGCGCAAGATGTCGTGGATCGGCTCGATGGGCAAGCTGCAGAACATCTGCGTCACCTGGCACACCAGCCCGGTCAAGACCTTCGAACAATTGACGAAGGAAAAGGCCTTCACCGTCGCGGCCACGGGGGCCACCGGCAATTCGGCGCAGATGCCGCGCGTCTTCAACGCGCTGCTCGGCACCGACATCAAGGTCATCGTCGGCTATTCGACCTCCGGCCAGCGCCTCGCGCTGGAGCGCGGCGAAGTCCAGGGCATCTGCGGGCTGGGCTATTCGACGCTGGCCGCGTCGAATCCCGAATGGATCGAGAACAAGCGCATCAACATCCTGATCCAGGTCGGACTCTACAAGGCGCCGTCGATGCCTGACGTGCCGATGGCGCTCGACTACATCAAGGACGCGAACACCCGCAAGGTGATGGAGCTGCTGCTGATCCGCCAGGAATGGGGCCGTCCCATCGGTGGTCCCTCGGGCATCCCGGCCGACCGGCTGGCGGCGTTGCGGACGGCCTTCGACGCCACCCTCAAGGACCCGAAGTTCCTGGACGAGGCCAAGAAGACCAAGCTCGAAATCGAACCCCTGACCGGCCAGCAGATGGAAGAGCTGCTGGCCAAGACCTACGCCTTCCCGCCCGATGTGATCCAGGCAGCGTCGCAACTGGTGCAGGGCAAGACCCGGTTCGACAATTGCGCCAAGTTCGCCAAGGACTCCAAGCAATGCGCGAAGAAGAAAAAGAAGAAAAAGAAACAGTAGCCACCGCTAAGGCAGTCGCCTGCGAAACCCCCGGCACCGGCCGGGGGTTTTCGTTTCAGAAATCGCGGAACAGGCGCCCGAAGCCGTCGATGCGGTCGCTAATCCCGGCGGTGCGCAGGGCCTTCCACAGGATGGCCTGCTGCGAGGTCATCACCGCGACGCCCAGTTCCCGTTCCACCGGCTCGATGGCGAAGGCGGTCGGCCAATGGGCGGAAGCGAAGTGGATGCAGTCGGTCTCCGGCCATTTCTCCTTCAACTCGCGCGCGAGGGTGAGCGCCTCGTTCTCGGAGATCTTGCCGTAATGCAGCAGCTTGTGGCGTTCCGGCGAGATCACGCCGACCGACTCGAAGCCCATGTTGCGCATCTGCTGGTGGTGGCGTTCCACATGGTCCGGGCCCGCCATATGCGCGGTCGCCACCTTGCGGACGCCGAGCTTTTCCATCGCCTCCTTCTGGCAAAGGGTGGAAGCGATGACCTTGGTCCCGATCTCGGCGGCGAGGTCGGCGCAGATCTTCGGCAGGTTCTCGATCCCGCGCGACTGGTTGACCGGATTGCCGCCGAGCACCACCACGTCGGCGCCCGCCTCGCCCATCGCCCGGGCGGCGGCGAGGGAGCGGTCGTAGCTGCCGTCGAAGGCCTGCTGGGTGTATTCGTTGCCGACCTCCAGCGTGGTGATCATCAGGGTCACGCCCTCGGGCACCATCTTGTAGAACTCGTAGGCGAAGACCTCGGTGACGAAGGGCGGCGAGCAATAGCCGATTCGGGCACGGGAACCGTACATGGCGGGGAATCTCCTCAGTGTTCGGACAACAGGCGGCCGAAGCCGGGCACCCGGTCGTCGACCCCGGCGAGGCGCATCGAATGCCAGGCGATGGCCTGGAGCGAGGTCATCACGCCGATGCCGAATTCCGCTTCGAGCGGCGCGATGGCGTCGATCACCGTCCAGTGGGGACAGCCGAAATAGAGCGTGTCGGCCCCGGGATTGGCCTTCATCGCCGCGCGGCCCCATTCGAGGGCGCGCGCCGGCGGCAGCGTGCCGAGCTCGACGAGGTTGGAACCGCCGGCGTAGACGCCCGCGGGCTCGAGCCCGAAGAACGAGGCGATGGTGCGCTCGTGGCGCGGGTTCTGGTCCGGCAGGAAGGGATGCACCGTCACCACCTTGCGCGCGCCCAGCGCTTTGAACGCCGCAACCTGGGCGGCGGCCGACGACGACACCGGCACGCCGATCTCGCGCGAAAGCCCGGCCATGAGGTCCTCCACCGTGCCGTCGCCTTTGGAGATGTTGATCGGCAGCCCGCCGAGGACGACGAGATCCGCCCCGGCCTTGGCCATGGTCCTGGCCGCGTCGATGGAAATCCGGTAGCACTTTTCCAGGTCTTCCTTCGACCGTTCGCCGAGCGGCAGGGTGATCATCATCAACGACACGCCGTGGGGCACGATGCGGTACCAGTCGATGGGGTAGACCTCGGTCGTCACCGCGGCGACGGTGTAGCCGATGCGGGCCCGGTGGCCGTGAATGCGGTCGAGGTCGCGCGATCCGGCCACGATCAGAAATCCTTGAACAGGCGGCCGTAGCCCGAAAGTGAATCCTTGATGCCGGCGAGGCGGAAGGCCTGCCACAGGATCGCCTGGATCGACGACATGACGGTGACCCCGAATTCCTTCTCCAGCGGCTCGATGGCGTTGATCACCGGCCAGTGCGGCGACGGGAACATGATGGTGTCGGCGTCGGGATGCGCCTTCATCAGCTCGCGCGCCATTTTGAGCGCCGCGTCGTCGGGAATGGCGCCGATGCGGTTGAAGGCGGAGCCCCAGGCCCGGGTGCCCAGGACCGAGGCGCCGAATTTCTGCGCGTAATCGTCGAAGCGGTGGTTGTCGTCGTCCTTGTAGGGGTGGGCGACGACGAGCTTGCGGCAGCCGAGGCGCGCGAACGCCTCTTTCTGCGCCGAGGCCGAGGTGGCGACGGGGATTCCCAGTTTTTGTTCCAGGTCCTTGATGATCTGCGCGGCGTTCGCGGCGCCCTTGGCGAGGTTGATGGGCACGCCGCCCAGCACGATGGCGTCGCAGCCGGCCTCGGCCATCTGTTCCGCCGCCTTCATCGAAATGTCGTACGACTGGTCGACCTCGGCCGCCGAGCGCACGGTGATGGCCAGCGTGGTAATGACGAGGGTCACGCCGTCGGGCGCGAGCTTGTAGAATTCGTAAGGGAACACCTCGCTGGTCAGCGGCGGCGAGGTATAGCCGATGCGCGCGCGGTAGCCGTATTTATCGCCTCGGATCATGCGGTCCTCCCGGTGGACTTATCGTTGCCGCCACAATCGCTCAGGCCGCGGAACGGCGCAAGCGGAGAGGCGCGGTTTTCGCGCCCGGCATACGGTCAGATGCGCAGGTTCCACAGCATGTGGAGCGCGGCAAGTCCGAGGAAGGCGGCAAACACGCGGGCGAGGGCTTTCTGCGGCAGGCGATGGGCGAGCCGCGCCCCGACCGGGGCCATGGCGGCGGTCACCGGCGCCAGCACCGCGAAGGCCGCAAGGTTGACGTAGCCGAGGGACAGCGGCGGCAGTTCCGCCGCGCCCCAGCCGATGGCGACGAAGCCGATGGCGCCCGGCAGCGCCACCAGCACGCCGACGGCGGACGCGGTGCCCACGGCCAGGTGAATGGGCATCGAATAGAGGGTGAGGATGGCGACCGTCATCGCCCCGCCGCCGATCCCGGCCATGGTCGAGACCACGCCGGTGAGCAGACCAAGCGCCCCCGCGCCGGCGGCACCGGGCAAGGCCGACCCCAGCGTCCGTGCCGGCATGCCCCGCGCCATGTTGGCGGACACGGCCAGCGCAGCGACGGCGAACACCGCCGTCAGCACACCGCCCTCCACCACGGCGGCGATCAGCGTCCCGGCCAGCACCCCCACAAGCACGCCGGGGCCGTAGCTCCGCAGCACCGCCGTATCCACCGCCCCGTGGCGCCAATGGGTGGCGACGGATGTGGCCGCCGTCAGCACGATGACCGCGAGCGACGTCCCCACCACCAGATGCATGCGGTGGACCTCGGCCACGCCGAGGAACCCGGCGACGTAATAGAGCGCCGGCACCATCACAACCCCGCCGCCGATGCCGAGCAGCCCCGCCATCAGGCCGGCGAAGGCGCCGACCAGGGCAAGGCCGGCGGCAAGCGCGGCGAGCGTCAGGGCGTCATCCATGAAATTCGATCTTCAGGAAGGGGCGTCGGGTGCCGTCGAACCCGTACCTGTGGCGCACCCTATTTCTTGTCGTTGGGGTCGAGCTTGAGAGAGGCGGAGTTGATGCAGTAGCGCAGCCCCGTCGGCTTCGGTCCATCGGGGAAGACATGGCCGAGATGGGCATCGCATTTCGCACACGTCGCCTCGGTGCGGATCATGCCATAAGCCGTGTCCGTGTCCGTTTCCACCGCGCCTTCGGCCGCGGGGCGGGCGAAGCTGGGCCAGCCGGTACCGGAATCGAACTTGTCGGATGATTCGAACAAGGGCGCGCCGCAGCAGACGCAGCGATACGTGCCGGCGTCATGG
>WHSO01000099.1 GCA_009380075.1 Alphaproteobacteria bacterium | reverse complement strand
CCTGTTGAGACCGGCCCGCGCCAGCGCCACCACCTCGCGCGCCAGCGCCAGCAGCGGACGGCCGCGGAACGGGGTCCGGAGCGCCTGGCGCGGCACCTCGCGGCGCAGGACCTCGTGCTCCTCCAGGGTGAAGTCCTTGCACAGGTCCCAGGCCGCATCGAGGGCGTTCTGGTCGTAGAGGAGCCCGGTCCACAACGCCGGCAGGGCGCAGATGCGCCGCCACGGGCCACCGTCGGCGCCGCGCATCTCCAGGTAGCGCTTGAGCCGGACCTCGGGGAAGACGGTGGTCAGGTGGTCCGACCAGTCGCCCATGGTCGCCACCGTGCCCGGTAGCGCCGGCAGCCGCCCGGCCATGAAGTCGCGGAAGGACTGGCCGGCGGCGTCGATGTAGCGCCCGTCGCGGTAGACGAAATACATCGGCACGTCGAGCATGTAGTCGACGTAGCGCTCGAAGCCGAAACCGTCCTCGAACACGAAGGGCAGGACGCCGCAGCGGTCGGGATCGGTGTCGGTCCACACGTGGCTGCGGTAGCTGAGGAAGCCGTTGGGCCTGCCTTCGGTGAACGGCGAATTGGCGAACAGCGCCGTCGCTACCGGCTGCAGCACCAGGCCGACCCGGAACTTCCGCACCATGTCGGCTTCCGACGAAAAGTCGAGGTTGACCTGGATGGTGCAGGTCCGGAGCATCATGTCGAGGCCGAGCTTGCCCTTCTTCGGCATGTAGGCGCGCATGATCCCGTAGCGGCCTTTCGGCATCCACGGCGTCTCGTCGCGCGACCATTTGGGATTGAAGCCGATGCCGATGAAGCCGGCGCCGATCTCGCCCGCCACCTCCTTGACCTGGGCCAGGTGCTCGTTCACCTCGCGGCAGGTCTGGTGCAGGTTCTCAATCGCGTCGCCGGACAGTTCGAACTGGCCGCCCGGCTCCAGGGTAATCGAGGCGCCGCCCTTGGCGAGCGCGATGGGCTTGCCGTCTTCCGCTACGACCTGCCAGCCGAAGCGGGTGAGGCCTTCGAGCAAGGCGCGGATCGAGCACGCGCCGTCGTAGGGCAGCGGCCTCAGGTCCTTCAACGCGAAGGCGAATTTCTCGTGCTCGGTGCCGATGCGCCACGCGTCGCGCGGCTTGCAGCCGGCGGCGAGGTCGTCCACCAGCTGGGATTTCGACGCGATGGATTCGCCGGAGGCTTTCGGGGGACCGGACATGCGCGGGGGCTTTCTGGTGTTTCCTGGGTGCGGATGCCCCGAACCGGGGCCCCGGCGTGTTCTGTGTTGAAGGCCGGCGCCGCCTCAGGCGCCGGGGACTTTCTGCGACCAGTCGCCGAGCGCCGCCTGCCAGCAGGCGAGCGCCGCGACGGCGGCCGTATCGGCCCGCAACAGACGGGGACCGAGGGAGACGGGCATAACAAAATCCAGTTTACGTAAGGCGTCAAGCTCTCCCTCCGAGAACCCGCCTTCAGGGCCGATCAGCACCGCCCATGGCCCGCCGCGCGGAACATTGCGCAGCCCCTCGAACACCGGTGGGCCCTTGCCGCTTTCGTCGCACAGCATGACGCGCCGGGCGGGATCCCAGCCGGCCAGCGCATCGAGGAGGCGCACCGGCGCTGCCACCTCGGGCACGGTCAGCCGGCCGGTCTGCTGCGCTGCTTCCAGCGCGTTGGCGGCGAGACGTCCCGTATTGACCCGGCCGACCATGGTGTGGTCCGTCAGCACCGGCACCAGGCGGGCGACGCCGAGCTCGGCCGCCTTCTGCGCCAGGTAATCGACGCGGGCGTGCTTGATCGGCGCGAACAGGAGCCAGAGGTCGGGCTCCGCCGCCGGGGGCCTGCACAACGCCTCCACTTCCGCCTCGGCCCCGCCCTTGGCGAGGGCGACGAGGACCGCCGACCATTCGCCGTCCCGGCCGTTGAACAGCGCGATGCGGTCGCCCTTGCCGAGCCGCAGCACGTTGCGCAGGTAATGGGCCTGGTCGGCGCCGAGAGCGACCCGGCCCCCCGCGGCGAGCGCCGCCGCCGTGAACAGGCGCTTGCGCACGGCCGCGTTGGCGGCATCCTGCCCGCCCTCTCTGTGCCGGTTTTCCGCCATGCGGTGCCCCTCCTCGCCCCCCGCGCCGATGGACTCGGGTCGTCCCTTGTGGCGGCACGGGCGCGGCGATAAGACTACAGGCATGAGCGAGGGCGATACAAATACCGGCATGGGACGGGGTACCGGGCCCCCACGCGCGGCCAGCGACATCCCGACCGATAGCTGGCTGGCTCGCCACGCGCCCGCCCGCACACTGCCCTACATCCGCCTCGCCCGCTTCGACCGCCTTATCGGGGCGTGGATCCTCGTCTTTCCCTGCTGGTGGTCGCTGGTACTGGCGAGCCCCGGACTGATCGGCTGGGACCGCCTGCTCGGCCACGCGCTCCTGTTCTTCGCCGGCGCCGTGGTCATGCGCGGCGCGGGTTGCGTCATCAACGACATCGTCGACCGCGACATCGACCGACGCGTGGCGCGCACGGCGCTGCGGCCGATCGCGTCGGGGCAGATCGGCATTCCGGCGGCGCTGGTGTTCCTCGCGGTCCTCCTCGCGCTGGGCCTGTGGATTCTGTCGAGCTTCAACCGTTTCACCATGCTCCTCGCCGTCTCGTCGCTGGCGCTGGTCGTCGTCTATCCGTTCATGAAGCGGATCACCTACTGGCCGCAGGCGTGGCTCGGACTGACCATGACCTTCGGCGCGCTGGTCGGCTTCGCGGCCGAGCGCGGGACGCTGGCGCTGGAGGCGTTCCTGCTCTACGCCGGCGCCTTCTTCTGGACGCTGGGCTACGACACGATCTACGCTTATGCCGACCTCGCCGACGACAAGGCGGCGGGGGTGAAGACGCTGTCCATCCGCCTCGGCGACCGCGCCAAGCCGTGGTTCACGGCGTTCTACACGCTTGCGGTCCTGATGTTCGGCGCGGCCGGATACGTCGCCGGCGCCGGCTGGCCATTCTGGCCGGGGCTGGCGCTGGTCTACGCCTTCCTGCTGTGGCAGGCGTGGGCGGTGGACCTCAATGATCCCGCCGACTGCATGCGCAAGTTCCGCGCCACGCGGGTGTTCGGCTGGCTGCTGCTCGGCGCGCTGGTTGCCGGGCAGTGGGCGCCCGCGCGCTGAGCGCGGTGTCGACTATTTCGCCTTCATCGCGCCGGCGGTGAAAACATAGTCGTTCACCGCCTCCTTCTTGTGGCAGGTGAAGCAGCTATTCATGTTCCGCTTCTTGTTGCGCTTTCCATCGGCATCGAAGCGCGCGTATTCCCAATCGCCGTTGCGCAGGGTATCTGGATATTCCGCGCCCCAGCCGGCGCCCTTCTCCATTACGAAAATGCCGCGGAACGCGCCGCGCTTCAGGCCGCCGCCGGGGGCCGGCTCGCCGCGGTAGACCTCCATGACGATGACGGCACCATCGGACGCGGGCTTGCCCGCCTTGACGGCGGCGACGGTTGCCGGATCGGCGTACATCAGGCGGACCGTCTTGTTGTCGGCGCGTTCCACCGTTGCGTAGTGAACGAAAGACTTGTAGCCGGCGGGGAATTTCACCCGATCGGTGCCGGCGCCCGCGGGCACGGCGGCGATCGCGAGCAGGACGACGCAAAGGACGAAAACCGGAAGGTGCTTTCGCATGGTGGATCTCCCCAAAAAACAAGGCCGCCCCCAGCGGCCCCGACGACAAGATTCCGCCCCCGCCCCGGTTCAAGGAAGTAACATGTCCGTGATGGCAGCATCGACCGAATCTGAGACCCAGGCCTTCGTCCGCGCCCAGACCCGGCCCGCGCGCCACCCGCTGGTGCCGGAGATCACCCTGCGTCTCGCCAGCCGCATCACGCCGATCTGGACCGCGAGCGAGGAGTCGCTCGCCACCTCCGGCGTCGAGCCGCCCTACTGGGCCTTCTGCTGGCCCGGCGGCGCGGCGACGGCGCGCTTCCTTCTCGATCATCCTGAGCGGGTGACGGGCCGGCGGGTCATGGACATCGCCGCCGGCTCCGGCGTTGCTGCCATCGCCGCAGCCAAGGCGGGCGCGGCGTGGGTCTCGGCGCATGAGATCGACGCCTACGCCCGCGCCGCCGTTGCCGTCAATGCCCGCGCCAACAATGTCGCCATCGACATTCCCGCCGGCGATCCGCTCGACGCCGTGCCGCCCGCCGACGCGGTGATCCTGGCCGGCGACGTGTGTTACCAGCGCGACATGGCCGCGCGCATGATCGATTGGCTGCGCCGCGCCCATGCAGCGGGCGCCGAAGTCTGGCTCGCCGATCCCGGCCGCGCCTATCTGCCCGAAATCGGGATCGAGGAATGCGCGCGCTACACGGTGCCGACGTCGCTGGAGCTCGAGGACCGCGAGATGCGCGAGACCGTGCTGTACCGCCTGACCGGTTAGCCTCCGAGCGCGACCACGCGATAGCCCGGATGGGCGAAGGGGCGCGCGGTCGCGGCAAGCCTTTGGCCGCGGGCGAGGCGCTGGGCCTCGTCGGCGATGGTGTCGAGGATGAAGGCGTCGATATCCATGTCGGGCGCGGTCACATCGCGCGCGTGCATCAGCGCCTCGACCTGTGTCAGTGCCGGGAAGGTGCGCCCGGCGGCAGAGACCTCCGCCAGCGCCACCGGCGCGCCGTCGCGGATCAGGCAGCCGGCAACGGAGATATAGGCGAAGGCGGCATCGAGCACGCCCAGCCCCTCGACCTCCACCGCGATGCCGGAGAGTTCGGCGTAGTGGTAGTTGACGCCCGGCTGCTCGGTCCCGTGCATGACCGCGAGCGCGTCGTCGTCGAGCCAGGTGATGAAGGTCGTCAGTGCCGTGCCCGGCGACGGGAACAGCGTCGCCGGCACCGAGCCATAGGTGGCGATATGGGCGTTGTAGACGGAATCGAAGTCGCGGACGCAGGCGCGGGTCACCGGGATCGGCGCCGCCGCGCCGTGGGCGGCGTACTTGCGGGCGAGTTGGTCCAGCGCCGCGTTGGAACCGGATGCCAGCACCGGCGTCAACCCCCGCACCCGCGACGGCGCGTCGGTCAGGGGCTCGGCCTTGCCAGCGCGAAAGAGATACGAATCCCGGGGCGGGCTGAAGGGGTAGGCTTTGGCCCGCGCGATCCGCGCCGCCGGCGATTCGGGCACCATCATGCGGCGCGCGAGTCGCTTTCGCTCTCGATATGGAAGCGGATGTTGCAGTTGTCGACCGACTGCCAAGCCAGTTCGGCCCATTTGGCCAGCGCGTCCTCGTAGGACGCGAAGGGCCCCACCCGCTGCGGCCGCCCGCCGCCCGCGATGGTCTTGAACTCGGTGGTCTCGTACTCGCCACCGACGACCCAATACTGTGTCACGCTGGAACTCCTGCTCATTACACCATACGACCACGGAACCCCGGCCCGCGCCGCCGGCGCAGACCCGTGAAAAGCTAGCTGCGCGGCCCCTAATATACCGTAAAATCCGCCCCATGACCCATGCAAGCCTGCGCGATTTCATCGCGTTTCTCGAACGGCGCGGTGCGCTGGTGCGCGTGCGCGCGCCGGTCTCCCCGGTGCTCGAGATGACCGAGATCGGCCGCCGGCTGATCGGCGAGGGCGGCCCCGCCACCCTGTTCGAGAACCTGGTCGGGGCGGACGCGCCCTATGCCGCGCCGTGGCCGCGGAAGGTTCTGGCCAACCTGTTCGGCACCACCCAGCGCGTCGCCTGGGCGATGGGACGGGAATTGGATGAGCTGCGCACGCTGGGCGAATCGCTCGCCTTCCTGCAGCATCCCGACCCGCCGGCCAGCCTCAAGGAGGCGCTGGCGATGCTGCCGAAGCTGCGCCTGGCGCTGGCCAAGAACCCGCGCACGGTGAGCGACGCGCCGTGCCAGCAGGTCGTCCTGCGTGGCGGCGACATCGACCTCGCGAAAATCCCGATCCAGACCTGCTGGCCGGGAGAACCGGCGCCGCTCATCACCTTCCCCCTCGTCGTCACCAAGGCCCCCGGCGCGAAGCCCGAGGACGCCAACCTCGGCATCTACCGCATGCAGGTGATCGGCCGCGACCGCACGCTGATGCGCTGGCTCCAGCATCGCGGCGGGGCCCAGCATCTCGCCCAACACGGCGAATCCTCCTCCGCGCCCCTGCCCGTCGCCGCGGTCATCGGCGCCGATCCGGCCACCACCATCGCCGCGGTGACTCCGATCCCCGACAAGGTCTCCGAATACGCCTTCGCCGGGCTCTTGCGCGGGCGGCGCACGCGGCTCGCCGACTGCGTCAGCGTGCCGCTCAAGGTGCCGGCCGAGGCGGAGATGGTGATCGAGGGCCATGTCAGCCTGAGCGAGTCCGGCAACGAAGGCCCCTACGGCGACCACACCGGCTATTACAACGCGGTGGAACGTTTCCCGGTGTTCACCGTCTCCGCCATCACCATGCGCGAGGACGCGATCTATCACACCACCTTCACCGGCCGCCCGCCCGACGAGCCCTCGGTACTGGCCCAGGCGCTGGGGGAGGTCTTCGTGCCGATGCTGCGCCGCCAGTTCCCGGAGATCGTGGATTTCTACCTGCCGCCCGAGGCCTGCAGCTACCGCATCGCCGTGGTCTCGATCCGCAAGGCCTATCCCGGCCACGCCAAGCGGGTGATGATGGGCATCTGGTCGTTCCTGCGCCAGTTCCTCTATACCAAATACATCATCGTGGTGAACGACGACATCGACGTGCGGAGCTGGACCGACGTGATGTGGGCGGTGGCGACCAAGATGGACCCCGGCCGCGACATCACCATCGTCAACGACACGCCCATCGACTACCTCGACTTCGCCTCGCCCCAGCCGGGTCTCGGCGGCAAGGCGGGGCTCGACGCCACCGACAAGATCGGTCCCGAAACCGCGCGCGAATGGGGCCAACCCATCCGCATGGCCGACGACATCGTCGACCTGGTGACCCAGAAATGGGCCGACTACGGCCTGCCCCCGGCTGAGAAACCGCCAACCTCGTCCTGAAGCACGTTGTCGGGGAATAATGGATGCGTCATCGCCCGTCCCCATTACCGTCATGCCCCGCTTCATGCGGGGCATCCACGGCACGGCGCAAACGCACAGATGCCCCGGACAAGCCGGGGCATGACGTTTCAATGTTGGAGCAACATGCTTTAGCCCACCAACTGCAGTGCGATCAGCGCCGCCGAGAACCCGGCCGCCAGCGGCGGGCACCACACCCAGGCGCGGATCGGCAGGTCGGGACGCGGCTGCGTCCGGTGCAGGCGCCACAGCGCCAGGTTGACGATAGTGAAGACGCAGAGATTGACGGCGCTGGTCAGCGTTACCAGGCCGATGAAGTCCACCGCCGCGGTGAAGGCGACGGCAAGGCCGCCAGCGATTACCGTGGTGCGCAGCGGCGTACGCGTCCACGGGTTGACGACGCCGAGCGCCGTCGGCAGCCATCCCCGCCGCGCCATGCCGTAGAGGATACGCCCGAGCATCACCAGCGTGACGAGGATGCCGTTGGGAATGGCGATGATGGCGATGACCGACAGCAGCCCGCGCGGCACCCATTCGGCGCGCCCCATGATCAGCTCCAGCGGTGCGCGCGAGGCGGCGAGGTCGGCGAGCGGCACCGCCACCACTGCCACCACGGCGATGACGGCGTAGATCACGGTCGCCAGCACGATCGACAGCAGCACGGCGCGCGGCAACGTGCGTTCCGGCGCGCGGGTCTCCTCGGCCATGTTGACGATGTCCTCGAAGCCGAGGAAGGCGAAGAAGGCGAGGAAGATTCCCGAGGACACCGCCAGAACCGCGGTGATGTCGCCCGGCACCATCAGCGGTGCGACCTCGGGCAGGCGGGCGAGCGCCGGCGCACCCACGGCCGCGACGATGACGAGTCCGCCGATCTCCACCACCGTCATCGCCGCGGCGAGCATCAGTGTGTGGCGCACCGCGACGCCGGCGACGACGGTGAACAGGACGACGATGGCGAGCGCCGCTGGCAGCGGCGGCACGGCGACGAATTCGTTGATATAGCCGACGACCCCGTGGGCGAGGCTGCCGGTGAGGAACAAACCGACGGCGACGACGGCGAAGCCGACGAGGCGCGACAGTCCGGCCCGGCCGAAGCCTTCCTGGACGTAAGCCGCGGCGCCCGCCGCCTCCGGGTAGCGGGCCGAGAGCTCGGCGTAGGACAGGCCGGTGAGGCCCGCGAGGATTCCGGCGCCGACGAAGGCCAGCGGCGCCCCATAACCCGCGACGCCCGCCACCGCACCGATCAGGACGTAGATGCCGGCCCCGACGATGCTGCCGAGGCCGTAGAACACCAGGATCCACAGCCCCAGCACGCGGCGCAACGTGGCGGGGGCGGATGGGGACGCGGGATCGGGGGCAGGGCTCACGGAATTGGCGCAGTCGGGAGTTGGGGGGTCGCGCCTTCTCCATAGCATGGCGGGCGGCCCGGCGCCTTATCGCGGCATTGGGCCTTTATGGCGGCGCCCCGCTCGCCTATATAATCCGGGCCCCCTTGCCGGGGGCAGCCGCCGTTCCTTGTAACACCACCCCGCCTTCCACTTCAGGACACCCGATGGCCACCCCCGACCGCCTTGACCTGCTCGATGACATTCTCGCCCGCGTCCGCAAGGCGGGCGCCGACGCCGCCGACGCGGTGGTGGTTTCTTCGGCGTCACTGTCGGTGGCGCACCGCCTGGGCAAGTCCGAGGGGATCGAGCGTGCCGAAT
>WHSO01000086.1 GCA_009380075.1 Alphaproteobacteria bacterium | reverse complement strand
CGGGCCTCTATCAGCTTCGCCAGGAGGTCGGCGTCGTCCTCGGCCGCGCCGGCATGTTCGCCAGCGGTCCCGCTCGCACGGTCAAAGGCGATCTTCCGGACCCCGGACCAGTCTTCCTCCCAGATCGCGATGGGCAGTTCCTCGAAGATGTCGCGGATGTGCTCCTCGTTCGCTGCGGCGCGCTGCACGATGGGAAGGGTCGTCCGGATGCTGAGATACCCGCCGAGCAGGGCGAAGCCGAAACCGGCGATCATGACAATGGTTCCCGCCAGCAGGAACGGGGCACGAATCTCCGCCACGTCCATCTTCGTCACGAGCCCGCCGTTCAGTGCCTCCACCGGCCGATAGGCGGCCAGTACCCATTCGCCGCGGTAATCGCGCCCGATCATGGTTCCCATCTCGCCCGACAACGCGCGTTGCGTCGGTTGCGCGAGCTCGGATCCGAGCGGCACGACATCGGGCATCTGGTCCTGGGGCGCCCGGTTACGCATCAGGAACAGCATGTGATCGGCCCGGCGTTCGGCGATCAGTGTTTCCATCTTGTTGTTGTAGGACCGCGACAGCGCCTCGATCACCTCCGACAGGGCGGAGGTGCCCTTGGGCAAGGCGTTCTTGGCGGACAGGTCCCTGTCGAATCGCAACACGGCGTCGACGAGGCTGGCTTCGGTTTCCGCCGCCTCGGCCAGGGACACGCGCGTCGCTTCGAACGACACGTGGTACATGTAGACGATGACGGCCAGGAAGCCGATGACCGAAATCAGCGATATGAGGCCGAAACGGACAAGAAGGCGATTGCCGAGGCGGGTTTCCAGCGAACCGGTGTGCTTGCTGGCAGGTCCGTTCGCCATTCTGGATCGCCGGACCCGCCAGGCGATCACCGCAAGGACGATCACGAGGACCGCAAAGACGGCGACGTAGCGCCAAACCTGCGAGGCTCCGGCCGCATCCGATGAAGGGCTGAACCAGCGGCGATAGAGATCGAGATACGCCTTCGTGCCCGTATAGGCCCGCAGATGCGGTTCCAGCCCCATGAGCATCGCCGCCCGGTCGATTCGCGCGGCCATGGCGCGTTCCACCCGTGCCAGCGTCGGCCCCGTGACGCGAATGTTGCGGCTCTCTCCCATCTTCCCGGCCAGATAGCGGACGACGTCGGCCGGGTAGATCAGCGCGTCGATCTTGCCGTCGAGGAGTGCGCGGAGCGCTTCGTCGATACCCGGGAAGACGCGCTCGCGCGCTTTCGGGATCTTTTTTACGAACTGCCGGCCGACGTTGGTCGTGACGACGCCGATGGTCCGGCCTTGCAGCTCGTTCAGGGTGTATACCGGCGGCTTTTCGGTGCGGACGAACAGCACCACGTTGATCGACTGGTAAGGTGGCGTGAACGCCAACCAGTCCTGGCGTCCGCGGGTGATCCCCATGTTGGGAATTAGGTCGATCTCGCCCTTGCGCAGTGCGGTCTGCGCGTCCTTCCATGAGTCGAAGGCGCGGTATTCGACGGTAACCCCGGCGCGCCGGGCGGTCTCGGCGAGGACGTCGATAGCGAAACCCGTCGGTTTCGATCCGGGGGCGCTCAGGTAGTACGGGGGAAAGTCCCGCACCGCCCCCGCAATAACGCGGTTCATCCCCGCAGCAGGAATCGCGCCGGCGGCGCTCGCATCGTCCGCGAGCGACACCTCCACCCGACAAAGGCACGCAAGGCAAACAACCGCCAGAAGACGGAGTGCAAGCACGGTCCGCTCCCTCATGCATGTCCCATGACCCTAGGCGCGGGGCAAGTGAGACGCATCATGATTCAAAGAAAATTCGTCCGAATTATCCTTAAATTCCGTTTAATATTTCGTGAAGACGCCGTGGTTGGCGGGTTCGCCGTCGCATTTTGATTCGATGCCGCGGCCACAATGGCGATGGGTTCCGGCACCGTTCCGTTACCCGGTCAGGGATCGACGCGGCGGTTCGCTGACCATGTGGTGTGGCCGAAACGGGCGCGGCGGCCTATAAGGGCGCACATGGGGTCAGGCGCGGGGGTCAGGCGCGAGGGATGCCGTCGATGCCGTGTTTCGTCTACGTCCTGGGAAGCGCCGGCGCCGGCGGATACCGTACCTATGTCGGCTGGACCACGGACCTCGACCGGCGCCTGGACGAACATAATTCCGGCCGTGGCGCACGCTCGACCCGGGGGCGCAACTGGGTTCTTCTCTATGCGGAGCGCCATGCCGCGAAGGAAGATGCGATGAGCCGCGAATGGCACCTCAAGCGCGACCGGGCCTTTCGCAGGCGGCTCGTAGGATGACAACGAGAGAGAAGGGGAGGAATCATGATCGATCTCTATTTCTGGACCACCGACAACGGCTACAAGGCGCGCCACGGCATGGAGGAGAGCGGGCTGCCGCATACGCTCAAGCCCGTGAACATCCGTGCCAAGGAGCAGTTCGCGCCTGATTACCTGAAGATCAGTCCCGGCCACAAGATTCCCGCGCTGGTCGATCACGACGGGCCCGGCGGGAAGGCGATCTCGCTGTGCGAATCGGGGGCGATCCTCAAGTACCTGGGGCAGAAGGCGGGCAACGGCCTCTACCCGGAAGACCCGGTCGCGCGCATCAAGGTCGACCAGTGGCTGTTCTACGGTTCGGCCACCTTCACGACGCTGGCCCAGCAGTTCGGCCTGTGGGTGATCCGCTCCGCCGAGGACGTGCCGCAGGCCAAGAAGCACTACGACGCGGTGCTGCGCGACATGCTCGGCATCCTCGACCGCCACCTCGGCGAGCACGAGTATATGGCCGACGACTTTTCCGTCGCCGACATCTCGATCTTCTCGGACGTGCATACCCACGGCGTCAAGGATATCGGGCTCGACCCCTACCCGAACCTGCGGCGGTGGCACGACGCGATCGCGGCCCGCCCGGCCGTCGTCCGGGCCTGGGGGCCGTACTAGGTCCTGGTCACGGCGCCGTCGCGTCCGCCCGGAACAACCGCCCGAGCACCGTCGGCGGCGCGCCGCCGTAGCCGAGGTTCGGGCCAAGCCCCTTGCCGAGGCGCCGCAGCCCCGCCCACAGCGCCGCCTGGATGGAGGTGACGACGGGCTTTCCGGTGTCGTCTTCGATCGCGGCGATGGCTTCGACCATGCGGGTGTGGGAACCGCTGAGGAAGAACCCATCCGTGTCCTTACCGCTGCACGCGCGCATGGCCGTGCGTGCGTTCGCCGCCCATTGCTCGGGGGTGACGTCGAGGGTCGCCTCGCCGCAGTCGCGCGCGAGCGCATGGACGATGTCGATGCCCACAGCCTCCAGGTAGGCGCGTTCGCGGGCCACCGCCCCGGCATCGCCGGGGTTGACGACGACCGCCCGCGTGATCTGGAGGGCGCGTAGCGCCTCGACCACCGCCTGGGTCGCGGTATAAACGGGCGTTCCCGTCGCCGCCGCGATCCGGGCGACCAGCTCCGCCTCGCCGTCCGGGCCGCGCTCCATCATGATACCGGTGCCCTGCAGGTCGATCGCGTCCACCTGGGCGTCGGCCAGGAGCTCCGCGCATTTCAGGGCCGCGCCCTCGATATCGCCGCGCGTCCGCTTGCCGCCGGAGCCCATGCGCATGCGCGTGACGTGGATGCCGAGCCCTGTCGGTGCCAGCGCCCGGAAATAGGGCTCGAGCGTGCGGTTGCCCGACGACAGGATGATGCCCAGCCGGGCGGCCGGCTCGGTGAATGCGGTCATGGTGATGGTCCCCTCCCTGTGCGGTTCACGTGACCCGTTGGCGGCGGGTTCTTCCGACGGCCACGGTATCGCGGCGGCGGCGGCAAAAAAAGCCCCGGGTTTCCCCGGGGCTCGAATGGTGCGGCGTGGTAGCCCGCGCCGGTGTTCCGCGCGCGGTTGCGCGGTCACTTCTTGCAGAGCACTTCCTGGGCCTGCATGCCCGCTTCCGGATAGACGAAGGTGCAGGTCATGCCGACCTTGACGTCGGAACGCTTGCCCTTCTTGCCGTCGATGCGGACCTTGGTGCTGGAGCCCGAGACCTTGGCCAGCGCCGGCTTGCCGTTGTAGCTGATGGTGATCTCACGCCCCTTGCCGCCGACCTTGGTGACCTTGCCGGAATGCCGCGCCATCTTGAAAGTGGTCTGCGCGACCTTGCCCTTGAACTTGAGGTGTCCGTCGAGCAGCGCGAGCTTCTCTTTCGGCGTCGCCGCCATGGTCTTGACGATGTCCTGGATTTCATCGCCGGTCACCAGTTCGATGTCGCGGCGCTGCTTCTTGGCCTCGGCCATGAACTTCGCGTCCTTGGTCATGGCGACGAAGGCGCCGCGCAGCGCCTTGACCCGGGCGGCCGGAACGCCGGGCGCGACCATGTAGGGCCGGCCCATGACGCCCGACGCCAACACCAGGCGGAAGTAGTTCTTCACGTCGTCCACCGTCTGTCCGGCGGCGAGGTGCCGGTCGTTGACGAAATCGAAGAACATGGGGATTCCCATCTTCTGCATTTCCGGTTCCGGCTTCAGGGCCATCTGCACCAGCGGCTTGATCTCGCCCGTCTTCAGCATCTTGTTCGCCTGTTCCTTGAACGAGGCCCAGGACTGGCAGATGCCGTCCACTTCCTTGCGCTCGATGGCGAGGTGGATCGGCGGTGTCGCGGGGTACCCCTTGATCAGCTTGGTCTTGGCCGCCATCAGGTTGTTGAGCATCGCCGGATGGAATTCGGTGATGTTGGGGCCGGTGCCGCCGAATACGAATTCGCGCTGGAACAGTTCCTCGAACGACATGATGCCGGTACGCGTGGCGACGGCACAGACGCCGGCCTCGCTCGCCAGGCTGCCGAGCCACTGCAGCTCCTGCGCTTTGAACTTCGGGCCCTTCTGGCCCATGATCTCGACCAGCGCGATCTCGCGCTGGAGCGCGCCGATGGTAGTGCCGTCCTTGGGTGCGACATTGACGACGTGATTTGCGGCGACGATGGAACTGGCCCCGGTCATGTTCTTGACGAGGAAGCCCGGCTTGCCGGGAATGTTCCGGCCCAGGTGGCGCGCCACCAGGCGGCCATATGTGTCATAGCCGCCACCTGCGCCGGAGCCGACGATGATGGTGATGCGCTTGGCGTTGTAGAAGTCCGCCACCGGATCGGCGGCGGCCGTGGCAGCCGCACCGAGGGTTACGGCGGCGATAGCGCAGTATGCGACGGTTCTTGCCTTGCTATGCGACATGTCTGTTCTCCCCGTTGATGGCCGGCCCGCTTGCGAGCGGGTCTGTCCGGCATGCCCTTGGGGCGGAGAATAGCAGCCTCCCCGGCGCCAGCGGAGGGCTTTGTTTTGGCCCGGCGGCCCGCTACATTGCGGACCGAGGCGGCCAACAAAGGCCACCCGTCAACGCCAAGGGGGAACACCGATGTCACGCCTGGACCGCTGCTACAACATTGCCGACCTGCGCGAACAGGCGCTCCGGCGCCTGCCCAAGGGGGTGTTCCAATACATCGACCGCGGTGCCGAGGACGAGGTCGCGCTGGCCGACAACCGCCAGGTGTTCCGGAACCTGAAGCTGCGGACACGGTTCATGGTCGACCTGACCGACCGCGACATGGGGATCGACCTGTTCGGCAAGCGCTCGGAGCTGCCCATGGCGATCGCGCCGACCGGCATCGCCGGCCTGTCCTGGTACCAGGGCGAGCTGGCCTTGGCCAGGGCCGCCGCCGCCAAGGGCATCCCTTTCACGCTCGCCACCGGGTCGATCACGTCGATGGAGAGGGTCGCCAAGGAGGCAGGGGGCCGGCTGTGGTTCCAGCTCTACATGTGGAAGGAGGAGGAGCTGTCCTACCAGCTCGTCGGCCGTGCCCGCGACGCCGGGTTCGAGGCACTGATCGTCACCATCGACGGCGCGCTCGGCAACAACCGCGAATACAACAAGCGCAACGGGTTCTCGATCCCGTTCAGCATCTCCGCGCAGTCGCTGACCGACATGACGATTCACCCGCGCTGGCTGGTGGGCGTCATCTTCCGCTACCTCGCCACCACCGGCATGCCCCGGCACGAGAACTACCCGCCCCAGTACGCCCATCGCATTACCCGCGGCACGGGCCCCGGGAGCCCGATGCGCCATCACGCCATGACCTGGGCGGATATCGAGAAGATGCGCAAGTTCTGGCCCGGCAAACTCATCATCAAGGGCATCCTGCGCGCCGAGGACGCGGTGCGCGCGGTCGAATGCGGCGCCGACGCGGTGGTGGTGTCGAACCACGGCGGCCGTGCGCTCGATTCCGCCGCACCGACCCTCGAAATTCTGCCTGAAGTCGTGGCAGCGGTCGGCGACAAAACCACGGTAATTCTCGACAGCGGCGTCCGCCGCGGCAGCGACATGGTCAAGGCGCTGGCGCTGGGCGCCAAGGCGGTGCTCACCGGCCGCGCCACGCTCTACGGCATCGGCACGGCGGGACAGCCGGGGGCGGAGAAGGCGATCGCCATCCTCAAGACGGAGTTCGAGAAGACCATGGCCTATGTTGGGTGCCGCCGGGTCTCGGAACTGAGCCGCGATATCTTCTCCCCCAAGAGCCTGAAGCAGTTGTTGGGCGAGTAAGGGTACAGGCGGGGCGATGTCGGAAAGCAGTCGCGACCACTGGCGCGAGCGCAGCCGCATCTGGGCCCGGACGGCGCCCCGGGGCAGGGCCGAGGACGACAGCTTCAACCAGATGATCATCGCCGAAGCCGCGATCCGTCCTGGCGAGGCGGTGCTCGACGTCGCATCGGGCACCGGCAACCCGGCCGTGTCCATCGCGCTTGCGCTCGACGGTCGCGGCAGCGTCACCTGCGGCGACCTCGAACCCGCGATGCTGGAGGCCGCGCGCGGGCGCGCGGCCAACCTGTCGCTTTCGGTCATGCGTTTCGCCGCCGCCGACATGACGCGCCTGCCGTTCCGGGACGGTACCTTCGATTGCGTCATCTGCCGATTCGGCATCATGTTTCCGGGCGACCGCGTCGCGGCGGCGCGGGAAGCGCTCCGGGTCCTGCGGCCGGACGGGCGCGCCGCCTATCTGGTGTGGGGCGCCTACGCGGACAACCCGCCCTTTCACGTTCCGCGCCGCACGGTCGCTGCCTTTTTCGGTGAGGACGAGGGTCCCGTACCGGCCCGCCATTCCATGAGCGCGCCGGGGACGCTCGCCGCCATGCTCGACGCCGCCGGTTTCGCGCGCGCCGAGGAGCGCGAATTGCGCTACCGCAACCGGGTCGAGGATCCCCGCGATTACGTGGTGCGGGGCCTGCGGCGCACGTTTGCGAAAAAGATCGAAACCCTCGCCCCTGAACGCATCGCTGCGCTGGAACGGGCGCTGCTCGCGGCCTGGGATCCGTACAAGGCGCGGTGCTGCAGGTGCCCAACTGTGCCCGCCTCGGCCTCGGCTGGAAACCGTCATGAGCGACGGGCGCCGGACGTGAAAGGGATGAGCCGTGCGCGGCCCTGTCCCAACGATTGCACCCTGCAAGCCGGCACACCCGTCGGCCGGCGGGAGAGATGATCATGTCACGGCTTCCGGCCCGGTTCCTGCGGCTTGCCACGCTTATCCTTCTCGCCGTCACCGCGGCCTGCGTCGGCCCGACGGGTGAGTCCGTGACGCAAGTGAAGACCGAGCAACGCTACGTCGCCCTCAAGGGCGATACGGTCAAGGGCGTGTTGCATATCCCCGTTACCGATCCTGCGCCACGTGTCGGCATCCTCGTGATGCACGAGGACGCAAATTTTCTCAACCACCTGGCCTGTACGGAAATGTCCAAGCGCGGATTCGCGGTCATGTGCGTCAACGGGCGCGCCGACAACAACGAGGCCCTCGACCGCTGGAACGATCTGCCGCTCGATGCGGCGCTCGGCATGCGCTATCTGCGCGAGACGGTGAAGGTAGAGAAGGTGATCCTCTTCGCCCATAGCGGCGGCGGCCCGCTGCTGTCCTTCTACCAGTCGGTGGCGGAGAACGGCCCCGCCGTCTGCAGCGACGCGAAGAAACTTGCCCCATGCGACACGTCGCTCGAAGGCCTGCCGCCTGCCGACGGCGTGGTGTTCTTCGACGCCCATCCGGGTACCGCGATCACCTTCCTGCGCAGCCTCGATGCGTCCGTCGTATCGGAAGACCAGCCGACGAAGACCGATCCCGCCCTCGACCCCTACAGCCCGGTCAACGGATACCGGTCCAAGGGCTCATCGAAATATTCCGAGGCATTCAAGAAACGCTACTACGCCGCGCAGGCCGCGCGCATGAACCGTCTCGTCGGCATGGCGCTTGACCGCCGGTCGAGGATGCAGGCGGGCACTTATCCGTACCCCGACGACGACGTCTTCTACATCCCGCGCGCGGCGGCCTGGCTGATCCGCGTCGATACCTCCATCGAGGCGGCGACGCTGAAGCCGCGCAGATTCCTGAGCAACGACGGCCGCATCGAGGAGCGGATCGTCCGCACGGTACGCAAGCCCGACCCGCGCCAGGCCGCGAACAACCGCACCTTCGACAGCGGCAAGCTGCTGACCGTGCATTCGTTCCTTGGCACCCGCGCGGTGCGCGCGACCGATTCTCTTGATGGGATCGATCTCCTGTCCAACAACAATTCCACCGCCGCCAACCTGCGGAACATCAGGGTGCCGATCCTGATGATGGCGGCGCAGGCGCATTACTTCATTCGCGATAACGAGCAGATGTTCGAAGGCGCCGCAAGCACGGACAAGGAATTGATCTACATCGAGGGCGCCGCCCACGGCATCGTGCCGTGCCGCCGGTGCAGCAAGAAGGAGGGGGCCTTCTCCAATTCGGTGAAGAACACCTTCGATTACGCCAAGGCATGGATCGACAGGCGGTTCGCGCCGTGAGCCGTTACTGGCTCGTGCGCTCGCGGCAACGGGTGGGGGCGCGTCCCGGCATCTCCCAGAACGCATCGCGGCCCTTGCCGCGCAGGCTGAAGCCCGCGTCCTCGTAGGCATAGCCGGAGGCGGCGCGGCCGCGGGGCAGGATCACCGACAGTCCCCTCCGGCCGACAACCCGCGCCGTATCGTCGTCCTGGTCGAAGCGCACGGTCAGCCGCGTGCCGTCGTCACAGGCGAAGAACACCGGGCCGATGATGTTGCGCTTGCCGTCGTCAGGTGCGGCGCATCCGGCGAGGATTAGCAGCGCCGCCATCAGGGCGAGGGGCGGCGCGATTCGTCCGGACATCGTCCTCCACCACGTTCCCCTTCCCTGCCGCCGGGGCGGATTTCCCGCCACGACGGCGCCCCGGTCACTTGCAGGCGATCAGGGAGGCCTCGGTGCCGTTGCCCTTGAAGGTGACGTTGCATGCCATGCCCGCCTTCAGCGCGCCGCGCTTGCTTTCCTTGCCGGCGATCTCGATGCGCGTGCGCGAACCGGAGACGCTCGTCTTCAACTCCTTGCCGCCGGGATCCTTGAACACGATCTGGCGCCCGCCCCTGAGGACCTGGGTGAGGCTGCCACCGACCTTGATGTCGGAGGGCTTCGCCGACTGCACTTCCTTCAGCATGGCGATGATCTCGGGCGGCTGGTCCAGCGCCGCGGTGATGGCCTTGCCGACCACGTCGCCCACCAGCGGCGTGATATTCCATTTCAGCTTCTTCGCTTCCGCCAGCAGTTCCGGGTCCATGAAGGCTGCGCCGTAGGCGGTGCGCAGCGCGTCCAGGCGGTCCTTGCGGATTTCGGGTGGACCGGCGGTGACGCGGAACATGTCGGCCTGGGAGGCGATCAGCGTGATCACCGACTTCTGCAGCGGCGTCTTGGCGATATCCTCGCCGCGCATGACGGGGCCGAATTCCTTCGGCCAGTCGCCGCCCACCCGCAGCACGAAACGGCCGCGCCCGCTGCGCACGAAGGCGCCCTGTCCGCCGGTGGAGCCCATCTTGCCGATGACCTCGCCGCGCATCATCGCCATTTCGTTGTCATTGCCGCTGTAGCCCGGGAGCAGCTTGAAGTTGGTGCCGAACACCTTGCTCAGCAGGTTCAGTTCCATGTAGGCGGAACTGCCGATGCCCGAAATCGCCATCGGCACCGGCTCCTTCGCCTTCTGGAAGTCGAGGAAATTCTTGTACGGCGACCTGACGTCGACCACGATGGTGCGGCTTTCCGCCGCGGCCTTGCCGATCCACGACATCTTGCTGAGGTCGTAGCGCGCCGATTTCACCTTCAGGATCTGGGAATAGATGATCCCGGCGTTGAACGAGCCGATAGTGAGGCCGTCGGGCTTGGCGGCATAGAGGAGGTTGGTGCCGAGGATGTGGCCGGCACCGGGTCGGTTGACCACCACGAAGGTGGAGCCGGGCAGGTGCTTCTCCATGAACCGCGCCGTCAGGCGGCCGTAGCCGTCGTAGCCCCCGCCCGCGGCGGTGGTGACGATATAGGTCACGGTCCGGCCCTTGTAGAGATCGCTGGCCGCCGCTACGGGGCCTGTCGCAAGGACGAGAAGGCCGATGCCGCCGAGTGCGCGGCCGAGGAATCGGGTGGATGATGTCATTAGTCTCCCCATCATTCGGGCGCCGCACGGCGCCAATCTCCCACGTTCGCGAGTTGCGTGATGATATTTTTATCAGCTTGGCATAGGGTTTTGCACGAGTCCACAGGGACCCTTCTTGGACCGGATGCGGCGTGATAGGCTAATATTTAACAAGCGAAATAACGACGTGAGGAAATACACCATGCCCAAGATCAGACATCTCGCGATCATCGCCATGGATCCGGAAGAGCTCGCGAGGTTCTACTGCGACGTCTTCGACATGGAGGTCATCGACCGCAGCCCAACCGGTGGCGTGTTCCTGAGCGACGGGTATTTCAACATCGCGCTCCTGCCCAACCGGGCCGAGGGCAAGGCCAACGGGATCAACCATTTCGGTTTCCTGGTGGACGATGTCGCCGAGGTCGAGGAACGCCTCAAGAAATGGAAGGTAAGCGGTCCCAAGGCACGGCCCGACAACCGCTACTACGCCGAAACCCGTGCCACCGACCCGGAGGGCAACATGTTCGACCTTTCGGTGCACGGCTTCCTGAAGAAGGAAACCGGCGAGGACCGCAAGACCGCAGCCGGCGAAAAGACCAAGACGCGGGAAAACGTATAGGGTCCGGTTCCCCGCCGGTATCCGTACCGTACTGACGCGCGCGCCTAGTTGGCGAGCTTCGCCGCGGCCTGTCCGGCCTTGCGGCTGAAGACGATGTTACGGGTCTGGCCGGTGCAGGACGGGTAGTTGTGGTAGAAGATTCCCATGATGTCGCCGGACGCGTAGAGCCCGCGGATCGGCTGATTGGATGAATTCAGCACCCGCGCCCCGGTGTCGACGGCAAGGCCTCCGAAGGTGAAGGTGATGCCGCCGGAGACCGGATAGGCGCGGAACGGCGGCTCGTCGATCTTCTGGGCCCAGTTGGACTTGTCCGGGTTGAGGCCGCGGGTGCGCTTGCCGTCGAGTTTCGACGCATCAAACGGCGCCTTG
>WHSO01000110.1 GCA_009380075.1 Alphaproteobacteria bacterium | reverse complement strand
TGGGGCCCACCCCGGCGCCGGTCTTCCCGCGCATCGACCTCGTCGTGCGCGAGGACGTGAACCGCGAGGTCTACGCCAAGGACGACTACTGCAACTGGCTGCAGCGCGCCGAGAACGGCCACGACCCGGCGCACCTCGGCGTGCTGCACGCAGCCGGATATCCGCAGCTTGCCTTCAAGCGCCCCGCCGTGACCCGCGAGCACATGTGGTACGGCTTCCGCACCTCGTCCCAGTTCCCGGGTGGCGCGCTCAACGTCAGCCACCAGATCTTCCCGTCCCACACCCGGCGCACCGGCTCGCGCCGCGGCGAAGCGCCGCGCCATTACATCCACTTCCGCGTGCCCATCGACGACGAGCTGACGACGACGTTCTACATCCGCGCCGAAATCCTGCCCGGCGAACAGAAGGGCAAGACCGAGTTTCTCGGCCGGGAGGAATCGGTGCGGGGCGAGTACGGCCACGTCGACGACGGCTGGTGGGGCATCCCATCGCGCGAACAGGACCGCGCCGCCCAGGAAAGCCAGGGCCTGATCTTCGACCGCAGCAAGGAATGCCTCGGCACCACCGACGAGAATATCGTCCTGTTCCGCCGCATGGTCGAGGATGCCATCCGCGCGGTGGAGGAGGGACGCGACCCGCCCGGCGTGCTGCGCACCCCGCCGGAGGGGGACATGATCCGCTTCGATGCGACCAAGAACTTCGCCGACGGCGTCATGCAGGCGCCGGACATGATCGGCGCGTAGCGCGTTCTGTGACGAGGTTGAATCGCCCCCTCACCCAGCTTCGGGCCTTCGCCCCGCCGACGGGGCTCGCCTCGCTCACGCTCCGGCGTAGCGGGCTTCGGCCCGCAGGCGGGTAAGGCGCGGCACAGCGCGCCAACCCGTCACGCGAATGCGTGCTTCGCACGACGCAACCCGCTCCCCCCATTGGGGGGAGCGGGAAGGGTGAGGGGGGCATTGCCGCGTTCTATCTAATCGCAACATGTTCTGGGGCAGCCTGACCGGCTGGCGGGCTGGCTTTTGGCCCCGTACGGAGCCTGGATAGCCTTCGCGGCGGTGCTGAACGGTGTCGTCTGGTGGCTGAATTAACCCCGTTTTGGCGCGACGGATTCCGTCGCCATTTACGTGAAAACATGTGAGATTCCCCGCCCAGCCCCTCCGGGGCCGCCCGGGGTGCCCGGCGAGGGGGCAGGAGGTTCAACAGCGGTGCGCATTCCCTTCCTCGACCATAAGGTTGGCGGCAGGCGCCGCCTTGCGCTTCTTGGCCTTGGCCTTGCCGGCGTTGCCGCGCTCGCGGCCTTTGCCTTTTCCGGCAACGGCGCGTCCGAGGTCGTCTTCCGCACCGCCAAGGCGGAACGCGGCGGCGTGATCCGCACGGTGTCGGCGTCGGGCAAGCTCAACCCGGTGACCACCGTCACCATCGGTTCGCAACTGTCGGGCAAGATCAGGGAAGTCCTCGTCGACTACAATTCGCCCGTGCGCGCGGGCGAGGTGATCGCGCGGATCGACCCCGAAAGCTTCGCCGCCAAGATGCGCGAATCGCGCGCCGAACTTGCCGTCACCCGGGCGGCGCAACTGAACAAGGCAGCGGCGCTGACCCGCGCCATCGCGGAGCATGAGAACACCAAGGCGAGCCTCGCCGCGACCGCAGCCGACGTGACCAAGGCCGAGGTGCAACTGGTCGATCTCGAACAGGACTTCAAGCGCAAGCAGACCCTGCGCAAGGAAGGGTTCGCCGCCGAGAGCGCGCTGGACAAAGCCCGTGCCGCGTTCCGGACGGCCCAGGCGGAACTGGCTTCGGCGCGGGCCAGGGTGCTGGCGCAGAAATCCCTGATCGGTTCGCGCGCCGCGGAGATCACGATCGCCGAGGCCGAAGTGACGGAGGCCGCCGCCCAGGCCCAGAAGGCGGAAGCCACCCTCAAGCAGGCCGAGGTGAACCTCGAATACACGTATATCCGTTCCCCCGTGGACGGCACGGTGATCGACCGCGCCGTCGATGTCGGGCAGACCGTCGCCGCCAGCCTGCAGGCGCCGATCCTGTTCACCATCGCAAAGGACCTGCGCGAGATGCAGGTGGAGACCAGCATCGACGAGGCCGATATCGGCCAGGTCGCTGTCGGCCAGCCGGCGAGCTTCGAGGTCGATGCTTTTCCCGGCCAGAAGTTTTCCGGCGCCGTGCGCCAGATTCGCAAACTCGCCAAGGAAACGGAGAACGTCGTCACCTACACGGTGGTAATCCACGCCGAGAATCCGGAGCTTCGCCTATTGCCCGGCATGACCGCCCAGGTGCAGATCGAGATCGCCCGGCTCGACCGGGTGCTCAAGGTTCCCAATGCGGCACTGCGGTACCGTCCGGCGGGTGCCGCCATGGACCCGCCGGCCGTGGCCGATGCGCCCGATCCCGACGCGGCCCGCGCCGAACGTACCACCCGCACGGCGGAGCGCAGCCGCGAACAGCTCGAGCGTCTGGCCAAGACCCTGAGCCTGACCAAGGCGCAGGTCGAGCAGATCGGCGCGCTCCAGGCGGAACTGCGCCGGCGCAACGACGGGCTGCGCGAGGGCGGTATGGAACGCGAGGCCCGGCGCAAGGAAAACGCCGCCCTACGGACGAAGTACGAACAGGACCTGATCGCGCTGCTCGATTCGAAGCAGCGCGAGGCCTACCGCAAGATCGCCGAGCGCCGCACCTCGCGCCGCGGCACCCAGCGCGGTCGCCTCTGGGTGCTGCGCGACGGGGAGGCGACGGAGTTCTCGGTGCGCGTTGGCGCCAGCGACGGCTCCTTCACCGCCGTGGTCGGCGGGACGCTGAGAGAAGGCGACGAGGTCATCGTCGGCACGCGGCTTTCCACCCGATCCGCCGGAGCGGGCAGCAATCCGTTCCGCGGATTCCGCCTCTGAACGGCGCCGCACCGGGCCCGCCATGATGTCCCCGGGCACGAGCGCCATCGTCGAGATCCGCGATCTGGCGAAGGATTACCGCCTTGGGTCCCAGGTGGTGCCGGCGCTGCGCGGAGTCACGTTCCGCGTCGCGGCGGGGGAATTCATCGCCATCATGGGGCCTTCGGGTTCGGGCAAGTCGACCATGCTGAACCTGCTGGGCGGGCTCGACAAGCCGAGCGCTGGAACCTACCGCCTCGACGGCGTCGATGTCGCCGGGCTCGGCCCGGATGAACTGGCCGAGATGCGCAACCGCAAGATCGGATTCGTCTTTCAGAGCTTCAATCTCCTGCCGCGCACGACGGCGCTGGCCAACGTCGAATTGCCGCTGATGTACGGCCGCGTTCCCCGTGAGGCGCGGCGGGCACGGGCGGTCGAGGTGCTGAAGCGGGTCGGGCTCGCCGAACGGATGGATCATCATCCGTCCCAGCTCTCGGGCGGGCAGCAGCAGCGCGTCGCCATCGCCCGTGCGCTGGTGAACGCGCCCGCGATCATCCTCGCAGACGAGCCGACGGGCGCGCTCGACACCCACACCGGGCTCGAAATCATGGCCCTGTTCCAGGAACTCAACCGCGACGGCATGACCATCATCATCGTCACCCACGAGCCCGAAATCGCGCAATTCGCCCACCGGCAGTACCACTTCCGCGACGGCCGCATCGAACGCATCGACGAGAACCCTGCGCCGCCCGACGCCCGGGTGCTTCTGGAGGCGGGGCAGGGTGCAATGGTGCAGGAAGTGCCGGCATGACGCTGACCGATGCGCTTCGCGCCGCCCTCAAGGCGATCCGCGTCAACGTCATGCGGAGCGTGCTGACCGCGCTCGGCATCATTATCGGCGTGGCGGCGGTGATCGTGATGATCTCGGTCGGCGCCGGGGCCGAGCAGCGGGTGGCGGAGGTGATCCGCAGCCTCGGCTCGAACCTGATCCTGGTGCAGAACGGCTACACGTCCTCATCCGGCGCGCGGCTGGGCCGCGGCTCGCGGCGCACGGTGACCTATTCGGACGCCGTCGCCATCCAGAACGAGGTGTCCACAATCATCGCCGCCGTGCCCATCGTGCGCGGCAACGGACAGATCATCTACGGCAACCAGAACTGGGCGACGTCCATCGAGGGGGTCACGCCCGAATACCGCGAGGCGCGGGAATGGGACGTTTCGGCCGGGCGCTGGTTCACCGGCGACGAGGTGCGCCGTGGCGCCAAGGTCGTCGTGCTCGGCGCCACCGTGGCGCGGAACCTGTTCCCGGGCCAGAGCCCGATCGGCCAGACGGTGCGCCTGGTGAAGGTGCCGCTCATGGTCGTCGGGGTGCTCGAACCCAAGGGGGAGTCGCTCCGCGGCAGCGACCAGGACGACATTGTCATGGTGCCGGTCACCACGGCCAAGAGCCGCCTGATCCGCAGCCGGCGGCATGCCGGTGACGTCGTCGATTCGATTTTCGTCAAGGCGCGCTCGCCTGAGGCGATGGAGACCGCGGTGACCGATATCCGTTCGCTCCTGCGCCAGCGTCACCGCCTGCGCGCCACCGCCAACGACGATTTCTTCATCCGCAACCTGACGCAGATCCTGTCGGCCCGTGCCGATTCGTCTCGCGTGATGACGCTGCTGCTGGCGGCGGTTGCCTCGGTCTCACTGATCGTCGGCGGCATCGGCATCATGAACATCATGCTGGTGTCGGTGACCGAGCGGACGCGGGAGATCGGCCTGCGCATGGCCATCGGCGCGCGGCGACGCGACATCCTCCGCCAGTTCCTGATCGAGGCGGTGACCCTGTCCCTGATCGGCGGCCTGATCGGCGTGGTGTTGGGGATCAGCGTTTCGGTGACGCTGGCCGCCCTCGGTGGTTGGCCGTCGCTGATCCGCGCCGATTCCATCGTGCTCGCCTTCGGTTTTGCCGGCGCTATCGGCGTCTTCTTCGGCTACTACCCGGCGCGCAAGGCGGCGCGGCTCAATCCCATCGACGCGCTGCGCTACGAATAGGCGCCGTCCCCTGTACAAGGCCGTTCCGACCCATTAGTTTGAGCGGTCGAAAGGGCATTACCATCATCGCATCGCGGTACCGGCGCGGGCCGCCCGCCGAAGGAGCGGCGATGCGCAACAATGCCGGCGCATGCGCAAAGACGCGCCGAAAGGGGAGAGACCATATGGCTGTTATTTCCAGAACCAACCCGACACTGGGGCCCGATCACACCGGGCTCGTGCTGTTCGACACCTTGAACGGCTATCTTCATCCGACGGATCCCCGGAAACGGGCCTTCCTGAAGGAACACAACATCCTTGCCAACATGAAGAAGCTGCTGGCCGGGGCGCGCAAAGCGGGGCTGACCACGTTCTATCCCATGGGCCAGCACGCGGCCGACGGCTCCGATTCTGTCGCGCGGCTGACCGACACCGACATGGACCTTAACCCGCGGGGGGCGCGCAAGAGCACGATCGTGCCGCGCTTCCACAAGGGATCGAAGACCAGCGAGATCGCACCGGAGCTGAAGCCGGGGAAGAGCGATGTCCTGATCCCCAAGCATCGCTGGAATTCGTTCTTCCAGACGGAACTCGAGTTTCACCTGCGCATGCGCGACCTCGATACCATCGTGCTGGCCGGCGGGTCGACCGACGTCGGCATCGCAGCGACGGCTTACGCCGCTCGCGACCTCGATCTCGGTCTCGTCATCGTCCGGGACTGCTGCTACTCCATGCGCGGCAACAACAACGACTTCTTCATGGACCGCGTCTTTCCGCGCATGGGCCGCGTGATGACGGCGAGGGAAGCGGTCGCGCTGATGGCCGAGGGCGCGAAGACGGCCGGCCGGCGCGGCAACAAGTAGCGCCTCCTCCCGACAACACGTCACCGCAACACGGGGCTGCCGATGCTCGGCATTCTGTTCGGCGTGCTCGCCGCCGCGAGCTTCGGCTTCAATAACGCGAGCGCGCGCCGCGGCGTCCTCAGCGGCGGCGCGATCCAGGGGCTCGTCATCTCCATGCCCATCGGCATGGCGATGTTCGGGGTTCTCGCCTGGGTCTTCGGCCAGTGGCCGATGTACGCCCGCATCACCTGGGCGGAGGTGAGCTTCCTCGCCGCGGGCGGATTCATGCACTTCGTCTGGGGCCGGTACTGCAACATCCGCTCCCTCGCCGCGGTGGGCTCGAACCTCGCCGGCCCGGTGCAGCAGGCGCAACTACTGCTGTCGCTGGCGCTCGCCATCATCCTTCTCGGTGAAACGCTGAGCCCGTTCAAGATCCTCGGTATCCTGTTGATCATCGGCGCACCCGCCTACATCCTGCGCTCCCGCGCCAAGGCCGCCGTGACCGCATCGTCGGGCGCGGCGGCAAAGCCGGCCTTCACGCCGCGCATGGCCGAAGGCTACGTCTTCGCACTCCTGTCCGCGGTCGGGTTCGGCACCAGCCCGATCCTGGTCAAGGCGGGGCTCGCCGGCACCGGGGCAAGCCTGGTGGGCAGGTTCATCTCCTGCATCGTCGCGACAGCGGTCGTGGTTCTGTTGCTGCTGATCCCCTCGCAGTTGGACGAGGCGCGCCGGATGAACCGGGAATCGGTCAAGTGGTTCACGCTGTCCGGAGTCGGCGTGTCGTTTTCGCACCTGTTCCGCTATCTTGCCCTCGGCCTCGCGCCGGTGACGGTAGTGCAGCCGCTGCAGAGCATGTCGCTGTTGTTCCGCATGATCTTCGGCTATTTCATCAACCGCGACCACGAGAGCTTCGACCGCTACGTCATCGTCGGGATTCTTCTGTCCTTTGCCGGGGCGCTGTCGCTGTCGCTCTCCGACGAAACGGTGCTGCGGCACGTGAGTCTTCCCGACTGGCTCGCGGGGATCGCGGCGTGGCGCTGGCCGCGCTGAGCGACGCTGTATCGGAGACCCGCGACTAGAGCGTTCTGCATTTAGGTTGACGCATATCCGGCATTTTTGAGGTAATTGGCGCACTCCTGTGCTGAGAAGGCGTCGAGGCCCTGTCCGATGCGGTCCGAGAGGTTTTCGACGGTCCGTTCGGCGGCGTTGCGGAGC
>WHSO01000073.1 GCA_009380075.1 Alphaproteobacteria bacterium | reverse complement strand
CTTGCCTACGCGACCATAGCCATGACGGTGATGGTCGTCGTCTTCGCCGAAGTCCTGCCCAAGACCTACGCCATCACTCATGCGGACCGCATGGCGCTCGCCGTGGCCCCGGCCGTTCGATTCGTCGTCGTCCTGCTGACGCCGTTCGCGCGCGCGGTCACGATCGCAGTACGGGCCATACTGGCGCTCTGGGGCATCCGGCTGGGCCAGGGGCTCGCTTCCGCCTACGCCGAGGAGGAGCTGCGGGGTGCGATCGAACTGCACCGGCCCGCCAATCGTGAATCCCGCCACGAACGGATCATGCTCCATTCGATCCTCGATCTTACCGATGTCGAGGTCGGCGAGGTCATGGTGCACCGGTCCAACGTCGTCACAGTGGACGCCACCCTGCCCCCGGCCGAGATCGTGCGCGAGGTGGTGGCGAGCCCTTACACGCGAATCCCGTTGTGGCGCGACAAGCCCGACAACATCGTCGGCATTCTGCACGCCAAGGCCCTGCTCAAGGCCGTGGAGGAACATGGCGGCAATACCGCGTCGATCGATGTCGCGGCGCTGGCATCGGAGCCGTGGTTCATTCCCGAAACCACCGACCTCCTATACCAATTGCAGGCGTTCCGCCGCCGCGGCGAGCATTTCGCCCTGGTGGTCGACGAGTACGGGGACCTGCTGGGGATCGTCACCCTGGAAGACATCCTGGAGGAGATTGTCGGCGACATTTCGGATGAAACCGACGTGCCACGCCGCGGCATCCGGCCCCAGCGCGACGGCACCATCATCGCCGACGGCGACGTTACCATCCGCGACCTCAACCGGCGCTTTGACTGGAACCTGCCGGACGAAGAGGCGGCAACCATCGCCGGTTTCGTGTTGCATGAATCGCGCATGATTCCGGAGCCCGGACAGATTTTCACCTTTTGCGATTTTCACTTCGAGGTGCTGGGCCGAAAGGGCAATCGTCTCACCGCGGTACGCATCACGCCGCCGGGCAAGTCCCTGCCGGGCTGAGCCGTCACCGCCGTACGGGCCTGCCGGCGCCATCCCCGCCGGTTGTGCCGCGCCCGAAGTGAGTCCTATAGTCGCTGTACCGCCAACCGCGGGGCGCCGGCGTTCCGGGCTCCGCCCGTCATGGGGATGTTCATGCCGCTGACCGCTCCCGCCCCACGCACACGGCTGCACAAGCGCGTCATAACGCTGGAAGGTTACCAGCGCGATGACGGGTTGTGGGACATCGAAGGCCACCTTGTGGACGCCAAGGACTACGATTTCGACAATTCCTGGCGCGGGCGGATTACGGCCGGCACCGCGGTACACAACATGCGCCTGCGCCTGACCGTGGACGACACGATGACCGTGCGCGACGTGGACGCCGCGCTCGACGCCGGTCCCCACCACGTCTGTGCGGATATCACCCCGGCTTACAGGATCCTGGTAGGCGAGCGCATCAAGCCGGGCTGGAACCTGCGGGTGCGGGAGCTGCTCGGTGGCGTCAAGGGCTGTGTCCATCTCGTCGAAATGCTGGGCCCCATCGGCACCGTCGCGTACCAGACCCTGGGCCCGTCGCGGGCGCGGAAGAAAATGGATGATGCCGCAGGCGTCGTGGCCGTGAAGCCGGCGCGAATCGGCACCTGCCATGCGCTGGCAGCCGATGGCGAGGTCGTACGTACCCGTTGGCCCGAATTCTATACCGGGCCGAAGAAGTAATTCCATCGCGGCAGAATCGATACGACGGACGAGATTCTGTCCCCACCGCGTCCGTGTCAGTCCTGAAACACCTGGGCGATGATCGGGCTCCAGCGATCGGCGCCCCTGCCGGCGACGCCGGCACCATGGCCGGCGGTAGCATGGCCAACTTCGGTCGCGGCAAGCCGGTAATAGACGACGAGGAACACCCGCAGCGCGGCGGTCAGGCTGTTGCCGCCGCGGAACTTGTCGATGATAGAACACAGTTCATGGACGGTCATGCCCTCGCGCTGGCAAAGTTCGTTGACGGCGGACCACAGTTCGCGCTCGATACGAATGCTGGTACGGCGATTGCCAACATTGATGTTCTTGCAGACATGCATGGCGCCCCCTGACATGACCACCTGAAACTCGATCAATTCCGATTTTGCACAATATGGTTAATTCTATAGGTCAAGGCACGCGCGCAACCCGATTGCGTGCCTTTGTTAACGATATCGCGATTGTATAAGGTTTGGCAATTACAACTAAAAAGTGAACCCGGGACGGAGACATTGTTAACTGTTAACGGGGGCGCGATGCTCCTGCTCCCGCTGCACAAGATATGGGCGGCAGTTCTATTCCGTGGCCACGCGCCTATTCGCCGGGAGCCCGCGCGCTGAGAGAAAGCGCGTGAACCGGCCCGGCGAGCTCTTCGGCAAGCGCGTCGTTAATACGGCGCTGGCGGTCGAGGCGGGTCAGCCCCGCAAACGCCGAGGACACGATTTCGACCCGAAAGTGGCTTTCCCCACCCTCCCGCGCGCCGGCATGGCCGGCATGGAGACGTGATTCGTCGACCACGACAAGATGCTCCGGCGCAAAAGCGGCTTCGAGCTTGAGTCGGATGGCACGTGCCACGCCGCCCTCGGCGAGAGGATCCGACATCGGTTTACATCGGCACGAGGGTGGTCATGACGCCGCCCATGTTATGACGTAGCGTCGTCGCCGTCATCCGTAAGAACTGAAAAATGTTGATCGTCCGGTCGAAGGCACTGCGGCTCGGGCGATCTCCCCCTGTGCCGAACGGAACCGCCAGCGGCCAAGGTGTCTTCGGTCGCATCCGCGATGCCGGCCGGGGTGCTTGCGCGCGGCAGGCGAAAACCGCATATTTCATCCATGCCCAAGCGCGAATCCAGACGTGCCGGGGGGATCGAGACCACCCTGCGGCAAACAGACGGCAGTGCGGCCACCGGTAATGCGCGTACATGCGAGCATGCCGGCTGCCGTGAACCAGGGGAATTTCGCGCCCCGAAATCGCCCGAGCGCATGCGGGAGCACTACTGGTTCTGCCTCGACCACGTGCGCGAATACAACAAGGCATGGAATTTCTGCGCCGGCCTGTCGGACCAGGAGATCGAGGCCATGATCCGCGCCGATGTGGTCGGATGGCGGCCGACCTGGCCGCTCGGGCATCTGGGGGGACGCACGGCACGGGCCCATTTCGACCGGATGCGCGACAGTTTTGGCCTCTTTGCCGACGAATCGGAGGCGGAATCCAGGGCCCGGGCCGCTGCACGGGAGCGGGTCCGGCGCCGCAAAGCCGTGGAAACCGGGGGTCAGGAGCGTGACGCCCTGTCCGTCATGGCGCTTGCGCTGCCGCTCACGCCGGCCCGTCTCAAGGCCCGCTACAAGGAGCTGGTCAAGCTCCACCATCCCGACGCCAACGGGGGCGACAAGGGGGCTGAAGAGCGGCTAAAATTGATCAATCAAGCCTATGCGACCCTGAAACAGCGCCTCGGCGTCTAACGGGGCGGGCCGCATCGTCAGTGACCCAAGGAGACGGAACAGGTTTTTTATGGCAACCACGATAACGAGTGACTCGCACACCCCGGTCCATCCGCTCGACAAACCCGACATCGAAGTTTCCGCGCGTCAGGCCTTCGGGCTCGATACGGACCTCGTGATTCCCGGGTTCAGCCAGCGCAGCGATTACGTACCCGATGTCGACGATGCCTATCACTTCGACCACGACACCACCCTGGCGATCCTGGCCGGCTTCGCCCACAACCGGCGGGTGATGATCCAGGGCTACCACGGCACCGGAAAATCCACCCATATCGAGCAGGTGGCGGCGCGGCTCAACTGGCCCTGCGTCCGCGTCAACCTCGACAGCCACATCAGCCGCATCGACCTTCTCGGCAAGGACGCGATCGTGCTGCGCGACGGCAAACAGGTGACGGAATACCGCGAAGGCATCCTGCCCTGGGCGCTGCAGACGCCGACGGCGCTGGTATTCGACGAATACGACGCCGGGCGTCCCGACGTGATGTTCGTCATCCAGCGCGTGCTGGAAGTGGACGGACGCCTGACCCTGGTTGACCAGAACCGGGTGCTGCGCCCACATCCCTACTTCCGCCTGTTCTCGACCACCAACACGGTCGGCCTTGGCGACACGACGGGTCTGTACCACGGCACCCAGCAGCTCAACCAGGGCCAGCTCGACCGCTGGCACGTCATCGCGACCCTCAATTACCTGCCGCACGACGAAGAAATGAAGATCGTGCTGGCGAAGTCGCCCACCTACGACAACAAGAAGGGCCGTGAGGTGATCGCCAACATGATCGCGCTGGCCGACCTGACACGGGCGGGTTTCATGGCCGGCGACATTTCGACAGTCATGTCGCCACGCACGGTCATTACCTGGGCCGACAACGCGCTTATTTTCGGCGACGTCGGCTACGCCTTCCGGGTCAGCTTCCTCAACAAGTGCGACGAGATGGAGCGCACCACGGTGGCGGAATATTACCAGCGCTGTTTCGGCGTCGAGCTGCCCGAATCCGTGCGCCACAACAAGCCCGAGGGCAAGGACGCCTGAGTCCACGCACCACCGCACGCCCATGAGCAAGGACAACCCCGTCGAGGAATTCCGCCGAGTCACCGCCGCCGCCATGCGCGCGGTCAGCCACCGGCGCGACCTTGATGTCGAATTCACCCCCGATCCCCCGCGGATCCGCGGCAACCAGGCCCGGCTGCAGACGCCACCGCGGTCCCTGCCCGAGGCCGAGGTATCCAAACTGCGCGGCCACTCCGATTCGATGGCGCTGAAGCTCCGGTTCCACGACGACAAGCTGCACGCCGCCAAGATGCCGCATGGCGAGACCGCGCGAAAGATCTACAACGAGGTGGAGCAGGCGCGCTACGAAGCCATCGGCGCGACACGCATGAAGGGCGTGTCCGGCAACCTCGACGCCGCTCTGGCCGACCGCTGCAAGGCGATGAGCTTCGATCGTGTCAACGAGTTCGAGGACGTTCCCGTGCCCGAGGTCATCGGTCTGATCGTGCGCGAGGAACTGACCGGCAAGTCGGCGCCCGACAATATCCGCAGCATCGTCAATTCGTGGCGCAACTGGGTCAACGAGCGCGCCGGCGAGGATTTCGCCGCCCTGAAGAAGAACATCGGCAATCAGGAGGAATTCGCGCTCGCGCTGAACAAGTTCATCTCGGACCTGGCGCTCGGCGACGTCGACGCCGACGACGACATGGAAGCGAGCGCCGAAGGCGAGGGCGAGGACGACGAGAGCGCCAATCCCGAGACCCAGGGCATGGATTCGGAAGATTCCGATTCGATGGAGACCCACGGCGAACAGTCCATGGACGACAGCGAGGACGGCGAGCAGGGCATGTCCGAGGATTCCATCGACGATACCTCCGAGGGCATGGGTGACGGCGATTCGCTCCCGCCCGACCTGCGCTGGGCGCCCCAGGGGCCGCTCAGCAACGAACGGCCGGACTACTCGGCCTTTACCACTGCGTTCGACGAGGTGGTGGAAGCCAGGGACCTGTGCGACGAACAGGAACTGTCGCGCCTGCGCGCCCATCTCGACAACCAGCTCGCCACCCTGCAGGGCGTCATCGGCCGGCTCGCCAACCGGCTGCAGCGCCAGCTCATGGCGAAGCAATCGCGGGCCTGGGAGTTCGACCTCGACGAGGGCATGCTCGACGCCGCCCGGCTGCACCGCATCGTCACTAATCCGCTCTATCCCCTGTCCTACAAGCAGGAAAAGGAGATGGAGTTCCGCGACACGGTCGTGACCCTGCTGATCGACAATTCGGGCTCGATGCGCGGACGGCCGATCACGCTGGCGGCTATGAGCGCCGATATCCTGGCCCGCACGCTGGAGCGCTGTGCGGTGAAGGTCGAGATCCTGGGCTTCACCACCCGGGCCTGGAAGGGCGGCCAGTCGCGCGAGCGCTGGATCACCGCGGGCAAGCCGATCAAGCCGGGCCGGCTCAATGATCTCCGGCACATCGTCTACAAGGCGGCGGACGCGCCGTGGCGGCGGACGCGCAAGCACCTTGGCCTGATGCTGCGCGAAGGGCTTCTCAAGGAGAACATCGACGGCGAGGCGCTGATGTGGGCGCACAACCGCCTGATCAGCCGTCCCGAGCAGCGCCGCATCCTGATGGTCATTTCCGACGGCGCACCGGTCGATGATTCGACGCTGTCGGTCAATCCCGGCAACTACCTGGAACAGCACCTGCGCCGCGTCATCCAGTGGATCGAGAACTATTCACCCGTCGAACTGGTCGCCATCGGCATCGGCCATGATGTGACGCGCTACTACAAGCGCGCGGTCACCATCGTCGACGCCGAGCAGCTCGGCGGCACAATGATGGACAAGCTGTCGGAGCTGTTCGACGAGGACTTCGTGCCCGAGGAAGATCGGGCCCGCCGCCGTGGCGGCGTCGCACGCACCCGCACCCGCGCGCACTAACAATCATCTGACGCACCCACGGGCACCCGGCGCCCCCCGGCGCCGGGGCTTTGGCGACGGCGCCACGCGGGTCGCTACCCGTCGGCTCCGAATACCCCCGAGATGGCCGCCCTCAGGCGCCCACGGCTTCCGGCTGGCGCGCCACGGCCGCGCCCCTGTCGTCGGAGATGCCGACGCATTTCGCCGGCGGCAGAATGATGTGAACCGGCGTCCCTATGTTGAAATCCCATTCGGGCCGGGCACGAACGCGCAACTCCTCGCCGCCGACCTCGACCAGGTAGTCGATCACCTCGCCGAGAAAGACCCGGTTGGCGATCCGGCCCTGGAAGGTGTTGGTGGTATCGACCGGCGCTTCGGCCGCGAGCTGCACGTCCTCGGGCCGGATCACGATCATCACCTGCTGGCGGGCCGCCGCCGAACGCGCGAAGGAACATTTCACCGGGCCGTGGGGCGTCCCCACCACGCCGGTGCCGTCGGCCCCCATGGCGCTTTCGACCTTGCCCGGCAAGAAGTTGGTGGAGCCGAGGAACCCCGCCACGAACTCGCTGTTGGGCCGGTGGTAGATGTCATACGGCGTGCCGCGCTGGATCACGTGCCCTGCGTTCATCACCGCGATCTCGTCGCTGAGCGCGAGCGCTTCCGCCTGGTCATGGGTCACGTAAAGGGTGGTGATGCCCAACTCGAGCTGCAGGCGCTTCAACTCGAAGCGCATCTGCTCGCGCAGCTTGGCGTCGAGGTTGCTGAGCGGCTCGTCGAGCAACAGGAGCTTGGGCTCGCGCACGAGCCCGCGGGCGAGCGCCAGGCGCTGCTGCTGGCCGCCGGAAAGCTGGGTCGACGACCGGCTCTGGTAGCCCGACAGACGCACCATATCCAGCGCCCGCGCCACCGCGCGTTCGATTTCGGCGCGGCTGTAGCGGCGGTCCTGGGCGACTCGCAGCGGAAAGGCGACGTTCTCGAACACCGTCATGTGCGGCCAGATGGCGTAGGACTGGAACACCATGCCGATCCCGCGCCGGTTGGCCGGGACGTTGATGCCGTTGGTCGAATCGAACACGGCCTCGCCGTCGATGACGATGCGGCCCGAATCGGGCTTCTCAAGTCCGGCGACCGAGCGCAGGGTCGTCGTCTTGCCGCAGCCCGAGGGCCCCAGCAGGGTCAGGAGCCTGCCCTGGTCCACCTCCAGCGACACGCCGCCGACGGCGGCCACCTTCGCGCCGTCCCGGGTGATGAAGGTCTTCTTGAGAGATTCAATCGTCAGCATAGATAACTCCCCCGTATCCCGGCGGCGCGCCTACCCCCGCCGGGAAATCTTCGTTTCAATGAGCCGCATGACCGCCACGATCATGACCAGCGGAACGATCTGCACGATGCTCAATGCCGCCACGGTGCCGTAGCTGCCGCCCTCCTCCCACATGGTCAGGCTGATGGTACCCAGCACCTGGGTGTGGGGCCCGGCCAGGAACAGGGACGCCGTCAGCTCGCGCACCCCCATGACGAAGATATAGAGCCAGGCCGCGATCAGGGCCGGCGACATCAACGGCAGCAGAACGCGGCGGAAGGTCTGGATCAGCGTCGCGCCGGCGACTTCCGCCACTTCCTCCAGTTCCCTGTGGATCTGGATGATGCCGCCCGAGGCGAAACGCATGCCGTAGGGCAGATACATCGTCACGTAGGCGATCAGCAGGATCCACAGGGTGTTGTAGATGGGGATCGGCAGGATGAGGTAGGCGAACAGGATCGACGCGCCGATGATGACGCTGGGAATGGCGATCGGGATGAAGGCCATGGCATCGAGCGTCCAGGCATGGCGCACGTTGGTGCGCTGCACGATCCAGGCCATGACGAAGCCGAGCGCGACCACCAGCGTGGCTGAGGACGCGCCGAGGATCGCGCTGTTCTTCAACGCGTTCAGGAACACCGGATAAGTGAAGATGTAGCCGTAATTGCGCCAGGTGAAGTCGGCCAGAAGATCGACGTTGGGAATGGTTTTGTAATAGAGCGACTGCCACAGCAGCGCGAACAGCGGCAGGCCGAGCGACAGGATGAAGATGATCGACGTCAGGATCGTCACCGGCCAGCGCCAGGGGCCAAGCTTGATCGGCGTCGGCATGTAACCCTTGCCGGTCACCGTGGCGTAGGCCTCGGCATCGCGTGTCGCGCGGCGATAGGCCCAGACGCCGAGAATGCAGATCACCAGCAGCGTCAATCCCAGCGACGAGGAATAGCCGAACTGCGGCGGCGCCTCGGCGATGGCGAAGCGGATTTCGGTGGTGAAGACGTAGATCTTCGACGGCAGGCCGAGCAGCAACGGCACCTCGAACGCCTCGATCGCGCGCACGAAGATCAGCAGCAGCGTCGACAGTATCGCCGGCCGCAACAGCGGCATCGTCACCCGCCGCGCCACCTGCCAGTTCCTGGCGCCGGAGACGATCGCCGCTTCCTCCATGCGGATGTCGAGCACGCGGAAGGCGGGCCCCATCAGCAGATAGGCCAGCGGGAAATAATGGGACGACAGCGTCCAGATCATGCCGCCCATGGAATAGATGTTGAACGGCGGTTCCTCGAGCCCGAACACCGCCTGCAGTGCCCGGTTTCCCCAGCCGATATTGGGGCTGAGCGTCAGCGCCCAGGCCATCGCGATCAGCAGCCCCGGCACGGCGAAGGCGATCAGCGTCAGCGCGTGGAACACGCTGCGTCCGGGCGCGTCGGTACGCTCCACCACCCAGGCGATCCCGGCACCGAGGAGGAGCGTGATCACGGCGGAGAACACGGCGAATTCGAGCGACGTCAGGAACAGGTCGGCAAGGTAGGGCTTGGTATAGGCGTTGACGAAATTCTCGAACGTGAAACCGCCCGGCCCCGCCGGCGTGTCTTCGGCGAAGGAGACGAAAATCAGCGACGCCAGCGGCACGAACACCAGCCAGGCGCAGATGATGGCGCAACAGAGCAGGATGAAGCGGCTCAGCGTCAGCCATTCGCTGAACTTGAGCAACGCGTTCTTGCGGGGCTGTAATGCGGTTTCGGCGGTGGCCATGGGCATGGCTCCGTTGAACGGTCGCGGGGACGGCGCACCGTCCCCGCGATGGGTCTTGGCTGATCCGGCGTTACGATGCTAGCGGCGGCGTCCGCCGATGATGGCGTCCAGCTTCTTCTGCCAGGTCCGCTCTTCCGCGGACGACAGAACCGCGGGAACGACCTTGGCCTTGTTGACCCGTTCCAGAACGTCGGTCGGATTGGGCGTGACGTCGGTCCGGGTCGGGATACGCCCCGACTTGGCCAATTGCGTCTGGCCTTCCTTGCTGAGCAGGAAGTTGGTGCCGAGCATGGCCGCCGACGGATGGGGCGCGGTCTTGCTGATTCCGACCTGGCCATAGAACACCGCGACCGGGTCCATTACCCACCAGTCGATGGGATTGCCGCGCAACCCGACGCGGACCGACAGGTTGACGTAGTTGTTGAGCGAGATCCAGTGCTCGCCGGAACCGGTGTTGCGCGCCAGGTCGCCGTGGCCGCTGACGATCCGGAGTCCCAGCTTGTCGTTGATCTCCTGGAGAAGCTTGGTCGCCTTGGCCTCGCCGTAGTGGATGGTCATGGCCTTGAACCATTCGTTGTCGCCCTTGTCGATGGCGATCTTGCCCTTCCATTCGGGGTGCTTGAGGAAATCCTCATAGGTCTTCGGCAGGTCCGCTTTCTTCACCATCTTGGTGTTGAATGCGGGTGCGTTGTAGTTGGCGTAGACGCCGTACCAGCGCTTGTCCGGATCCTTGGCGATGGTGGGGATGTCCTTGGCCATGGCCGGCTCGACCTGCGCCACCCACTCCTTGGGCAGCTTGTTGACCGCCGTGGTCTGCAGCACGTCCCAGCTGTGCTGGCCCGCCCGGTTCTCGATGGTAATGCGGGCCATCAGCTTGACGTCGGACGCCCGCACATAGGTGCTCTTGAGTCCGGTGATCTCGTCGAAGATCTTCCAGAACGGCAGCGCCTCTTCCTCGTTCATCGACCCGTAGACGGTCAGGACGCCGCCTTCCTTCTTGGCCTTTTCCAGAAGACCTTTGTCGAGCCAGGACGGATCGGCCGCCCGGGCGGCCTGCGGCACTGCCGCTATGGCGAGGCCAAATACGCCAATGCCGAACGCCGCCAACACGGTTCGCACGGACGGATTTATGAATTTTTGAAACATGATGTTCTCCCTGCATAGGAAACTGTTTTTCGCCCGGATTATGGGAATCCTTTCGCGCCCATGTCAAACCTTAGCCCGATTGCATCCTTGCGCCGGGGCAGGATACCGCGCTCATGCGCGAATTTCTCGGAAAGGCCTTGCCCACGGTGGAAGCGCGTATCCCGCACTGAGCGCGGGTTCCAGCGCCACCGGGAGCCACAATGCGGTCACAATCCTTCACCACAATCCGGCCCGGCCGGGGGGCGTCTGGGCGCGATCGACGGGCCGAATGGTCCGCGCAGCCGGTACCGGATGACGCCGGGTTATGTGCCACGGGCGCCCACCAGGAAAAGCAAAGAAGGGACTCGCACACACGGATCCGGGGGACCGGTTCCATACAGGAGGCAAGATCACATGGACGACAGAATTCTCGATATCTACGACCACTACGTACACAGTTCCGAACCCCGTCGCGTGTTCCTGACCAAGCTGGCCAAGACGGCGGGCGGTGCCGCCGCCGCCGCCGCGATCCTGCCGTTGCTCGAAGGCACCGGCGCCGAGGCGGCAATGATTCCCGAAAACGATCCGCGTCTCGCCACCGAAACCGTCAGCTTCAAGGGCGCCGGCGACATGAAGGCCTACGTGGCGCGTCCGAAAGCGGGCGGAAAGCTCCCCACCGTCGTGGTCATCCATGAAAACCGCGGCTTGACCGACCACATCCGCGACATCGCCCGCCGTCTCGCGGCAGAGGGCTTCCTCGCCGTGGCGCCGGACATGCTGACCCCGATCGGCGGCACGCCGAAGGACCGCGACAAGGCCCGCGACATGATCGGTACGCTCAAGGGCGGCGATGTGGTGAAGAACCTCGTTGCCACCGCGCGCTTCGCGGGCTCCCACGCGAATTCCAGCGGCAACGTCGGCGCGGTCGGATTCTGCTGGGGCGGGCAGCGCACCAACATGCTGGCGGTCGCCGATCCGCAGTTGAAGGCGGCGGTCGCCTATTACGGGCGCCAGCCGACCAAGGATCTCGACAAGATCAACGCCAAGCTGATGCTGCACTACGCCAGCGACGACAAGAACGTCAACAAGGGCATCGACGCCTACGTCAAGGGCCTGAAGGCAGCCGGCAAGTCGGTCGAGATGCACCAGTACCCGGGCACCAAGCACGCCTTCAACAACGACGCCAATCCCGAACGCTACAACGCCGCCGCCGCCAAGCAGGCATGGCAGCGCACGGTGGCGTTCCTGAAGGCCAATCTCGGCTGACCGCAGGACGCTTTATGCCCGTCACCGGGGGCGCGCCGTCGCGCGTCCCCGGCCCCGTCACCAGTCCGCGCCCGCACGCTAGGCAAAGAAAAAGGCCCGCCCAAGGGGCGGGCCTCGATCCCTCTCCCGGGGGACGTGGTCAGCCGGCCAGGGCCTTGCGCGCGATCCGGCGCTTTACGTTGGCCGCTTCCAACTCCAGCTTGCCGATCGGGGTCGCCTTGAGATAGGCATCGAGCCCACCGGCCTTTTCGATGGTCCGAATGCCGTTGGCGGAAACCCGCAGGCGAACCATTTCGCCCAGCGTATCGCTGAGCAGCGAGGTGTACTGCACGTTCGGCAGGAAACGGCGGCGCGACTTGTTGTTGGCGTGGCTCACCTTGTTGCCGGTCAGCACTTTCTTGCCGGTGATCTGGCAGCGACGAGACATGACGATTTCCCGCAATTTTTCGATCGGACGGCGCGGGCTCCGGGGCGGGGCCCATGCGCGGAAGCGGCTGTTTAACGGGATTTCGGCCCCCCGTCAAGGCCCCGGCCCCGCCGTAGATGGCGGAAGCGGCTGGGAACCCGGGATGAAAGCGGGGTTTTCCCGGGCACCCCGTCAGTCCGTGCGCGTACGGTGCAGGCTCCAGAATTTCTCCATGGCGAGATAGGTGAACGAGCCGGTCCAGGCGATCATGACCAGTCCGATCAGCGACTCGACCCCGGTCAGGAGTTGGAGGACCCCGGTCGGGTACAGATCGCCGATTCCCAGCGAGGTGTAGCTGACGGTGGAAAAGTACAGGTAATCGTAGAACCCGCCTGCGAACGTGCCGGCGATGTCGCCCATCCCGCCCATCCCGGCCAGGTCGCCGATGACGAAGAAAATCAGCGCGCAGAACCAGACCTCGAGCGAATGGGCGACGAAGGCCGCCGCCATGACGAACAGAATGCGGGCGCGCGGGCGGATCGTCAGCTTCCGCATCAGAACCGATGCGGTGCGCAGCGTCTCGTAGTGGATCAGCACACAGGAGCCGACCATCAACGCCGCCACCACCAACGTAATTATCAACGAGACGAGCCCTGCATGCCCATTCATCACTCTCTCCCTTGCGCCGCGCGGCGGGAACGGCCGCTACCAGTGGAATGCGGGCACCGCCGCGGACAGGCGAACGCCGGCCGCTGCCGCCGCCGCCGCCAGCCGTGCGCCGTCCGGCACTTCGCCGTAGGCAAGCCCCAGCCCCGCACCGTGAATGCCGGAGGTGACGAATACGGCGGCGATGCCGGCGGCATTGGCGCCGCGCATGTCGGTCGCGAAGGAATCGCCGATGGCCACGAGACGCGCCCCATCGCCCATCGCCATCAGCGCGAGACAGGCTTCGTAGGTTTCCGGATACGGCTTGCCGAAGGACCGCACGTCACCGCCCAGTTCGGCGTAGTGCGCGGCCAGGGTGCCGGCGCAGATGATGCGGCGGCCGCCGCGGATCACTTCCATGTCCGGGTTGGCGCAGATCATCCTGAGGCCGAGTTCGGCGGAGGCGGCGAGAATGTCCTCGTAGTCGGCGAGAGTCTCCTCGTCGCGCCACGGCCCGGTATTGAGGATGAAGGCGTCGAAGGCCGGAGCGTCGATACGGGTAAGCTCCAGCCCGTCGAAAAGGCCGAGGTCGCGCTCCGGCCCGATATGCAGGCAGCGGTCCCCGAGGGCGCGGAGCCAAGCGTCCGGCCGGTCCCTGAGCGCCCGCCAGGCCAGTTCCCCCGACGACAGCACATCGGTATAGAGCGCGCGGTTGATGCCCATCGCCGTCATGGCGTCGATGACCCCGGACGAGCGGCGGGGCGCGTTGGACAGCATCACCACCGCCTTGCCCGAATCCCGGAGCCGGGCAAGCGTCTCTGTCGCGCCGGGATAGGGCTCGTGCCCGTCGTGGACCACGCCCCAGAGGTCGAGGATGACGCCGTCATAGCGGTCCATAAGCGCGCCGATGCCGGGAAAGACGGGGACGGGGGTGGGTGCGGTCATGGCGGACACGTCGGTCGAACGGGATGATGGGGCGCCGCCCTTGTGCCACGTCCGGACCTGCCTGTGAAGGCCCCTGCGAGGCCCGGCTCCGGGCTCAAGCGTCCCGGGAGGGACTGGGCACGCCGAACAGGTAGCCTTGGCCGTAATCGATCCCGTGGCCGAGGAGCTCGGCCAGGTCGTCCTCCGATTCGATTTTTTCGGCGATCAACTCGATCCCGTACGCTTGGAGCACGCGCTTGAGCGCAGCGACGTTGATCTCGATGACGGCGGTGCCCCCGCCTTCCGCCCCGAAACCATCCGCCACCGCCTTGCGCTGGAGCATCTGGGCGCTGTCGATCTTGATGTACCGGAACCGCCGCTTGGCGAGGGCGGGAATGTCGAGCCGCGTCAGGTCGTGGACCCGGTCGATGGAGAACGAAAAGCCGAGACGGCCGAGACGGAAAATATACTCCTCCATTTCCGCGCGGCTGGATTCAACGTCGTCCTGGCTGAATTCGAAGATCAGGTTGGGCGCGAGTTTGGCGTTCGCGGCCATGACGTCGACGAAGTCGGAAAAAAACGCGCGGTCCTTCAGGGTCCTCGCGGAGATGTTGCAGAAGAACCCGACGTTCCCGTCGGCCTTTTGGGCCCGGCGGACGAGCTGTACGCAACGGAACAGCAGCAGGTTGTCGATGGCACCGACCAGACCCTCGCGAGCGGCGATGGCGATGTACTGTTCCGGCCGCACGAGGCTGCCGTCCGCGGCGCGGATGCGGGAGAAACACTCGTAGAACCGCGCCTTGCGCTCCGGCAGGGCGACGATGGGCTGCAGGTAGAGATCGACCCGGTCCCGCTTCAGCCCCTCGCGCACGATGTCGAGGATACGCCCGTCCTCGGCGTCGCCCTCGCCCGAAACGCCCTCGCCCGACCGTGCGGGCGCTTCCCGCGGGCGCCGGGGGGAGAGCTGCTCGATCAGCTTCTGCAGCACCCGCACTTCGGACACCACGCGGTCGAGGTCCGTCGCCTTCCGCGGTTCGCCGCCGCCGGTGAGCGCGGCGATGACGCCGCCGAAGCGCAGGTTCTCCGTGCGCACGCGGTCGAGCACGCCGCGCAGCCGGAACAGGCGGCTTTCGTTGCGCTCCACCGCCTCGACCCTTGCCCATGATTCATGGGCGAGGGCGCCCGCCACCAGTGTCACGCCGCCGGCGACGGCGCCGACCGCGGGCGTCACCTCCGGCACGAGGACGGGCAGCACCAGGGCCACCGCGACGGCGAGGACGATATAGCTGCAGGCGATCAGGCCATGCTTCAGCACGCAGACTCCGGCACGTCGGGCGGGCAACGGGCCCGCGCTTCCAAGGGGGCCGGACAGGATCCGGCACCGCGACCTTGCGGCCAAGGTCTTGAAATATGGTTAACAATTCGTGAGGGTCACCCGGCGCCGACCGCATCGGTGACCGAGGCGAAGCCGTCGGCCCGCAGCCTCTGGACCAGGCCCTCGAGGACGCGCCGGGGCAGGCCGGGCCCTTCGTAGATGAGCGCCGAATAGAGCTGCACCAGGCTCGCCCCGGCACGAATCTTGGCATAGGCATCGGCGGCCGAGGCGACGCCGCCGACACCGACCAGCGGCACCCGCCCGCCGAGCTCGGCGAAGGCCTCCGCCAGCAGCCGGGTGGACGGCGCCATCAGCGGTGCACCAGACAGGCCGCCCGCCTCGTTACGGTGCGCGCTGCGCAGGTTTTCCGGGCGCGCCAGCGTCGTGTTCGCGACGATGAGCCCGTCCATGCCGCCGGACCGCGCCAGCGCGCAGATGTCCGACAATTGGCCGTCGGCGAGGTCGGGCGCGATCTTGACCAGCACCGGTGACGCCGTCGCCCCCCGTGCCGCGCGCACGGCGCGCACCAGTTCGGCCAGCGCGTCCGTCCCCTGCAGGTCGCGCAGGCCCGGGGTGTTGGGCGAGGACACGTTGACGACGAGGTAATCGGCGTGAGGGCCAAGCACCCGCGCCGCTTCGGCATAATCGGCCACGGCGTCGGCCGAATCCTTGTTGCGCCCGATGTTGACGCCGACGATGGCGCCCGCATGGCGGACGCGGAACGCGGCGAGCCGTTCCGCCGCCGCCGCCGCGCCGCCGTTGTTGAAGCCCAGCCGGTTGATCACCGCGCGGTCCTCCCGGAGCCGGAACAGGCGCGGGCGCGGATTGCCCGGCTGCGGCCGCGGCGTCAGCGTGCCGACCTCGACGAAGCCGAAGCCGAGCGCGCCCACGGCGGCCATGACACGGGCGTCCTTGTCGAAACCGGCAGCGAGGCCGAGGGGATTGGCGAAGAACTTGCCCCACAGCCGCAGCGCCAGCACCGGGTCCACCTGGGCGCGGGCGCGGGGGCCGAGCCCGGCGCGCAACCCGGCGATGGTGAGGTCATGGGCCGTTTCGGCGGGCAGGCAGAACAGGACCCGGCGCAGGATCGGCCACGGGATCACGCCGGCGTCCCCCGCTCATGCACGGTGTCCGGCAGGACATGGCGGCCGTCGGGATCGAGGGTGACGGGGCCAAGGTCACGAAGCCGCGTCACCTCGAAGGTGCCGTAGTAATGCGGGAAGGTGCCGGCGCCGGGAACGTCCTCCCAGCGCAGACCGGCTGCGAGCGATTCCGCATCGGCGGCGAGCAGCACGATATCGTCGCGTCCCGCGAAGAAGCGCGCGAGCGTCCCGGCGAGCTGCGCGGCGGTGGACATGTGGATGAAGCCGTCGCGGCGGCACCGGGCCGAGCCGGCGTAAGCCCCGGATTCCCGTGCGCGCCGCCAGTCCTCGGCGGCGGCGATGTGGAACACGGTGCGGGGGCGGTCAGGCCGTGGCGGCATGGCCCGGACGTTAGCCGATCGCAGGCGCCCTGAACAGCCGCGGCGGAGCGAAACCGCTTGGGGCGCGCAGTGCGATGCGCGACAATCGCCGCCATGACGATAGACAAGACAATGGACAAGACGCCGAAGAAGGATT